>JAUWMT010000003.1 GCA_030613025.1 Candidatus Cloacimonadota bacterium
TGCTGTATATGATTTTCGTTCGTATGAAACATAGTGATTTCCTTAAAAAATATTACTTATTTAACCATACTAATATTTGATCATTACTTTGTGTAAAGTATTTTGTGAACTATATTGAAAGGTTTTTAGAGTGAACTCATACATTGAAAAAAACTAACCACAACAATGTATATAAAAAATAGGCGGGAGTGTAGTAAATTCATGGGTTGTAGCCCGCTTCAACCTTTGCGTAACTTGATAGTGAATTGCCACGCAATCGCCTACTTTTCATATACTAAACGTTATACCACATAAGAAAACAACTATGGCATTAATACCACCATTTTTTATCGACACTGTTATTGCAATTGGAAAACAAATTGGAGCAGGTGCATCGATGCGAAAGCAATGGATTGGCACAGGATTCATTTTTGCTACATTTAAAAATATAAATGCAGATGATCCTACAAAGTCAGATTATAAGATACATCTAATAACAAATAAACACGTCCTGCAAAATCAGGAAAATATAATAATTAGATTTAATCCACAAAACGGTCAAGCTGCTACCGATTTCCCAATCGCATTAAAAAAACCAGATTGGTCTTTCATTTGGACAGGACATCCAAATGCAAATGTCGATGTTGCTGTTATCTGTCTAAATGGTCAAATGCTCATTGATGCTGGAATGAAATTTTCATATTTCAAATCAGAATCTAACATACTTGTTAAGCAGGACATGATTGATCAACAAGTTAGCGAAGGAGATTTTATTTATGTATTAGGCTTTCCTATGGGTATGATGCCTTCTGACCGACAACATGTTATTGTAAGAGGAGGAATCATTGCTAGAATTAGAGACGTCTTCGAAAGTAGAAGTGATTCATTTACAATTGATTCTTTAGTTTTCCCTGGCAATAGTGGTGGTCCTGTTATTATAAAGCCTGAGGTTACTTCCATTCAAGGAACCACGGCAATGAATAAAGCTGCACTCATCGGAATAGTTAAAAGTTATATTCCATATACTGATGTAGCAATCAGCCAACAGACTGGAAAAGCACGAATTACTTTTGAGGAAAATTCCGGACTTGCTAATGTTGAAACTGTTGATAAAATAATTGAAACAATAGCTGAGAATATATAAAGAAATAACGTGGTATAACAATGTATATATTTCAATGCCGCACAAGGCCAACACACTGCCAAAGCCCCGAAACATATACTAAACGTTATACGATAATTTCATATTACACTGAGTGTGTCCATTTCTGATAAAATACATTACTTATTTTTCTATAGTTTCACTCGCGAAAATCGAGGCGGTTACGTTTCAAATCTCTTGACGTGTATTCAGTTCTACAACATTAATTAACCACATTAAAAGCAGTGTCCACTGCCGAATAAAGGTCGAAGGAGCACTTAATAGAAATGAGTTACCGTGATGATTATCTCTATTTAAGAGACAGGTTCAATCAGAAGGATGAGTTTATTACCCTTAAAAAATTCCGCCAGAATATATTCAACACTCCTTTTGAATCCTTTAATTATGACATTCTGCCCGGTGAGGAGCATTATCATTGCCAGATCCATAATGAGAGTTTTGAAGATTCCTATTCATTAGATAGCAAGGTTTCTGCTCCACATCTCGATGAACTCCTGCGCATTGACGATTCGCGTATTGAAGAAAATATATTTTTCACCTACCCGATCTTCAAACCTTTTACTTTGAAGAAATCAAAGGAAGTTATTATCCTGCTACATGGTTTGAATGAAAAAAGCTGGGAAAAATACCTGCCATGGGCGCATAAATTGGTCGAATATACTGGTAAAACATTAATCCTTTTCCCCACTGCATTTCATATGAACAGAGCTCCTGAAAGTTGGGCAGATCCAAGATTCATGAACAAGGTGTGCAAGGAACGGAAACAATTCTACCCGAAGGTGACGAATTCCTCTCTTGCAAATGCTGCGATCAGCACCCGTCTGCAATTTCTCCCACAAAGATTTTTCTGGTCTGGGCTGCAAACCTACTATGATATTCTGCAGTTGATAAATCAGGTTCGTACCGGTGACCATCCTCATATTCACAAGGATGCGCATATTGATTTCTTTTCTTACTCGGTTGGTTCTTTTTTAGCAGAACTGATGCTCATGGTAAATGAAAATGGTTATTTTGAAAATTCAAAACTTTGTATGTTCTGCGGCGGACCGCTCCTCAACAGAATGTCGCCGGCTTCCAAATATATTCTGGACAGCGAAGCAAATGTCGCGATCTATTCTTTCTTCATTGAGCATCTGGAAGTCGAGCTTAAGCGTGACAAACGGCTGGCACATTATTTCAGCGATCTTCATCATATAGGAAAATATTTTAAGAGCATGCTTGACTATAACAGGATGATCACTTTCCGCGAAAATCGATTTAAAAAAATCGCAAAAAGAATATCTGCTTTAGCTCTTCAAAAGGATGAAGTTGTGCCCTCGATCGAAGTTGAGCTTT
The DNA here is from genome assembly GCA_030613025.1 of Candidatus Cloacimonadota bacterium. Taxonomy (GTDB): domain Bacteria; phylum Cloacimonadota; class Cloacimonadia; order JGIOTU-2; family JGIOTU-2; genus Celaenobacter. Next base: position 2,477 of record JAUWMT010000003.1, read on the forward strand.
CATTGCATGGACATGATAACAAAATCCCCATCAAAGTAAAATCCTTTGATTTTCCCTATCACTATGATCATGTGATCCCTTTCCCTATAACAGAAAAAAACGAAAAGGAAATTGATAGATGGTTCACAAAATCCATGAAATTTATAGCAGGACAGTTGAAATAACTGCAGAGAATATATGATAAAAAATTTTGATGAACTGCTTGATAAAGTGAGGAAACTTCCCCCGAAAAGAGTTGTAATTCCTGCTGCTCACACAATGTCTGCAGTCTATTGTGCAACACTTGCAAAAGAGGAGCGGATCGGAGATTTTCTTCTTATTGGTGATAAAGCACAGATTATCGATTATATTTCGATGTCAGAAGAAAGTCTCATCGATGCTTTTGAGATCATAGATGAAACTGATCCGGTGAAGTGCGTGGAACTCGCTGTTGATGCAGTGCTGAACAATAAAGCAGATCTCATTTTGAAGGGAGCAACAACGACGGGAGAACTCATAAAAGGTGTGCTCAATAAAGAGAAAGGGCTTTTTACGGGAAACATTCTCAGCGATGTGCTTGTTATTGAAACAAAAGACCGGCTGACACTCATGACTGATGGTGGTATAGTGCGCTACCCGGATGTAAATGAAAAAGTTACTCTGATAAACAATGCTGTATATGTAGCCCATAGACTGGAGAATCCCTGTCCGAATGTTGCATTACTCTGCGCTCTCGAGGTTGTCAATCCCACAATGCCCCCCACAATAGAAGCAGCGGAGATAACAAAAATGTATAAAGAGGGTAAGATCACCGGTTGTGTGGTTGAAGGTCCCCTTGCTCTCGATGTTGCTGTTTCAGAACATGCAGCAAATATAAAAGAGATAGTTTCACCTGTGGCAGGCAATGCTGATATTCTCATTATGCCTAATATCGAAGCAGGAAATATATTTGGAAAGGCAATGACCTATTACGCTCATCTGCGTGTTGCTCATGTGATAATGGGAGCTAAGGTTCCGATCCTTATAACCTCACGTGCAGATGATGCTTGGACAAAACTACACTCAGTGGCGCTGGGAATTATCTGCGCATAAAAGGAGTATAATGGCACAAATTGGAATAACTTACGATGATATTCTGCTAATTCCTAATTACTCGGAAATACTTTCCAGAAGTGATGTGGACCTCTCAACAAGGGTTACTAAAAATTTCAAAATCCAATTGCCCATTCTTTCTGCAAATATGGATACAATAACTGAATACGATATGGCAAATGTGCTCAGTGGATTCGGAGCGCTCGGTGTTATTCACAGATTCTTTTCCATTGATGAAGAAGCAAGTATTATTGAGCGGCTTCGCCTTGCTGAAAACCCGATCAGGGCTGCATCTATCGGTGTTTCCGGAGAAAATAAGGAACGTTTGAAAGTTCTCATCGATGCAGGAGCTCAGATCATCTGCATTGATATTGCACATGGTCATCATAAGCTGATGGCAGACACTATCAATATGTGCAAAAAATTCAACGTGGACATTATCGCTGGAAATATTGCCACTGCTGATGCTGCAAAATTCTTGTGTGAAAATGGAGCAGATGCGATCAAAGTCGGTATCGGACCCGGTTCGATGTGTACAACTCGTATCAATACCGGATTCGGAGTGCCGCAGGTAACTGCTATCGAGGATGCTTGCAGCGTGGCAAAAAAATACGATATACCGGTTATTGCAGATGGCGGAATACAGAATTCCGGAGACGTTGCCAAAGCCCTGGCAGTTGGAGCAGATTCTGTGATGATTGGAGCACTTTTTGCAGGATGTAAAGAAACGCCTGGCACGATCCATAAAGAAGGAAATTTCCCGAATTATAATTTGTACAAACGTTATCGAGGTTCTGCGAGTCTCGAATCCAAACAGCTCCGAAATGATGAGAAGAGAAACGTGGAAGGCGTCAGCACAACTATTGATTATAAAGGGCCTGCAAAATACGTGATCCGCAATATTGAGGATGGACTCCGCTCTGCATTTTCTTATGCCGGAGCCACGAATATCAAGGAATTTCACCAAAAAGTAACCTATATTCAGAAACATCATAAAGATATTCGAACTGTATAATTGATGAATATCACGATCCTTGCAATCGGCAAAAATAAGGATGAGTATATTTCACTGGCCGAAAGCGAATTTCTAAAACGGCTCTCCGGTTTTTGTTCTCTTACAATCAAAACCGTGTCAACACCAAAAAATACAAAGAATCAATCTGTTGATAAGATCAAGGAATTAGAAGGAAAAGCAGTGCTGAACAAACTCCCGAACCAGTGTTATGTAATTGCACTTGATGAAAGCGGGAAAGAATATACATCAAAAATTTTTGCCCAGCACTTGAACAAGATACTTGTTACTCACAATAAGCCCCTTTATTTTTTGATCGGCGGTCCTTATGGATTTTCTGATGAAGTGAAGCATCGATCCGATGAGCTTCTCGCACTTTCACAGCTCACCTTCACCCATCAAATGGTGAGGATCATTCTACTCGAACAGCTTTACCGGGCATTCACAATTCTTAAAGGGAAGAAGTATCATTATTAGTCTGTCGATCACCAATCTCTAAATAGCTTTCATGAAAATGAATAAAAAGCTTGCATACAAGATGATGATTTGTTTTTTTTACCTTAGTAATTATTCAAGAAATGAGATGTTATGGTCATTAAAGAACTTATAAAAGCAGCAAAAGAAGCTTCTACCCGCTCTTATTCTCCCTATTCCAGATATAAAGTAGGAGCTGCACTGCTTACAAAGAATGGAAAAATTTACACCGGAACCAATATTGAAAATGCATCATTTCCTGCCGGAATGTGTGCAGAGAGGGTCGCATTATTTGATGCGATCAAAAATGGAGATACTCAATTTGAAGCGTTGGCAATTTATGCAGAGGGTGAAAACTTTCCCTTCCCATGCGGGATTTGCAGGCAGGTTATTTCGGAGTTTACTCGCGATCTAAAGATCATCATAGCCAGAAATGAAGATGACTATGTGGTAAAAAATATATCTGAACTGTTGCCTGATTCGTTTGAATTCTCAGTGTAAATGAAGAAATAAGAAACTTCTTTTTAGGGATAGTTAGGGTTTATCAAAATCTACCTCTGCATTTTAGGAATTAAATTCACAATTTGTAAAAAAGGCAGAAGTAAAAAATTATTAGGGACATTCAAGGTTCGTTAACACATTGAGCGTTTGATCATATATAATGTACAATTCTTACTTTTGTGAATGCTAAAGTAAAAGAACTGCTTGCTATGAATGACTAACGACAGAGGTCACTTGCTGCCAACACTGCGAGGTACTGAACCTTGAAAAACCACCTACTTTGATGCGAGGTAGAGCATTTCAAAAAGCGCCACGCTGTTGGCGGTCAAGTGGAGTGATTTATTAGGCGAAAATGTCTATTGTCAAGGGCTGACCACATTGTCAAATTCATGAAACACCTGCCGAAGGCTTACTTGAACATCCGCCATCACCAGCTAGCAGGGTAAAGGGTCCTTGGTTAATGCCAAATAAACCCAAAATTTGTTAAAAGCTCAAAGTGCCATGACATTGCCCATCTTCGGCGGAATGTTAGCCGATGGATTCGGATGATTGGGACATTCAAGCCGCACAGAATTATCAGACCTTACAATATAATTTGCGCAACTCATCCTTTGCATTTTCCAGAATACGCTTCTGGTCCTTGTCCAAATTCTTACCTGCTCGATTAATATAGAACACCAGCATGGACATGGCAGAACGAAACGGCGGAGCCTTGCGGTGCTTGCTGGTATCTGCCGACTTCTTAAGAGACAGTGCAATCCTTTTTGGATCTCTCCAGGTAAAGACACCTTCTTCCAGATCCAGTGCATAGCTCTCGTGGGTCACTTTTGCTGACCACTTTCTAGATGCTGTAGTTTTGGATCCTTTTCCCATTTTCTATGCTTCCGGATTGATTAATCTTCAAGTGATCAGAGACAGGGCACACATATCCACGTTATGACAGTAAGCGCCTAACGTGAAGCTCACCAGCAGCGGCGGTGCCGCTGTCGGGTGCAGCGTTTTGTTAAAAAGCACTACACTTTCTCCGCACTGATCATGACCATTCCGTATTGCACGAAATGTTTGTTTTGATCCATAACGTTGAAAAGAAAGTTCTCAATTCTTTCCATTTCTTCTGAATCAGGGTCATTCCCCAAAAAATGATTATAAAGAGATGCTTCACGAAAAACGTACTCTGCAAAACGCTGATGGTCGATTTCCTGATTGTTGAAAGGCTCGAACTCGATATCTGTTACCTTGAAACCCACCTCATCCAAGATAGGCGGTAGTTTGGTGCCGATCCGGATTTCTACCGAATGTTGGTCACAGAATGTTTCAACAATATCTCGGATTAAGATAAACTCAGGTTGTTCTGGTTTACAGATGTAATGATCCAAATCGAGGTCAAATATCCAGAGTTTGGTGCCGTTTTGTACTGTTTTACAAATTTGTAAAAAGGCTTCACGTGTATTAGGCATGTGCAGGACAAAGTAACGCATCAAGATGCCATTGATTGTGCTCAGGGCAATTCGCGTCTCTTGTTCCAAAGCATCGCCAAGACACCAGACGCAGTTGAGCAATTGTCTGGTTTTGGCCTTTTCGATCATGTGAGGTTTGTTATCGATGCCATGAAACTGGATTTGGGTATGTTTTTCAGCGACTTTTGAAAGAAAAAGGCCGTTACCCGTTCCAATATCCATGACTTTTTGGCAATCGGAAAGGCCATGTTTGAGCATGAAATTGTGATGACGTTCTAAAGAAAGATCAACCTGGAGTTTAAGTTGATCTTCGATGGTCTGCTCTAATTCAATCCAAATGTTTTGATTCATACCATTAGTGCCTTTTAACTAGGGATTAACACGCCAACAGGCGTGATAATATCCTTATATACAATCTTCATAACACATATCCATATTTAATATTTATTTCATTATAAAAAACTATCTGTTAAAAAATTAATAAAAAAAATGTTGTCAATTATCTTATCAAAAATCTTGTTAGAAATTTGCGGGATTTTTTGCGTCAGTGGTTTTTATACCCCCGAAGTGCCAATACGTTTTGATGCTCCAACAATTTTTCATAGTCTCCAAGAATTGGTCAGGCTAACGGTAAACGCATCATTTACGATGAATGTGGTTTTAATGTCCTTTAAACATTTCAAAAATACAATATAAACTCTTCAAATTATCAATAAAAAAACTGTTTCCACCGTCAGGAGCATGCAATGGTTATTCCTATTTTTTAATTCCTTCTGCTTAAAATATAATTGATTGCTTTAGTAAAAGCTTTAATGACTTTACCCATATTTTCCTCGAAGATAATAATTCTGATATCGTCGGATCTGCCTTTTTCGTCAGCTCTTAATTCACTAAAAACAACGTACTTTGATTGGTTTTTTGCTTCCCTTACTTCTATACGAAAATGTTGCTTACCTGATAGTACAGATTCAGATAATAATGCTTCTTTCTTTTTATGTTCTATCTGTTTTTTATGAATCTTATAATGACAGTCCTTGCATAGCACTTGCAGATTATCAAGGTTGTCATCTTTGAAATTTGCGGGATAAGTCCTATGATGAACAACCTGTGCAGATTTCCCACATATTTCACAAGTGTTATTCGCTGTTTTCAATGCAACATTTTTTAAATCTTCCCATTTTTTTGATTTTCTATATTCTTTATATTTATTCTGATAATTACGCCGATTTTTTATATCAGAATCAATCGGAATAAATTTTCTTATACGTGCTTTAACTCTTAGATATAATATTAATGCAGCTATTAGTAGTAAAGCACCTATTATGATGAAAAGGGCGGGCGTATTCGCTATCAAATAATTTAGAAAGTTTTCCATAATGTAATAAATATGGTTATTGCTGCACTCTCATAACTATTTATTATAATACGCCAGCAGGCTGGATAGCATTCCTAATACATTCTTCATTACTCACATCCTAATATATTATGTATTTTACTTTAAAATACAAAATTATTAAAATGATATCAAAATTTCCCTGTCAATATTTTCACGAAACATTGCAATGAGTTTGCAGGGATTTTTGTGTCAGCAGGATAAGTACTCCTCGAAGATTCACTCCTTTTTAATATTCCGGCAATTATTCATGTTTTCAGAGTATTTGGTCTTTAAACGAACGAGGCGTGAACCTTTTAATAAGTTCAATTATAAGAAAACTCATAAATCTGACAAAATTGGACAGCTTTAAGCGTCGGCTCCACGCGAATGTTAGGTAAAAAATTATTCACTCGTTTTATTATTTATCCAAATCCGACAGAAATTTTCCCTCAGCTTTGCTGACCAATTTCGTAAGATAGTCTATATATAATTGACATAAGTATTTCGGGGATTTATCTGGTAAAGTTTTACCCAAATGTATATTTGGTGGATTTTCAAAAAAAACATCTATATCTGCTGCGTTAGAGGGAATATAGACATATTGTTTAATCTCTTTACCATCGGGAGTTTTTAAAACAAAACCACTTCCTCCCTCCTGATCACCCAAGAATTTTGAAATTGTATTTTGTGGTTGTGGATGAAAAAGAATATGCTCTATATTATTATCATCTATATACTTTACATCAATACCTTTTGGATTTAGGGATATTGAAGCATTTGATCTTGCGCTTACTCTAACCCCTTTTATTTTGTCATCTCCTTTCTTAAGCGTACTAGTTCTAAGTTGATAAAAATATTTTAAAAGGGGATCATTACTCATTTCAACAACAAATGGTTGATACCACACATCAAAATTATCAATAACACTTCTAAGATTTTGAATAATATTTGTTATAGATCTCCCTTCGACTGCAACACGGCTAATAGTATCCCTATTTTGTCCAGGGATAGGATCAGATAATATTTCACCTAATCTTTTTAACCCGTTCATTCTTCTATTTAAGCGAGTGAAAATATCTATCTTTTGGGTTTGATTCATTACTTTAGTTTATTATATACCTAACGCTTAAATAAGCGGTGCGGCTTTTTGCGTCCGCTTGATTTTTTGTTGTGCAGTCCTTTATTCATAAGGTTTTATAGGCTTGAGGTTAATTCTGCTCGGTATAGCAGCGAACGTTTCGATATCTATGCGATAATTAGTTAATAATTGTGCCTCTTCAGCCGCAGAAACAAGAATTTCGTCTGCATCAGGATTATTTGGAATGGGATGATTTTCAGCAAATTCCTGGCAAATGAAATTGTGATACCTTGCAGCCCACTCATATTTTGCTCTTACGCCAGAGTTGCCTTTGTATTTTTTCAAACCTTCAATAATTGTATTTTTGTGCCCTTCAATGACTTCAAAAAAAATACCTCCATCGGGAAATGCCAAAAATGCTTCATCAAGATAATTCAAAAAAAATGTTCCATCTGAATCTGCAAGTGTGTCACGGTACTGAGGTGCCCAATAAGTTTTCCCATAAAATCCTAATTGACGCTGGAGTATTTTAACCGCCGAAGGAGCGAGAGAAATACGAGGAGGTCCACCTCCCTTGTCTTGGGCTATTGCTTCAAGAAGTGCATCACCGAAAACAATTTCATTATCCATGTAATGTTTCCCGAACGCTATCCTCTTATCATGAATCCTTCCAATGCTAGACCAACTTGAAACTCTGCAAAAATACTAAAAATATCCCCCAATTCTGATTCGCCGTAATCTTTTTTATAGTTTGGGACTGGATAACCAACCACAATATTGTCGGTAAATATTTTTATTGAGAAAAAATCATCATTTCCACGCCACCCTTTGGCGTGTTTTTTTACGCGTTTATACGCCTCAGATAATGCTTTTCTTAATTTTGAAAGAAATTGTTCGCCTTGTCCTGATTTGACGGCCTCATTACTAAGATGCGTGTATCCCAAGATATCTGCATAGCAGACAAATGAAGGGCGCATGTTGGAGGATGTCTTGGAATATTTATATGGTTTTTTCATTATATTGATGCATAATGAGGGATTAACACGCCAACAGCCGTGATAATATCCTTATATCCAATCTTCATAACACACTTTCATATTTATTATTTATTTTGTTTTGAAATCAAAATGTTAAGAAATTAATCAAAAATAATTGTCAATAATTTTATAAAAAAGTTGCCAATAATTAGCATAGTCTTTTGCTTCATACTATCAATGTCAACGAGCAAGCAATAATGAAAGAAAAATCTCCTCTACAACGCGCACTGGACCTCTCAACCAACCGGATAGTGTCTGCATGTGCAGGCGCAGGAAAAACCTATGCGCTCTCCAAACGCTATTGCAAGATCCTTGATGAATTTACCAGACAAAATCTGCAAAAACCAAAATCCGAATGGCTCGGTTATAAAAATATACTTGTTATCACTTTCACAAAAAAAGCTGCCGCAGAGATGTCACGCAGAATCTATGAAGATCTACACAAGCTGCTTCAAGGAAATACAATTCAAGAACTCGAGGATCAAGGAATTTCCATAGGAGAGAATATCCGAACTGCTCCTGAGGAATATAAACGCTGGCTGCGCTCAACTTTCTCTCAAAATTATATCATGACAATCGACAGCTTCTGCGGCACCATACTTCGGGAAAATGCATTTCTACTTGGGATCGATCCTCAATTTAAGACTTCGGACGAACTGCTTGCGAGCAAGATGTACCAGGAAACTCTTTCTGAATTTCTCACTGCCAAAAGCAGATCTTTCAATGAAGAACTGAAGAATATTCTTAATTATACTGACAAAAAGGGGTTAGAGGGATTCTTTTATTACTTTGAGAATAATAAGGTTTTTCTTGAGGAGTGGATCGATTATATACAAACTCACACCGAAAAAGAGATTTATGATCGGTGGCTCGAAAAGTACCTTCATGAGTTCGATGCGGACTCGATCCTTTCTGAATTATCAAAGATCGCAACACTTTCTCAGACCGTGAAGCCGAATGAAGAGAATGCTTTGCAGAAACTTCATGAGCTTATCAACAGCGTTCCACAGGATTCCATTCTGGAAAAGCGACGTTATATCATGACTGAAATTCTTCCAATATTTATGACCGCAAAAAGAGAATCCTATTATTCTGATAGGGGCTTCCATTACATTCAGAAAAAATCTACTTTTATAAATGATGCTGCCTATAAAGCGTTTAAGCAGATCACCTCAGAAGTAATCTCTATTTTGGAACAGGAAATCCCTGCAGAAAAAGTTTTGCTTGCCCCATCTTCAGAAGACATCCAATCCATTGCCGTCTTTAAAGATTTCGTTTCAATCTATACAGAATTCGAAGAGAAACTCTGGAACACTCAGCTTCAGAAAAATTATCTCACTTTCAATGAAGTGATAATCAAAACCCGCAAATTGTTGAATGAGCATGATGATGTAAGGCGACGGATCGCAGAGCAGTTCAAGCATATCTTGGTTGATGAATTTCAGGATACAAATAATCTTCGTTGGGATATTATCAAATACATAGCTCAAGCAGAAAAAGGCATCATTCGAGATAAGGGGCTCTTTATCGTTGGCGACAAAAAGCAATCCATTTACAGATTCCAGCAAGCAGACGTGGAAGTGATGAATAGAGCTCAAGATGAACTTTCAGAATTTTCTGATGATACGCTTATTGAATTTAATGATAACTACAGAGCATCAAAAGAATATATCCGGCACGTGATCAATCCCATTTTTACAAATGTTTTTTCTTCTCAGGAACACTCTTTTGAAGCCACTTTTGAAGAGACAACCTATCCAGACCACAATAGCTCGGAAGCTGAAATCTCTGATAAAACACAAATCCTTTGCGACATTCATGCCACATCTTATGAGCCCAATGAACCTGAATATGTGCCGGCACTTCATGCTGCATTCATGGCAAAGAAATATCTCCAGTGGGCTGATGGAGTTGGCATTAAAGAAGGTGCTGTAGTTGGAATCCTACTGAGGAATTTTATTCACATTAGTAAGTATTTAAGGATCTTCCAAAAATATGACCTGCCCTTCCAGATTATTGGTGAGAGAAATCTGTTTTCTCAACAGGAAGTTTATGATCTTTTCCATTTTATCAGCGTTATGATCAACCCTCATGATGATGTCGCCCTTGTTGGGCTGCTGAGAAGTCCATTCTTCTGTATGAAAGACACATTTATCTATGAATTTAAGGATCGTAAAAAAGAAAGCTCGATTTTTAACTTCATGGAAGAGGATGAAACTTTTGCATTTATCCATAATACCATTGTGGAATGGCGACAATCTGCCCAATCTATGCCCTTGGATAATTTATTACAAAATATTCTTTCCAAAGATCACAGAGAACTTGGATATGTTAGTGAAATTGGAGGTCCGCAGCGGCTGGCAAATATTGATAAGATCATCCACATCCTACATTCACTCGAACTGGACGGCATTCCGCTTCAAGAAATTCACGAATATCTTTCCTATCAATTAGACCATAAAAGCGACGTTGCACAAGCAGACATGCCATCATCGGCAAAAGTACAGATAATGACGATCCATAAGGCAAAAGGACTCGAGTTCCCGGCAGTAATTATTCCCGAACTGGATAGCACTTCTACAAAGAAAAATGCAGGTATAATATATCACAGCAGATTGTTGCCAGGAGAACAAATTGAAGTCGGTATCACAATAAAAGAGAGTTTTGAATCAATAAAGACAAACTTACTTGAGAATATTAAGAGACAGGATAAGATAGAGCAGGAAGCTGAGGATAAACGTCTTTTTTATGTTGCTGTAACACGAGCGAAGTATCGTGTGGCATTGCTTGCGGATTTCAAGGGTAATCCTAAAAAGAGTTCATGGTGGTATGAATATGTCGCCAAAACTTTTATACTTCCGAAAACTTCTATTCGAGAAGAATGGGATTCTATACAGCCACCCGAAAAAATTAGCATTTCCTGTGAAAGTGTCGAAGAAATGCTGAATGCACTGCATAAAGATGAGGATACTCAAAGCAAAAAAATGACATGGAGAGAGCTTCCTGCACGCAAGAAACCGCAGAAAATGTGGCAGGTTACCCCACATACTATCATGGAGAGTGTATTTCCAGAAATAATATTTGATAAAAAAACACCACAAAATAGTTCTAGTGTACATCAGCTGGTTTCAAATCAAGACTCAAGTGCCGTATCACATAGACAATATCCGGCTAATTGTTGCGTTCCCAAGCAGGGGGTTGGGAACGAGAACACTCTTGACTTTATACTAGCATTCGGCTCGATCTTCCATGAGGTCATTGCGAACCATTGGTGGGATTTGACCATTCACAAAGAAGATATTTTAATTTATATGGAGCGGACTTATCCTGAAATTAATTTTGAAAAGATCGAACCGCAGTTACGAATTCATTTATCCAATTTTCTCTCCAGTGACCTTTATCAATTAATAAACTCTCTCCCTTCAGACGAGATCTTTCATGAACTGCTTGTTCGGGGATGGCTGGATAATGGAGAACTCTTTCTAGAAGTAAATGGAATCTTAGATTTGCTCTATAAAGAGGGCGACAAGTGGCATATAGTTGATTTCAAGACTGATAATACCCTGCGTGCTCATCACATATATGAGATCCAGCTTCAGACTTATCAATGGATGGTAAAACAACTCTACAACATCGATGCACAAACTTTCATTTACTATTCTTCAATTAATGAACTTCGTGAAGTGAAGTGGGAGGATGAATACTTTATTAAAATATTTCCGGGGGAACAGCACCCCTTTGCGTTCTCCAAACTTAACGATATATCAATATCAGAAAATATCTTAAGCAAACTGAGTTTTCATGATCGCATACTAATTCTTAATCCTTCCGGGTATCAATCAAAAAGGTTGATACAGGCACTAGTAAAGAGAAAACTCCTTACTCCAAATATCCAGATCACTACACTTAATAACATAATGATGATGCTTCCTGAACAGGAAAAAAGAATATCACCAGAATGCGGCACTTTGCTCGTAAAAAAAGCTGCTGAAGAGGTTTCCCTGAATGAAGGAACGGCAGAATTACTTTCTGATGCATTTCAAAAATGTGGGCTTTGGGAGCAAAAATTTAGAGCAAGTGATGAATTTAAGAAAATTCACTCAAACTATGAACAGCTCCGCCAGGAAAAACATTACAAATATGATTTTGAAATCCCAAATAAAGATCTCGAAAATCTCTTTGAAGGAAAAACAGTTATCCTGAACGGATTCTACAAAGAAAGTCCGCTTGAATATGAAGCAGTGTCACAGATATCAAAACATACTGAGAAATTCTATTTTATTAATAATTTTGATGCTTTTAAAATAAATTCCTCTTTTGATATCACTCCAAAGATATGGAATACTGTCACACAAAAAGAGATCGAGTCCAAACCCCGCTATACTCAACAATACTCTATCGAAACTGAGATCGACTCGATTGCCGGACAGATACACCACTTGATGAAAGATGGTCGAAACATCTCTAAAATAAAAGTGGCTGCATCCAGTATGGATGCATATCTTCCAGTGATACGGAAAATCTTTCCCTCCTATGGAATCCCCTATCACTCACTTGCGGGTAATAGATTGATCGAAAAACCTCTCACAAATTTTATGATCTCTCTGCTCACAATTATGCTCTCATCGGAAAGACTTACCTGGAATACAGTATCCTCTCTTGTGCTCCATCCTCTTTTTGATACCGTAAGGGACATTTTCGAACTCGACTCACATTTGAGAATAAATGGAATTCACTATTTTAGTGATATTACCGAGATCAAAGACATCAAAACATATTCTGAAGCTATTCATCGCATTACAGATTTGTTCAGCAATATAAAAGATATAGCAATCAATTTATCAGGCACTTCACTTCTTGAGAGAATTGATAATTTGTTTAATGAAACTGGTATCAGCACAAAGATAGAACAGAATGAAATCATGCAGGAATCCTATCGCTATATTCAAAAATGTATAAAAAATACTGTAAACATTTATCGTGATATTGGGCTTCAGTTCAAACCTGATAATCTTTTAAAAGATATAAAAAAAGCTCTGAAAAACCAGGAGATCCCTTCTCGAAGAGGAGAAAAAGGCATTGAGGTCCTTGGGTTCGTGGATACGCTTGAACTTAATGGTGTGATCCTTTTCATTGCCGGATTATCAGAAAACTACTTCCCTGTTCCGCAGAAAAATAATCCCTTTGCTTCATCCATTCCGGCATATAACTGGGAAAAAAGTGTGATGCTTCTCAACCATTGGCAAGAACTGGATTCTGAGCTTTACTACTCCTGCGCAGAGCGGGATATGGACGGAAATGTTCTCAATCCATCAACCCTGCTGGAAACATTTACACAAACTAATGAAATCAATGATCAAGCCACCGAACCGATCACTGCCCGCCAGCATTATCTTACATATTATGATCATATAATTGAAAACCCGATCCTGCCCGTTTTGAAGCGTCATAATGAATATCAAACCGACGCAGTTGGTTCTTACAAAGGTTTGGTGAAAACCGATGGAAAATCCACATTCGCCTTTTCTGCAAGTGATATGAACACGCTCATTCAATGCCCTATGCAGTATCTGTTCAAAGATGTACTTAATTTAAAACGGCTCTTCTATGATGAAGATGCGGAGCAAAGACTTCAACTTGGAAATGTTATTCATAAGGCGCTTGAATATTTCGGAAAAAATAACGGATTCCCAATATTAATAGAAAGCACTGCAAAAGCTCTCGATCTGCTTGCAGAATCCCTTTCCTATGCCCTTAATAAATTTCATATTGATACCGATAGAGACCTTTTCTTCAGAAGAGTATATTCACCCTATGCAGATGGACTAAGCTCTGGTAAAGATGATAATCTGCTGGTACAGCTTCTTACATTTGACAGCGATTATTTAAAAGAATATTCACCAATCAATTTTGAGCAGGTTTTCGGTATGCTGGAATCCGGAAAAGATGACACATGGACTGTTTACCCTCTCAAGAATGAAGAAGTCACACTGCACTTTCGAGGAAAGATAGATGGCATTTTCCAAAAGAACGATCAACCTGAAATACTTGGCATAGATTACAAAACCGGCTTCAACCCCAGTCCTACCGAGATCGAAAATTTCTGGGATATTCAACCGTTCTTATACATTCTTGTCATGAAATCACATTTTCCAGAAAGCAAGATCGCATTTCTCTACGAATCATTAAAAGACATTGCAAAATCAAAGGACAAGCAGCTTACTTTATATGAAGATAATGAGCTATTCATTATCACTCAGAAAAAAACAATGCTCAGTCAATCCAAAGAAGCCACAAAGAATCTCCTTCTTCATTATGGAACAAAAGCGACGAAAGGTGAGTTTCATATTCGGGAAAGGGAGTATGGCAGCAAACCATGCAGCTATTGCGATTTCAAACGACTCTGCCGAAAAGATTGCTTCCCTTCTCAAATAAAAGACCTCCTTCAAATCACAGAAAATATCTAAAAGGGGTACTATGAAGACAGGATTAGTTTCTGTTTTTATCCCGACAATGATTTTGATCTTCAGGTAAAAGTAATTATTAATGGAAAAACCTATTTCGATAATTAAATCGAAACAGGTCGAGAATTCATGATGGATAACTTTCTGAGAAACCGCGACAGGACAGCACTCTGGGTAAAGAAAGTGGAGTTTGGGTTGTGAAACAGAAGTACGATTGTTTAAAAATAAATTTGACAATGAGAATTATACATTTATATTCTCGTTGCAAAATACAAAAAAATAATCTTTATAAGTTAAGGTGGTTATATGAAAAAGATTAGTATGTGTTTTATTTTCATTTTATTCACAGTTTCTTTTTTGCACGCTCAATTTAATCCACCACAAAATTTTTATATCGAACATAATTATGTTTGTCCCTGTAATTTTTATCATTTATATTGGGATCCACCTGAACCGGGAACACCACAACTCGTTAATTATAATGTATATAGAAATTGGGAAGTGATTGCCACAGTTTCACCAAATACATTATCGTACTCTGAGATCGATCCTCCATGGTATCAAGGTACTCCATATATTTATTATTATATCACTGCCCTTTATGAAAATCCTAGTGGAGAATCGACTCCGACAGATACTATATGCTGTGGAGTTGCAGTAACGAATGATGATGAAGTCACACCTTCTTCCAAACCGGTGTTAACGAACCGACCTAATCCTTTCATGAGCACTACAACTATTGATTTTAGCATTCAGAAGGATTCTTATGTAACTCTATCTGTGTACAATGTGAAAGGCGAGGTTGTTACGACACTTGTGAATGAGCTAAAATCCATTGGTGATTACCACCTTGCATGGAATGGGAAAGATGCGTCGGGTACAGATGTCCCTTCTGGAATGTATTTTTGTAATATAAAGACTGAATTTACTACGATTTCTAAAAAACTCGTCGTAATAAGATAATTATTTAAAGAATTACCTTGTCATAAGTCGAAGAGCTTGTGACAAGTAATTTGTATGAGGAGTCAGAGACCACTCCCTGACTGATTCGTATGTCATGGAATGGTCCATGACACCCCCAGCCATAGTATTATATCTATATCCTGAACATCACTCCAAACACGATATGATGAAAGAGTGCGTAGTTATACACTGCATCTTTATCTGCGCCGCCTTCGAGGAATCTGTAGCCAAGTTTCACACTTACTTTATCAGAAATACAACCAGTCCATGCAAAAAGGATATCCTCTGCTCTTCCATGAGGAGTTGCAATCGCATCACCTTCAATACGAAAATTCATACAGGGAGTGAATTTCCATACAAAAAGGAAGTTGATGAGCGGCATAAATCCGACATTGCTTTTTGAAGATTCAACTACTGTGCCAAAATTATCCTGACCCTTAATGCTGATCTTGGCATCTCTGATCATACCGGTCAATCCAATTCCGATCTGGAAGTGTTTGGAATTAATAAAATCCCACCTGTAGGAAAGCCGCCAGGAATTGAATTTATATATCGCTTTTACCTCATGAATGCTGGAATAACTTTGTCCCGCAAAATTAAAATTCTGTTTTGGTTTCCCCTTATAGGTTTTCGTAAAGGGAGCTAAAAGCACAGATATGGTATGTCGTTCCGCAAAAGTATAGTTGAATTTCACTCTAAAAAACAGGGAAGCATTAGATCCAATATCTTTTTGTAAAGAAAACGGACTTCCAGTGTTGCCCGGCACTCTTACATCATTATATCCGCTCAAGTTTAGTCCGGTTTCCAGGTCTGCTATGAATTGCGCATGAATTATTGGAACGCATAAAAAAAGAATTAATAAACAAATTACGATTAATTTTCTCATTATTATACCTCTAAACTGTATTTTAATATGACGCTCACTTGTCTTCTTTGAACAAATGTACATCTGTCTGCGGGAAGGGAATAGAGATATTTTCCTGGTCAAAGGTTAGCTTCACCTTCTCCTGCATATCATAATAAACATTCCAGTATTTTGCATTATCACACCAAACTTTTACTGCAAAATTAACAGAGCTGTCACCCAAGCTGGAAACTGCAATTAGTGGAGACGGATCTTTCAATATTCGGGAATCTTCCTTAACCAACCCGGCTAACACCTCTTTTGCTTTCTTTATATCATCACCATATCCTATCCCAAAAGTCATGTCCACCCGCCGAATGGGTTCATTTGAATAGTTTGTGATATTACCATTCGAGAGAGTACCATTCGGGATATAGATCATTTTATTATCGAAAGTTTTCATAATAGTATTGAAAATCTGTATCTCATGAACTTTCCCGACAAATCCCTGAGCTTCGATAGTATCCCCAACTTTGAATGGTTTGAGTAGAAGTATTAGTACGCCACCGGCAAAGTTCGACATACTACCTTGCAGTGCAAGACCGATCGCAAAGGTTGCAGCACCGAGAATTGCAATAAATGATGTTGTGGCAATTCCTATCATAGATGCCACACTGATCAAGAGCAACACTTTCAGCAGAACTGTGATCATACTGATGAGAAATTTCTGCAATGATATCTCAACATGTCCTTTTTGCATTGCTTTTGTAACAAGTTTTTTGATGCCTTTTATGATCCACATACCGATAATGAGAACCAGAATTGCCAATATTAATTTGGGACCATACTCCATAACTAGTTCAATCGCCTTATTCAAATATGGTTTTGTTGCTTGAACCGCATCCATATTAAAATCCTTTCTTTAATATATTATTCATTCTTTGGGTTTGATATACCAGTGTTTTTTACCTTTCAAAAATTCCTGTTTCCCCTTTTTCTTTATGATCTTCATGTTTTGCAGGTGTGCATCGCCATGGTTGGTTTTCAGGAATGCGAGCTTCCCACAGGACATGAAATCATCACACTCCCAGCAACCGTCATACCTCTTCTTCACACAACAGCTTCTGATATTGCAAAAAGGGTTTCCACCGCCGTCTCTGCAAGATTTTCTGCAACGAAGCTTTACCATTGCACCCAGCACTTTGTAACAGGTATGATAATCCTCGAACTCCTTGAAAAATGGAATCTCAGAAAGCGCATCAGCGGTCTTATCAAACCTGTAGTTCCTTAATTCTTTTCGTAGATCACGAGCCAGGTCTGCGATTGTTCCTGTGTAACTAAAACACTCGCTGCAGTATAAGCCACAATAGGCAATTAAATCAATTTTACTTTTTATCATACTTGATCATCCGAATAATCATATTGATAAACTGGAGAATTTCTCCAAGAAGTCAACTTTTTTAAAATATTGTTTCCTAACTGGGATAAACAGAAACCAAAAATAATTCACCACAGAGAGCACAGAGAAAATCTCCTCTTGTTCGTCTCGCCATAATGAAATGAAGGCGGAAGAGGAGTACTCCGCCAGCTGGCGGAGGGAGGTGTGTTTCATTGGAAATTCATCCCGAAAGCGTTTGAGATTTACTCCCGAAGACATTCGAGATAAGAAATTTAAGATTAAGTGCCTATTTGGGTGAGGTGCCGCAGCCATTATATTCTTTTCCGTTAAAAAAAAACTCAACATGATAAGGAAAAGTCTGATCACTTTTTTTATCATAGCATTTCTTCTCTGTGATGATAACTTTCAGAGTATGCTCTTCCGATTGTGCATTATACACTTTTGCACCTTTCCCCGTTTTCTCTAAAGATGATGAGGAGAATCGGTACACTTTATTTTTCTTATCAAAAAATACTGCAATTTCATTATCAAAGATCGTTAGTGACCAACGCGGATCATTGCTCATAGCCCAGAAATAATCTGCTGGTAATTTTACCTGCCGTTCATTAGGATGCACCAATTCGCAGTTCTGATAGGATTCATCACCGATCGTGATCATTGCCATATCACCCTTATTCCAGAACTCATTCACACCATCACTATAGCGTGCTCCCGAAGCGGAAAGTGCACGTGGCAATTTGTACACCTCGTAACCGTGATACAGATACGCAGCATCATCCTGAAAGTGGACTGTGTAAAACTCATCATTTTCACACTGAAATACAAACACATTATCAGCAGGGATGTTATATTTAGGAGGAGAATTGAAATGGCACTTTTTTGTACATGAACACATAAGAAGAATAATGGCAAGTATCGGAATCATGATTTTTTTCATGGCATCTCCATTGCTTAATTGAATACAAAAGATATAATTTTTCTCATATAAGTTTTGTCAATGTTATCGGAAAACTTGCGAATAAATAATGCTGACAGGAAATTTTGTTCATCTAAAAATGTTAACTAAAAAACAAAATATTCACTCATGAGTTTGCTCTAAAAAGGCTATAATTAGAAATATGTTAGAGAAATTATTAAATATTTGGAAACAGATGAATCGGTTGAAAGTTACTATCTTCCTATTAACCACCAACTTAAGTTGGTGGTTAATGAAACAAAAAAACATTAACCGTTTTAACGGTTTCTTGTTTTATTAAATCTGGCTTTTTTAGAGTGAATTCACTCATGTTTTATAAAAAATTAGAAACCTATCTCAACCGATCAAGCCAATTTTCGAAATTGCTTCAATTGGTAAACACTGTACAGAAGCTCCGCCTCTCCGGATTGAACAGCTCTGCAAAAGCTCTTGCACTTAGCCATGTTTTCAGTAATTCTGATAAATCCATATTGCTCGTTACCGAAAATGATTCAATTGCTCAACACACCTGTGATGATCTTGAAGTGCTTCTGGGCAAGGAAAGAATATTCCATCACTCTGGTTATGAACTTCTTCCCTACGAGCGATTCTCTCCAAGAAAAACAGTTCAACTCGAACGAAGCAATACACTTTCCGCAGCAGTTTCAGGAAAAACAGGCATTTATGTTGTTTCATTAAAGGAATTACTTAGATCCATCAGTCATCCGCAAATATATAAAAAACTTCTTCTCATTCTTGAAAAAGATAAAGAATACAATATTGATTCTGTGCTATCACACCTTGTTTCAGCGGGCTACGAAAACACCTCACAGATCACCCAAGCCGGTGAGATAAGTAAACGCGGCGGTATTCTTGATATTTTCTCTCCCCAATATAAGAATCCTCTCCGATTGGAATTTTGGGGTGATGAGATAACTTCGATCCGTGAATTCGATCTGTCATCCCAGCTTTCATTAAGAGAAGATCTAACCGAAATAATTGCACAGCCAATACGCGAACTTTCGCTGGAGCATTTAAAAACAAATATTCCGGAACGCCTTCAGAATCGAATTGCCGAACATGGATTTTACGAGGGAATCGAGCATGATATGTCATTGCTTCTTGATAAAACTTCCTCTTTTCTATCCTACTTTACTTCAGAGGATTGTATATTAGCTTTCGATAATGAAGAAAAATTTGCAGGTGCAGAAACGTATCTATTAGAAGAAGTTCACGAAAATTATACAAAAAAAATTTCACATGTGAATCTGGAATTTGTCCCTGAACCCAGCGCACTTTTCAAAAAACGAACTGACCTTGACATAAAACCCTTTCAGACACTTCATCTCACACAAGCTGATATAAAAACAGTAACCTCGTATATCGATTTTCCCTGCAAAGCGCAGATGAATTATAATAGCAAATTGTCACTGCTTACAGATGATATCGACCAACTTATAAAAAAACACTATTCTGTTTTCATCCAGTCCGATAATAAGAGCCAGAGCAACCGCATGCAGACAATGCTTTCTGATCATGAAGAAAATATTCATTTTCATGTTGGGGTATTTCAAAAAGGATTCATTCTTGAAGATGCTGCACTTGCAGTCTTCACGGATCATGAAATTTTTAACCGCTACAGGCAGAAACGCAGGTTTGCTCATTTTAAAAAAGCAGAAGCACTTTCGGATTACGAAGCTCTCAAACCAGGTGATTATGTCGTTCATATAGATTACGGCATTGGAATTTTTCAGGGTATTGAGAACATCTCGGTTCAGGAACGGAATATGGACTGTCTGCTACTTTTGTATGCAGATAATGACAAAATCTATGTCCCGACAGATCAGCTTCAGCAGGTGGCTAAATTCGTCACACAAGAGGGAATCATACCTGAACTGCACAAGCTGGACAGTACTCGCTGGGAAACCACAAAGAAGAAGCTAAAGAAAGATGTTGAGCAGATCGCTGCAGAGCTCCTCTACCTGTATGCTCAGAGAAAAATTGCTGCCGGATATGCATTTTCTGATGATACCGAATGGCAGAAGGATGTTGAATCTTCTTTCATTTATGAAGATACACCAGATCAGATAAAAGCCACTGAAGAGGTCAAAGCAGATATGGAGACGGCAATCCCCATGGAACGCCTCATCTGCGGTGATGTGGGATTTGGAAAAACAGAAGTAGCTGTCCGGGCTGCCTTTAAAACTGTAATGGACAGCAAGCAGGTTGCCCTTCTTGTCCCAACTACGATTCTCGCAGAACAGCATTATGTCACTTTTTCAGAGCGATTAAAGGATTACCCTGTTCGAATAGAAATGTTAAGCAGATTCGTCACACCAACCAAACAAAAAGTTATCATCGACAGGATCAAATATGGTGAAGTTGACATAATAATCGGCACACACCGTTTGCTTTCAAAGGATGTTGAATTCAAAGAACTCGGGCTGATCATTATTGACGAAGAACAGCGATTCGGAGTTCGGCACAAAGAAAGGTTGAAAGCTCTCAAGCATAATGTGGATGTGCTCATGCTGTCTGCAACACCGATACCGAGAACGCTGAACATGGCACTTACAGGTGTTAAGGACATGACTATCATGAACACACCTCCGGAAAATCGGCTTCCTGTGCGAACTGCTGTGATCGAATATAATGAAGATATGATCATCGCTTCAATACGCAGGGAGATAGACCGGCAGGGACAGGTCTTCTTCCTTCATAATAGAGTTGAAACCATTTACGGCATGGAAGAAAAACTGAGTGCTTTGATTAAGGGCGTGGACTTCCGGGTTGCTCATGCACAGATGTCCGCGCGTGAACTCGAACAGGTCATGCTGGATTTTTATCATCACGAGTTTGATGTGCTCATATGCACTACAATTATTGAATCGGGCATTGATATTCCCAATGTTAATACGATAATCATAAACCGTGCTGACAAATTCGGGCTTGCACAACTCTATCAATTACGCGGTCGGGTCGGGCGCTCTGACCATCAGGCATATGCCTATCTCATTGTGCCCAAAAAGATAACCAAAACTGCACATGAGCGTCTTAGAACCATTGAACAACATGAAGCTCTCGGTTCCGGTTTACATATTGCCATGCGTGATCTTGAGATACGTGGTGCGGGAAATATTCTCGGTAAAAAACAACATGGCATTATGAACACGATCGGTATGAACTTCTACAACCAGCTTTTGAAACGAGCCATCGAGAAGATCAAACAAGGTGAGGATAGAGATATTTTTGATGTGGAGCGATATCATACAAAAATACAATGCGAAATACCTTTTTCCTTGCCTGAAACTTATATTGAAGATGATGCGATCCGACTGAATTTTTACAAACGCCTGAACAATGCTGAAGATGAAGCTGAATTTCAATCCTTGCAGGAAGAGATGCGTGACCGCTTCGGTCCGCTTCCCCAGGTTGCAAAGTATGTCTTCCAATATTATCATGTATCTTTCCTGCTTGCAAAGACTTCCATCTTATCAGTTTACATCGGAAAAAGAAAGATAACGATAGAAGTTGACTCAACAGTGCTTACTAGAAACAGGATCGAGGAGATCATGAAAAATATTCCACATGAAGTCCAATTCAGCATGACCAAAGGAGCAAAAATCATTGTCAAACTGTCCCACAATAAAATTGACAGCTTCAAGGCGAACTTTGACGTTTGTATTCAAATAATTAAAATATTAGGTAAGAAAAAAACCTGATCGAACATAAGAAGGATTTACATGAAAAAATCTACAAAAATTATTCTCATAATCATTGTTATCATTTCTGCTGCATTGATCATCATTAACAATTTCATACGAAAGGATACAGATGTACTCTTTGCTAAAGTAAATGATAATGAAATTTTTCTTTCGGACATTGAAAATACCGCTGCCATGTATGGTTTGCAGGTCAATCAGGAAGACACGGGTCTCATTCTCGACCAGCTTATAAATAATGAAGTTGCGAAAATCTACGCTCAAAACACAGGAATGGTTAACGAGCCGGGCTTCAATAAAGATTTTGAATGGCAAAAGAACGAGATGCGGAAGGAACTGCTCATTAACACCATGCTTGAGGATATTGTGAAAACTCAAACCACTATCTCCGACGAAGAACTCCTTAAATATGTGGAGGTGAATCCTTTTGTAAAGATCAGGACGATCTTCATCCCTGTTCAGGATGATAGTGCAAAAGCGGAAGAAGAGATTTACGAAGCTTATGGAAAACTTGAGAAGGGATATGATTTTGAGAGTCTGCAAAAAAAATATACGGATAAAGCATATCGTACACCAAATAACAAAGCTGAATTGATCAAGCTGGAAGTCCTGCAGAACATTTTGCCCTATGACGGCAACCTTCCAGAGATCGATGCATTTACGCAGCCAGTGCTTACAAAATACGGATATTACATCATCAAACGTTATGAAGATCCTACTCTTGCTGAGATCAAAGAAGAAGTGGGCACAACAATTCGAAGTGAAAAAGAAAACTCCTTTCTAAATGATTATCTTGAATCTTTTAAAGAAGATATCATCATCAATGATACGAATCTGGAGAAGGGTCTTGCTTCTCAAACTAATGCCAATGATGACCTTGTTGTCGCAACAAAGGGAAATGTGACACTTCTTTACGGAACGCTGAAAAAAATTCTTGATTTCTTCCTCACCACAGAGCAGAGACAAAATCTGGATTATCTCGATTACAAGGATATCTCGGAACAAATCGCTCTGCAGGAATTCTTACTCAGAACTGCGCTTGATGATAATTATGAATCATCAATGAATTTCATCTCCCAATGGGATGCGCAGTCACAGGAGTTCGACAAAAATCGGGGAGACTATGTTGTTCAGCAGATGTATAAGGATGTGATCAGTCCTGCAATACAGGTCAATGAAGATGAAATTCTGAATTACTATGATGCTCACAAAAATGAATTTATTATAGACGGCGTTCAGCAGCCACTCTCCGAAGTCCATTATGATATCGGTCTTGAACTGACGAATAAAAAGTACCAGGAGTGGTTCACAAATGTTATCAATGAATATAACATAACAGTTGAAAAATATGAAGAAAATTTGTAGTCTTTTACTGTGCCTAATTCTTATATTATTGATCCTCCAGTGCAATAAAGAGGAAAATAAGAAGGGCATCGTCGTTGCTGAAGTGAACAAGGAGAAACTCTATGAGCACGAATTCCGCTCACTTTTCACAGAAGAGGAATGGCTCAAAGCTACTCCCGAAGAAAAGAACAAGATAATCAATGATTGGATTGAGATAACTCTTCTTGCCCAGGAAGCGGAGAAGCTTGGTCTGGACAAAAAGCCCGAAGTGAAATTCAATATCAAATATGCAAAAAGAACACTTCTTGCGAATGAGATCCTTGCATATAACCTCAAGGATATTTTTGTATCTCGTGACGAAGTTCTGGATTACTATAATCTACATAGAAATGATTTCTTGAAAGACAGAACATTATACAAGATCCAGCAATTCATTGTGCCAAACTGGGCTATTGCCGATTCAGCGATCAAACTCTTTAATGGAGGTGAAGCATTCTACACAGTTGCAAAAAATACCGGCTCCAATTATCTTGTGAGGACTATCACAAAGAATGAAGTCACTCCTGCATTCTGGGATTTTGTTTCCGGTATGAAGAAGTGGCATATTCGTATTATTGATGACGAAGCAAAACTTAAGGTCGTGCAACTCCTTGATATTCAAGAAGAAGAATCCCCTATACCCTTCCAGGAAATAAGCGACTCTCTTCTAATAGAGCTTCTGGAGATCAAGCGAAATGAATTTCTGACTAATGCATTAGATAGTCTTGAAATCAGTTACAAAGTAAAAATTTATTAGGAATAAAATGAAATTATTACAAATCCTCTTATTTATCAGTATCTTGGCTGTTGCCGGTATGCTTCATGCAGATCAAGTGGACGGCATTGCTGCGATCGTTGGCAATAAGGTCATTCTCAAATCAGAGATTGAAACCAATTATGAAGAGCTGAAAGCATCTGCTGCACTTGGTGAAAATATCACAAGAGAAAATATTCTCAGATTACTTATTGAAGAAAAACTCATCATAGAGAAGGCAGAACGTGATGATATCACTGCATCTGAAGGTGAGATTCAAATGCAACTCGAACGTGTCATGAAAAATATCATTGCCCAGTTTCCCACCTACCAGGATTTCCTGAAAGTACTTCAAAACGAAGGGCTAACAGTAGATGGATTAAAGGATCGTTACAGAAGCCAGATCGCAAAACAGGTTATGCGTGATAAATTGCTTCAGCAGGCAGTTTTTTCAAAGATCGATGTGTCTGAATACGAAAAGAGAAATTATTATGAAACTCATTTAGATAGTTTCCCTGATCGACCCAAAATGGTAAAGATCGCAGAAATAGCTATAAAACCGGCTATGGGTGGTGAGAGTCTCGATCAAGCATTGCAGGAGATAGAAGATATTCAGAATGAACTAAATAAAGGTGCTGATTTTGAAACCCTTGCACAAACGTATTCTGACTGCCCTTCTGCCGCACAAAACGGTGATCTCGGTTACTTTTCTCGAGGGCAGATGGTCCCGGAATTTGAGAAAGCTGCCTTTGAACTGGAGATCGGTGAAGTCAGCGAACCTGTACTTACTGAGTTTGGTTACCATCTAATAAGAGTTGACGACAAACGTGATGGTGAGGTCAAAGCACGTCATATTCTTATAGAAGCAGCAATGTCGGACAGCGATAAAGAAAAGATCACTCAACTCGTAAATGAAGTATATCAAAAATTACAAGATGGGGCTGATTTCATGGAGTGTGCAATAGAGTATTCAACCCCGACAGAGGAAACCGTTGAAGAAGTTGTTATTGATGAATATCCTATCGATCAATTGGATCAAATACCTCAGATCGGTACATACATTAAGGATCTGCAGGAAAGCGAATTTACAGAAGTCCTTGAAATTGATGATACTTATTATATCTTCAAAAATATCGGATACACAGAACCTCGTCCTTATACATATGATGAAATCACTCCGCAATTAGAGCAGATCGTGTATCAGCAAAAACAGCAAAAAGCGATCGATGAATGGATCGATAAACTTAAATCTGAGATCTATGTTAAAGTGATCGAGTAACTATTATAATTATTTGTAAAAACACCGAAGGTTCGATTGGCAAATCGAGCCTTCTTTTTTGTGTTGAGATACATACAAAAAATAGAATAAACTTTGCGAAAGATAGGAAACTTTCGCAAAGATACAATTACGGTACGATCCTCCTGCCCATAGCATCTTTTCTGCCGGGAGAGTTATCATAAATTTCTGAAACAAAATATATCACAGCAGGATAATCGCGTGGAAATTTTCCATGAAAATAGCTGTGCACATCATTAATATAGCGCACAACCAGCTTCTCATATTCTGTCAGATCGGGGTCATCCGGATGAAGCAGACGAGCAATGGTCTTCAATTTATAAGAAGGAATATCAAGAAATACTATCGTCGAAGATGGATCTGTCATCTGGTTCAAGAAGGTTTGTGTCTCGAACTCCGGAATTGCATATAATTCTAGGGAAACCTGACGGTCTAGGTCGAAGAGAGAATCAACATTAGTATAAAAATAGCGGAGTATTTCCAGTTTTTTCACAAAAGAAGAATCGTCAGTATCTTCCATCAACTGGATAAGTTCCTGAAGTTTATCTGCTTTTGGCAAAAACCCCATACCCTTGACTGCGTTGTTCAGTTTGAACTGCGAATCCTCTCTCTTATAGCCATAAGTTGCAACAATTCCATTATGCGGTCCGGCAAGTTCAGGTGGTTTCATTTGCAAAAACCTATCAAGCGTTTCAATCCTTTTCTGAACATCCCATTCCATGAATTTTTCCGGAAATTCTACAAGCTGAAATTTTCCCCATTTCCCGTCAACACGAGCTTGTATGACAGAATCTCCTGGCTCGGGAGTTACCACGCAATCCTGCTGAAAGTAATTATCTATCCAGAAATTTGTTTTTACTGATTTTTGTGTGTCCTCACAGGAAACAAGTGCGAAAACAATTCCGAGAATAAGGCATAAATTGATTATTTTTTTCATTATCGCTGCTCCTATTTTTTTTCTGTGATTCGAATACATTTGAATTCTCAATTGATTGTCAATTTTCACAAGAAAAGAAACATTGACAGTCAGCTGCCATTATCTGAATTCCAAATCAACTTAATCTCAAGAGGTTAACATGAAATTCAAAAGATCCTGTGGTGTTTTACTGCATCCCACTTCTCTGCCCGGCAGATTCGGCATTGGAGATCTTGGTCCGGAAGCATATAGATTTATTGATTTCCTGGTAAAATCGGAACAAAAAATCTGGCAGATACTTCCGCTAAATTATCCCGGCTATGGAAATTCACCATACAATCCGATCTCTGCTTTTGCAGGTAATCCTTATTTGATCAGCCCGGAAAAACTAGTTGAGCAAGGATATCTTGACCCAGAAGAGATCGAAGATCATCCCGAGTTTGATGCTCATAAAGTTGATTTTCACAAAATTATTGAATACAAAGATTTATTATTTAAGAGAGCTTTTCAGAATTTTCAAGATCACACCCCACATAAAATTTTATCTGATTTCGATATTTTCTGCTATGAAAATACTTCTTGGCTCGATGATTTCAGCTTATTCGCTGCACTTCGTGAGAAAAATGATTTTCGTTCGTGGAATACATGGGAAAAAGATGTGCGGATGAGAAAAGAAAAAGCACTCATTCTTTCCAGAAATAAACTCGCAGAGCAGATACGTTACCATAAATTCGTACAATACCTTTTCTACACTCAATGGCAGGAACTTCTGAATTATGCTCACAAGAAGAATGTTCAGATAGTTGGTGACATTCCGATATTTGTTGCTTATGACAGCGCCGATGTATGGGTGCATCAAAACCTTTTTTATCTTGATGAAAATGGAAATCCGACTGTCATTTCCGGAGTACCTCCTGACGAATTTTCCAAAGAGGGGCAACTCTGGGGAAATCCGCTCTATGATTGGGATGTGATGAAACAGAATGACTATCTCTGGTGGCAGGAACGCATTTCTCATTTACTGAATTTTGTTGATTATATCCGTATTGATCATTTTATAGGATTCATCCGGTATTGGATGGTGAAACCCGGTTCAAAAACTGCCCAAAAAGGTAAATGGGGCAAAGGACCAGATGCTCATTTCTTTTCTACGATAAAGAGCCATCTGGGAGAACTTCCCATTATTGCAGAAGATCTCGGAATTATCATTCCCCGCGTGAATGAGCTTCGTGATGAGTTTGGCTTTCCGGGCATGAAGATCCTGCAATATTCTTTTGCTGAGCAAGATCAGCGTCCTCATGAGTTTGAGCAGAATTCAATTACTTATCCCGGTACTCATGATAATGATACTATGAAAACCTGGTTTGTGAATTTGAAAAAGTATGAACCCGAGATATATAAAACCTTAACTGAATATATTAATTATAATGAAGAAGAGTCCTTTTGCCAGCAGATGATCGAGTGTGCCTATTCAACTCCTTCCAATTGGACGATCATTCAATTGCAGGATATTCTCTGCCTTGGTGCTGAAGCACGGATGAACCGACCCGGTACAGTTGAAGATAATTGGGTCTGGCACTTTACTGATGAAATGATCACGAATGAAATAATTGAGAAGCTTCGGGAATTGGTTGAGAAGTATAAGAGATAAAAACTTACCTTGTCATTTTTGAGGAGCGGAGCGAAGAATCTCGTTAAAGGATAAACTATTCTATCGGGAGATTCTTCGCTCCACTTCGTTACTCTCAGAATGTACTGTGTTTCAAAGTCAACTTATTTTGCATATTGAGGGTTCCATTCTCTATCATATTTTACAATAGCAAAGATATGACGTAGTAATTTATGTGCGACTGCAACAAGTGCAACTTTCTTTAATTTACCTGATGCCAATAATCGGTCATAATATTCTCGATATACCGGGTTATATTTCTTTGCACTCAACGCACTCATGTAAAGAGTCTTACGTATCAAAGCATGTCCCTTCTTACTTATGTTGGAACCTCTTTTTACACTCGTTCCAGATTGTCTTGGGTTGGGATTTAGTCCCGCAAAGGAAACCGCCTGCTTTGCTGTCTCAAATTGCTCAAAATTACCATAAAAAGCCATAATCATTGATGCCGTCATCTTGCCGACCCCCTTGATAGAGGTCAGCTTCGATGACTGATCTGGAAAATGAGTATCGAGATAATCATAAAGAATCTTCTTAAGCTTGTCTATCTCACACTCTATCTTCTAAACCATCGACCGATAAGTCTTTCCAACTTCCTTCGATACCGGATACCCATGAGTATACGATTCAAGCCGATTACTGAACGCGGTGTGGGTTTTATGTAAATCTTCGATAGCTTTTGATAACTGGAACAATACCATACGATCATCTGAGTGGGGGGCAAATTCTTCGGGATTTTGTTCATAACCATATTCGGCTATTAGTCTTGCATCAATACTGTCCGTCTTCGCTCTTAACATCTTCATCTCGCCATAACGCTTGATGATCAAAGGATTTATTACTGATACAAAGTAGCCCCAATCATGAGCTTCCAAGGCAATCCTTAAATGATAGATACCAGTAGCTTCCATCACTATCTGAAGATCGTCTGATGAATATTTCTTAAGAAATTTCACAAAAGCTTTCTTGTTGTTAGCGATGGTAATATTATCATGCTTCTCTCCATTATAAAGAGAAATATCAAGTGTCTCTTTTGACACGTCTATTCCGGCTGTTAGCTTTTTCATCTAAACTCCTTTACAAGATTGTAAGGAATAAGTAATCTATCATTGTGCATTATGCAGGTTATAAACCTAATGTACTGTTCAGATTCGTGGAAGGTGGGCTTAACATTCCCTGCGGTCTGTAAGACCAATGACAATATAAGCTTGCTCACCTTCCCCTATTCCTTTCAATTATGCTTTTCATGACTATTCTTCTATTTATAAATAATTTGTAGTCAATATACAATGACAATATTGTTTTACCTTTAAACACCATTAATTTCCTTCTCCTCCCAGTAGAGGGCTGGGGTGAGGTAAAATAAAAAAAGGGGCTGAATATATTCAGCCCCGATATGAGCGTCCCCAACGAGGGCGTTGGGAACGAGAAGTAAAAACCGTCAGGAATTTCTCCCTGACGGCTCTTGAATATTTAACTTTGCGAAAGTGAAAAACTTTCGCAAAGGTTTATTAAATCTATCTCATCAAAATAACTTGCTTCGTTGCGTAATACTGTCCATTTACCTGTACAGAATACAGGTAAATACCGTTGGATAATGTTTTGCCATGCTCATCTTTACCATTCCATTGCATAGAAACAGGAACATCAGCATTAACATGGAGTGAACTAAAAGATTTAACCAGCGCACCCTTTACATCATAAATCGCAACATCGACCATTGCTGTTTGAGTAAGCATGAACTCGATCTTCGTTGTCTCATTAAAGGGATTTGGTGAAGCAATTAGATCATACACACGAGGAGGAGTAACGTTTGGATTTGGATCATTGGTTTCGGGAATGGTTATCATTGCAACTTTATCAAAGTGATGTATTGTACCACTGTAATCTACGCTCTCAAGCCAGTAATAATAAACATCATCAACCTGCGGATTAGCGATTACATCTTCATAAATATAGGACTGCATTTGTGTAGTTGTACCGTGACCTTCTATCATGCCGGATACTCTTGTTGCAGAAGTGAAATCCTCTGCCTGATTACGGTATACGAACCAGCCCATATTATCTGTCTCGGATTGAGTGGTCCAGTAGAGTAAAGGTTTTCCTGCAAGGTATTGAGCAGTGAAGGTTGAGAGCTCAACGGGGAGGGTGACACCACTATCGGGAATACCATCGCTGTTAGAATCAATAGTGATTGACCATAAGTTAGTAAGATGATCAGGCCCGCCATCTCCATCAGTATCAGCATTATCTGGTGCTGAGTCACAAGCTCCGTAATTATCGCCACCAGCAATAACACCAACAATTTTCAGTGACGCCCCTGAAGGAACAGTCCCTGCCCCTAATCCATAAATACTATTCCATGGAATTGCAACCTCAGCAGATGTCGTTCCGCTAATTGTACAGCTACCACTTATAGCATCATCTGAAGTATTATCAGTAATAGTCCAAACACCTGGAGTTCCGCTATCCCAACTTGCGATCATAAGATCAATAGCATCATCCTAATTGAAGATTATATTTCTAGGATATGCACCTGTATATCCATTATTACTATTAAAATCAGTTTCACCACCAACAATACTCATATCCAAATAAACAATCATTGCATTGCCTGATGCAGTATATTCTATGCCCACATATAAATTATCAGCATCCCAAGTTAACCACAGATTATTCATTTCGCTTGATGCACCCCATGCAGAATCATCATTGGGATCATCTACAATTAATTCATCCGAATCCCAATCACCTGCTGCTATGTTAATAGAACCATCAATAGTAGGTGTGTTATATGTTACACCAAAAAGCAATGATGTACAAAACACAAACACTGTAATTAATATTATTTTTTTCATCGTACCTCCTAAATATTATTTTAGATTTTTCATAATTTTTTAATTACTATTTAAGAAATTTTTGTCAAATTTTATTCTAATTTTATCATTTTCTCAATAAATATTCTTGTGTTCCAATTTTATAAAAATAAATTCCTGAACGAACTTCCTTTCCTTTTTCATCTTTGCAATCCCAAATAATTTCATGAATTTTTAACTTTGAATTTTTAATTTTTAATTTTTTCACAAGTTGACCTTTTACATTATAAATACTAATTTGGGATAATTCGAGTGAATTCGTGGTTGCAAAAAAGTGTATTGTTGTTGAAGTTTTGAAGGGATTTGGATAGTTCCAGGTTTCTAATCCTACATTATTATTCTGGGGGTGAATTGAGACGATAGGAATTTGGTAGGTGAAGTATTCATCAAAACCGATGTTGCCATCTACGTTTCCTGAGGGAAGTTGCCCAACCAAAGTTCCACTATCACTGGTTTCATATTCACCAATTGCGATAAAGAAGCTGTCCACTTCTCCAAGCTCAGAATCAATCGAGAAATATCCTTCGAGTACAGTATTGAGTGCTGCTCCAGTAGTTCCTTCATTATCAAACCATGCA
Source organism: Candidatus Cloacimonadota bacterium (assembly GCA_030613025.1). Classification (GTDB taxonomy): domain Bacteria; phylum Cloacimonadota; class Cloacimonadia; order JGIOTU-2; family JGIOTU-2; genus Celaenobacter. The sequence goes on from JAUWMT010000003.1 coordinate 34,302, forward strand.
TGGTAGCCGTTCGAACCTTCCTGGGCAAGAAATAGATCCCACTGGGCTACCTGTCCTGCTTTTGCCCACGGTGCTGCGGTCATTTGTGTAAGTTCACTGGAAATGAGCATAAACAGATCAGTTGTACTTCCTGCAGGGGTGCATGCAACGTAGCACCAATCTTCATCAACTGCTGCCCAGAGCTCGATTTCTGAGGAAAAAGCAACAAGCTCTGCCTGAGCATCGACAACGCCGTTCATAATAAAAGGAACACTTGCTCCTTGCACCTGCACATGCCAGTCCTGCCCATTGTTATTATCCCAGTTGCCCTGTCCGTCATGGAAACAGAAATCAACTACTGTAGTACCGCTTTCAATTGTGAAGGTAAACACCCAAACTGAATCCTGCGCATTGAAGGTCATTGCAAAATCATCCACATTCTGCCAGCAATTCATACCTTTATGAATTTGTAATTGAGTCACATCATACAAAGGTCCTTCCGCTCCATAGGTAATGTTGAGCTCATCTCCGACTTCCGACTCTTCCGGACTCCACTGTACATAGTCCTGCACAGAGACACCGCCTGAACCAACATATACATGCTGGATCGGAGACTTCTTCACATTGCTATGGTTGTCTTCAGCTTGGACATAATAATCAATCAAACAGTCTGAATACCCTGCAATTTCTGCATAGTATTCATCAGCAATATAGTCCGGAAGTACAAAGAAATCAATTGCAGGATTGCCTGTTACATTACCTGTGGGAAAATCTCTCACAGACATTATTATTGAATTCCACGAGCCCACTTCCGAACCGCCTGCATAGGTTTCATTATCATAAGAAGTTAGAGAATTTTCTCCGTCATTATCAATACGGAATTTTAATTCAACTGATGAGAGTCCGGACACATCATACACAAAAGTCCATACATGGAAATCGCTTGAATTTTGATGAGTTTGATAGCCATATATCGGACCAAAACCTTCTCCGCCGGGATTGTAAGGAAATCTTTGAGGAATGAAAATTGTGGGTGCAACATCGTCTTCACCCGGATTGGCATCAATTTCATAATCTGCATACTCTACTGCGTTGTTGCATGCAATGGTCTGCTTCACTTCCATATCCAGCGAAGTGCCGTAATACATATATCCACTTGTAAGAGAAGGCAGGAAGAAATGCCATGCCAGTTCTGCATTATTTGCACTTGCATTCGGATACACGATCTTGCTAATATCAACTGAGCCAATTAGCTCTTCTGCTGTTTCCACCCTGTTCTGAGCCGCGGTTATCACTGCCCAATTGCGCACATCCTCGGTCCAACCATAAGGATCGAACCGATAATTTCCATTATACATAGGCCATATCCAGTTTATGAACTGCGGATGCCCCCAATCATTGGCGGCGTTCACCCAGCTTCCGTCTTCCACATGCACGATGTCGTTTGAAGGAACGGGATTGTTATCAAGAAATTGCTGAACTGTCGAGGGAATGTATCCCTGCGATGCTGCTGCGTTTGCAAAATTCGGCACTGAATTCATATAGTAATCGTATCCGCCACCCCATGCATTATCGCCGTCATGTGCAAGGAGTACGATGCTCGGATGTGAAGGGTCATTATAGGGTGCAATATGAGAATCGATCTCGCCGGTTCCCATTGAAGAATAGCCGTTCATATAGCTGAGAAGATCGCACATAGGCACGACATTGATAGTATATACCTGTTCGGTTTCAGGATCGACATACTGAGCTTTGTGTGCCTGATAACAGAATGGTGCAGCAAAAGTGCCACCTCTGCCATCGATCTGACCACTCCACCAATTGCTTCCGACAGGTCCGAGAATATCTGCCGGATTGGGTGGATCAATATTACATCCCGAAGTTCCATAACTAAGCGGGTAATCCTGGCAAGTCCGTGCAAGATGGCTGTTCGCGATAACCGACCATTCGAGTCCTTCCTCCGCAAGCGTTTGAATAATTCTCTCAGAGAAAGAGCATTCTGCAGGCCAGAATCCTTTTGAATATACCGGGTCATTTCCGAAGAATTGTGAGTAAATATAGCGGTGAGCTTGAATTTCTTTATGCAGTGCGTTCTCATCGATGAGCGGTGCAAGTGCATGATGAAAGGTGAAGGCAGTAATATCCATTCGAGGATTCCCGCCTGATGTCTGCCATGAACGAGCAGTCTGGAAATTGCCCTGCCATCCGGAGTTGTATCCCCATTGGACGGCTTCTGCCAAACTTTGCACATTTTCAATAAGGCAGCCGGAATAGTTCACTTGTGCTCCTGCGTCTGCATGGACGAGGAGGGTTTGCACTGCGTCTTTTGGGCGCCATTGATACGCGGCAACTCTGTCATCCTTGTTGAATATATCCTCAAGATCATTCAAGGGATGCTGAAGCCCGTCGGAATACCAGTTGCCATTGTTCTGCTTTAGCCATTGGGACTCCCGGCAGGTTTGGTAACGGTACGTATTCCATGTGCCTTTGTCGGGCCAGTAGATCGGTTGCTGAAGGTGCCATAGATAGGTAGTATGTACCGGAGCGGATACCCCGGTGTTTGATATAATGAGCAGCAGTACAAAGAGAATCGTTTTTTTCATTTTAAATCCTCTCCCTTTGATTCCCTCTCCTTGCGAAGGAGAGGGTTAGGGTGAGGTGAAAAATCAAACCCGGCTACCACACTATGTGATAGCCAGGTCTGTTTGTATAATCATCAGTCGATCATTAATTTTTTGGTTTCTTGATAATCTTCGGTCTTGAGCTGATAGAAATAAATACCGCGTCCAAAATTCTCAGTATTCCATTCAACTGTGTAATTATTCACCACACGATCATCATTGACCACTTCTGCCACACGCTGTCCAAGCACATTATAAATATTCAACTGCACAGGACGAACTGTTCCTTCCATTCCGCCAAGACAGAAATTGAATGTGACAGACTGTCCCATTCTTGCAGGATTCGGAAAACTTGGAAGCAAGTTTGAGTTTATAATATTCATCTCACCATTCTGATCAACATCGATAGGTGTAAACTCGATCGAGCCGTAAAGATCATTCGTTCCACCAAAGTTCACCACTTCAAGCCAGTAATAGTAGGTTGTATAATAAGGATCAGCACTGAGATCAGTAAATTCGTATGTATGAGGAGTGGTAGTGGTTCCATGTCCGGGGATAATGGAAGTATTTACTTTTTGAACAGTTGAGAAATCATCCTCTTCGGAACGGAAAATGTTATAGCCAATAACATCTGTCTCTGTAGCGGTCTGCCATGAAACAGTTACAAATTCATTCACATATACTGCAGTGAATGCAGAAAGTTCGACAGGAAGAGTGTAATATGATGAATGATATGGACCGCCACTCAAAGTTGAATAATCGGGATTATTACCAAGATCTCCTGAAGGAGGGGTACCTGGTGCACAATCCTGACAGAACCATCCAGTATTACTGACAACCATTCCAAAAGCAGCCAATGTTCCAGATGAAGTAACACCTAACTCAGCAAAAGGAATTGCAAACTCAACACCATGATCTCCGGTGTTATCATTATTTACAGCAAAGGCAACTGAATTTTCACTAAATATACCAGCAGGAGATGGTCCAGTAGCTGACGTACCAACCTGATCACATGTGCCGATGTATGATGGAAACCCTACACCTGCATTAAATACTAATGCATCAAAATAAACATTTGTTGCTCCACCTCCAGTATTCCAGGCAAACATATAGTCTACTTCAAAATCTGCTTTATAATCATTATTACCAGTATCACCCATATAACTACCTGCACTGGCTGTTCCTCCAAGAGAAGTTCCTGCGGGCATTCCAGTTAATTGGTTGAATCCAAGCCATAAACCAAAAGCATTAGAACTACCTGTACAAAGATTGCCAACTAAACCAATGTACAATACATTAGCTACTACGTCAGGATAATAAACAATTTTATCAATGTTCATACCCCAAGTACCTAATCCATTTCCCGTAGCTATTTGCACATATTCAGCATCGCTCATATCGCCATCGATTGTTGGTGCTCCATATGCAAATGAAGCAATGAATAATAACACAACTAAAACACTAATTTTTTTCATCTTAATTCTCCTTAAAGTTTTTTTTGTGGGTTAACAAATTTGAATCACAAACCTTCCAAAGAAATTAACATTCCTATCTACCTATCTAAGATATTTCCAGTTTATTTATGTAAATACACTACCTTCTCGGTACAATATTCTGAAGAAGTGGAAAGTTGAATGAGATATACACCGGAAGTTATTTTTCTGCCCATAAGATCGCAACCGTTCCAGGTAAGTGAATGTGATCCCTGTCTGAGTTCATTTTCTACCAGAGTACTTATTCTCTGTCCTTTTATATTAAATATTTCAATACTTACTTTTGAGGGCTGGCGCACATAGTAACCGATAACGAGCTGTTCATAGAATGGTGAGGGATGTGGAGATGAAAGGGTAAGATTGACTTCCTCTTGAGGATACTCCGACTCATCGACCGACACGCCTGCAACTTCCGCCCAGACGAAATTTTGTGACATATCATAATGAAAATATACATCGCTGTTCGCAATCAGACTCAAAAAGAGATTTTCCCCTGTAGTATTTTGATCCCAGTTGTTATTGAGCACGATCTTGTATTCATATTCACCTGATGGGATCGCACCAAAGAAAGTGTAGATGCCATCAAAGGCAGCAGCATCACCATCAATACCCTCATCGTTCATTTGTGTAAGAGTGGTTTCCTGATTCCAGTCAATCCCACCGATCTCAGAGAGAAAATCTCCTACAACCAGAGGAGGATTAGGACTATGAAAAACATACTCGTCATAATTCTTTTCTCCCACCATAATACCACAGTTCGCATAGATGGTTACCACGGAAGCATCTCCAAGGACAAAGGATTGATTTTCGCCGGGCCAGTCATTGCCATCCCAGCTATTGCTTTCTATGACTTTATAATTGTATGAACCTGCAGGAAGCGACAGAACCGCCTGCCACACACCATTATCCATGAGCATCAGATCGTAATCATGATTGCTAGGAGTCCAGCTATTCATACTGCCAACAATATGGGGAATGATTATTTCTGTGACTGTGGCAGTATCATAATCTGGATCAATGACATTGCCATGCAGATCTTCTATATTTGACACAACCACGTCGCCAAAATCTCCAGTCAGGAAGGTTTCATTTATTGTGATTGTAACTTTTCTAATATGTGACAGCTTTATATTATCAATTGAATAGGAACCCGTGAAATTTTCAAATGAGTAATTGGCTACATTGACTGCACTTGTTTCTTCGACTGGTTCGTTATATATGATTTGCAACTTATTATCGCTTACAAGGTATGCTTCTCCATTCACGATGCGCGGAGCATAGGTATCCTGAAGCTCATCAGCAAGGTCGTCCAGTTCAACTACTTTATTATTATTAACATCATATGGCTCGCTCGTAAATCCTGCAAACAGGTATATCACAAAGCTGCCCTGCCCTCTTATTTCATCACCTTTAACAAGGGTGCCTTCAAACTCAGTATTGAATTCTGCGCCAGCATCTCCGAGAACTATCGCAGCAGTTGCGCCTGATGAGGAATTTCTCTGTCCGCAGTATTCACCCCAGTCACCCCACATTCTCTGCAGATTGGATTTTCCTGACCATATCAGATCGAGCAGATCGGGCGACCAGCCGGATTTTATATATCCTGTTTCGTAGCCAAAATTGTACTCAACTGTTAGATGTGAATCACCAGTTTGAAGAGAAACAACTTTGCTTACTTCATTCTTCATCAATGTCGCCTGCACGCTATCACCAGTTCCTGTATTCACAACCATTGCATAGAGATCATGCTGATAATTTGGAGAGACTTCGGACAGTGCTGCAACGTGATTATTCGAACTTTCATTATAATCACCGTCAGTTTCAGACCAATATGCCACATCCGAGCCGACGATAGAATAACAATTGCCGTAACCATCTTTGACGAAGATCCAGTTTGCCTTTCCACCTATAGTTTCGAACACATAAAATGCCACATCATTATACATGATAAGCTCGTCAACACCATCCCGATCTATATCAGACAAATAGGATGCAGTGGTTTCTGTGTAGTCGCCATTCGCCCATCTGGATGCTTCTGCATAGACATTTGCATTTTTCATGTGAGCTGAGTAACGGTGTTCCCAATCAGCTATCTCACCGCTTGTATGCCAGCCGGTTTCATGAAGATTTATCATAAGCGTGTACCAGGCAAGTTGAGAAAGTCCGTTATCGGGACATGTTATGATATTGTTATATACATCATTCCATACATACCCGTAGGTCCATTTTGGCGAATGATAATCCGAATGAGATTCAGCAGCAGCCCAATTTATATACCAACTGTTATTACTTCCTCCGTAACCGTCGCCACCGCCAAGGAGTCCATAGGTGCCTGGGGTAATATCAAAGCTAATTCCATTGAAGTCAGTATTTGCCAATGCGTCATCGAGCTTCCATACATTGATTGCATTATCATGGCAGTACCAGAGTACGCTTTCATAATTATCCAGAAAGAAGGTATTATGATGCTCGTTCATTTCAGCTGCAACTTCCCAGTCCGTTCCGTACACAGCAAGTTCGTACTGCCCCTGGGAGCTGATATAATTCTTTGCACCATTAGCATCATAGTGCATTTTGCCGACGAATTCATTATCAATTGGAATTACGCGCAAGTTAATGCTGCTTCCACTACTCATCCAATGAATTTTATTTTTATTAACATTCCAGCAGTGTGGACTGTCATCGAGAATAACTGCATCGACATCGTACTGTTCCCAGTTATCTCCAAGCCAGTCGATCACACCTGCTTCGGGATATTGTCCGGGATTGAGCCATACACGTTCGGGAATCCAGGCAACATGCGGAATATAATTATAGCGGTAATCTACCATATCGCATTCGATATTCACTGACCAGTTATTCATATCATTCTGCATAAAAGGCATAATGTGCTGTCCGAGCGCTGAGGTAAGCATTGCCACCCATCCTTCTGAAGCGCCGGTTTCCAACCAGTCATTGAATTCCGGATTATGCCATTCCGCAGCAGGCATGAGTGTTCCGGACATGTGAAAATTGCCGGGAATATTTGTCGCCTCATGCACTTCGAGCACTTCGTCAAAACCACTTGTTTCCTGGGGATCCTGTCCGTAAAAGACTTCAGTATAGGTCAATCCCTGATTGCCGTGATGTACAAAAGCACAGTTACCTCCACGATACTGAGTGTTTCCTTTACTGATAAAACTATCTACAAGAATATCATCAATAAGAATATCAACTTTGTAGGTGAGCTGCTCTTTGGAAAATTTATGTATGAAGGGTGTTGAGCACTCTGCCAAATTGAATGTGGGTGTTCGAAGTATCTTTTCACCTCCGGTTTTCTCAAGAAGAGATTTCAGGGGAAATGTATGCTGACAGATTACCTTATTCTCTTTACCTGCAAACAAACTTATTCTTGCAAAAATATCCTTATCCAAAAAATTATCTTTTACTACCTGATTGTGCGAGCGCTGTACCATATCATCAAAAGTGATGCGTATAAAGAGAATTTCATTTTCGATACGGGAAAAAACAGAAGTTATATCTCCGCAGGATGCTGCACAGTCACCGACTTCATCAAAGCCGATAAAATCTTCTTTTTGCCAGACGGAAACATCTCCGGTTATGTCAAATGCGTATGCATTGATGGCGACAAGAAGAAAAACCATCAACACTGCTGATAATTTTCTATTCATCGTTACCCCATTTCTCAGGAAAGATCTATTTCAAGATCGCTCCGCTCATTGCCTGAAGAGTGATCTCTACTTCACCTTTGTTGATCTGATAAGATATATCATTCAAAAGATTTATTACTGATTTCTGACCTTCATTGAAGGGAATCTTCACTGTATGAGCTTGTGTGTCATTATTGATCACGACTGTGATAGCACACTCATCATCACTTCTCTTATAAGCATAGACCATACCGTTAGTGAGCACTGTATGGAAATCACCGGTTCGAAGGCAGGAGAATTTTTTCCTGATTTGAATAAGCTTTTTATACCAGTCGCGCAAAGCAACCTTTTCTTTGTCTTTAGTATATTTCCAGTTCATTGGACGACGGCAGTCAGGATCATGTGCTCCCATCATACCGATCTCGTCGCCATACCAGATATGAGGAGCACCGACATAGGTCATCGAGAACAGCATTGTGATTTTAAGTTTGTCAGTATCCCCTTTGATGGATTCAAGATATCGGAAGGTATCATGACTGTCTATGAGGTTCATCATACATTGCACTGCTTGAGTAGGATAGGCAAGCAATCCCTGTTTGATGTCTCTGTCAAAGGTCTTTGCACTGCAGCTTCTCATTGCAAAGAAACGCATCACAGGATCTTTAAAGAATGCATAGTTCATGACCGCATCAAAATAATGACTATTTACCCAATCGGTTGCATTGCCCCAGATCTCACCAACGAGATAGGCATCCGGTTTGATAGACTTCACCTTATCTCGGAAAAGCTCCCAGAACCAAAAAGGTACTTCATTAGGCACATCAAGACGGAAGCCGTCGCAATCCATATCCTTGATCCAATATTCTGCTACATCGAGAACATAATTCACCACATCCCAGTTAGGGTCTGCATCATTGATATTCTTTATACTGTTCTCAGCAGGATTGGGCAGTGTGAGATCCCAGTTAAGGTCAGGCATTTCACCCACTCCCCACCAGCATTCATAATAATCTGATGGATTATATTTTGCTGGGATCGGATCCGGCAGAGGCCATTTCTTTATCTCATACCAGTGCCAGTACGGTGAATCCGGTCCTTTCTCCAGCGCATCTTGAAATGCCCAGAAAGTCTCACCTGTATGATTAAAAGCACAGTCAATAATAATATGAATCCCGTGTTCGTGAGCTACCTTTACAAATTCTTTGAATTCCTCGGCTGTACCAAAATGCGGATCGAGTTTCATATAATCAACTGCGTCATATTTATGATTGGATTTCGCTTCAAAAAGCGGGTTGAAATAAATCACAGTAATTCCAAGATCTTCCAGATAATTGAGTTTTTGACGAATACCGTTAATGTCGCCGCCATAGAAAGACCACCAGTCCGGTTTGCCGTCATGCCTGTATGGATTGCTCTTCAAGCTTGAGATATCATACCAGTCTTCGACCAGATGAAAATACTGTTTGTTTGAGGGTAATTTCTTTCCCGGCGCAGGTGGCTGGTTAACACCTTCATAATACCATTCTGTAAAATCCTGATCATTTGATTTGTCGCCATTATAAAATCTGTCACAGAATATCTGGTAAATAATGCCGTTCTTTACCCACTCCGGCGTGAAGAAGGGTTCGACTGATTCCTTTGAATAATGGAAAACCATATCTTCATCAAAGTTCTCTGTCAGTGCGCCATTAAGAAGGTAATATTCCTTTCCACCATCAATATATATGAAATAATAATCAAATTCATCTTCAGGTGAATTTAGTTCTATTATTTTATGATAATAATCAAATGTATCGTCTGCATCCACAAAATCCAATTCGATCTTCTCTCCATCCTTCCAGAGATAGATATTTTCGAGGTCATTTCTGTGGGCACGAGCTTTGAATTCTATTTTTGTATCGGATATTGGATTAATCGTTTCCAGCGATTGGCTGGTTGGAATTCCATAAGTCATGATGTTTCCATCACTCATTTCAATCTGGACTTTGGAGAAGCGATTGTCCACATCGAGCACGGAATTCTGTCCGCCAAAGCCGTCATCAGCAAAACGGGATGCGCTCATATCTGTGACCCAGTCCATACCGTTCACCACAAATTTGTACTGATATTCTCCGCCTTTGAGAAGAAGCGTTGTGCTGAAAAGTCCGTCTTCTGCTTCGTCCATTTTATTGGCTTTTGCATTCCATCCATTAAAGGAACCCGCAAGATATACTTCGGTGACGGCTTCCTTATCGGGTCTAAAAGAAAATTCGACTTTATAAAGAGCTTCGACATCCTCTTTGTTACCCACGAACACAATGGAATTCTGCCCACCAAGTCCGTCGCCGACAAACTCAGTTGCGTTCTCATCAGTAACCCAGTTGCCATCCACAACGAATTTATAGGCATATTTTCCTTTGGGAAGCTGAACTGTGGTTTTGTATATTCCGTTATCTTCTTCAAGTTTTATGTCTTTATCTGACCAATTATTGAATTCACCTGCCAGATATACTACATGTTTACCACTGGTGAGTGGTTGATATTCAAAGGTAACAGGGAAGACTCCGCTTTGGGGTTTCGTTTCTTCTTGAATATAGGTTGTCATTGATTCTTCTCCAATAGTTATTACTGAGTTTTGTCCACCAAATCCGTCATCAGCAGTAGTTGTATTATTGGGATCGGGTTTCCATTCCGAACCGTTTATCACAAATTTGTATTGATAGGTTCCGGGTGCAAGATCGAGGGTGACCACCCAGATATCATCCTGTTTTACCATAGGATCAGCTTTTGGATCCCAGCTATTGAAATCGCCTGCAATATAAACATTGGCTGCGTCAGGTGCTTCATACGAGAAGATTGTTCCGCCTTCTGGTTGGGTTGTTGTGGCTGTTTGAGGTGGTTTGCCCTCAAAAGAGCCAAAGCCCAGAGTTCCGCATCCTGCAAGAAGCAGTGGAATGATCAGGAGTAAAAAAGAAATACGTTTCATGTATTTACCTCCATTTATATTTTGCTAATATTGTCTACTGAAGACTGTCATAAAGGTCATGGGGTTATCCTGCTGGGGGATCGTGTCGTCAGCAATATATTGGTCACCACCACCACCGATAATAGCTATCAATGCAATCTTTGAGCCGATTGGCACTTCACCATTTTCATAAATTTCAGCAAAAGGAATTGCCATTTCAATGACCGAAGTATTTACCACAATATTCGCATTAAAAATATGTTGATCGACAGCGTAAGGATCTTCCAGACTCACCACAGCAATTTCATAATTCAATGACCATCCTGAGTATGCAAGATCTGCTCCAAAGTTTTCTGGCGCTGTCACTGTTTTACGGAGATGGTCACCATACCCACCACCTGTAATAGTTGAGAAATCATTGATGCCGGTTCCGTCACCGTAATCCTTATCAATATATATATTCACTGCGTTCCCACCAGCATCAAAACCACCATCAACAGCGATATACAAGCTGTCGTCACTTCGAGCAAGATAGAGATTTTCAAAGTTGTTCGAAGGTCCCCAATTGGAAATGTGTGTGTTTTCATACACAGAATTCCAACTCGGATCGATCGTGCCGTCTATGGTAATGACTTTCACTACAATCGTTTTTATCACGACGAGTTCGACAGTATCGATCGTGGTCGTTGAAAAGGCATTGACCTGAATATCGCTGACTGTGAAATCATCATAATTAGGTGCTGACACATTAAGCTGATAGGTGCCTTCAGAAAGATTGCCTATCTCGAAGAAACCGGTAGTATCTGTTGTTGATTCTCCCATTAGTGTAGAAACACCAATTTTATATGCTCGAACAGTTGCGATTATCGTATCGGGGGTTGCTTCTTCGAATTGAATAATTCCCTGAATTATTGCGTTATAGCTGAAAGGTGAACCAGTCGGTGTTTTCTCGCATCCAATATAGAACAGTATTGCGAATATTGAAAGTATCAAAATTATCTTTTTCATAAGTTACCTCAAAATTAATTTATAATAAGGACAGAATTGCTTCCACCGAAACCGTCATCGATCATTTCGAAGGCATTGGGATCTTTCACCCAAGTATTTCTGTCTAAGACATATTTATATTCATATCTTCCGGGAGAGAGCTGCTTTATGACAGACCAAATTCCGTCTTCGGCAACTCTGTCGCCGTGGGTTCCGTCATCATACATCTTATCAATATTTTCATTGAAAGTTCCTGATGCAGTTGCAGTTCCGCTCCACATGTTATCAGGAAAATTTCCGGAAAGGGTCACAATTCGTGCAGAAGGGGCTTCAAGTTGGAATAGAACTCCTTCACCGGGAATTCGATGTGGAGCAGGCAGCCGTTTCTTGATAAAGTTCAATGAACAGGCGGATACAAGGATGAACGAAAGCAGTATTATGATCAAAATTATTTTTTTCATATTTTGTCGATCCTTAAAATCTCAGCACAGCTTCGATGCCGATACGCTGTTCTTCTGTGAGCGCTTTCTCGGCTTCACGTATCTTTTCACCGAGTCCTGTGTAACTGTTCTCGAGATAATTATTGAAATTAGCGATATCATTCATAAATTCAAATCTGCCGATCGGCATAAATTCATCGGTGACATTGCTGAGGGCAATCGGGTTCACGCCCCAGTATAATGAAATATCAATATTTTTCCTCAGGTGATAAGTTAAGCTGGTAAAGTTGCACCAGAAAACATCCTGCCATTGGCTGAAGTCTGTTTTAACTTGCAGGAAGGGATCATTGTAGATCGGCACACGGAGATCAGAATATAGTGTCCATTGTGGTGAAATATCCCATTGGAGGGAAGCAATATTTTCAATCAATTTTGGCTCATATTTAATATCCTGCTGTGCGATCTTGCCCTCGTATCCCACATGGAATTTCTGACGAAATAGCTCGAAATTATAGCCCAGTAGAATATCCCAATACATAGCTGTTTCGTAACCCATGAGAGTGTATTGCGCATATGGCACATTCGTATATTTCTGGAACCAGCGTCCATTTCCGTCCGTCTTCTCCATATACACATAATAATCATTCCAGCTTACAAGACTATCAGGAAAATCGGTTTTCCATGAGCTTGCAGCAACCTTCGCATAAATTTTCTCTGTAGAGAATTCTCCACCGAGTGTAATACGGTTCTTAACTATATCTCTTGCAAACTCAAGTTTATTTCTCTGATAATGAGCAAAGATTTTCATTGCTGCAGGAAATTTCACTTCCAGTCCCGCAAATATTCTATCACCTTTTGCAAAAGTAGTTTTCAGAGAATCCATATTCTCATTATCACTATCCTTAAAATGATAATATTCACCGGAGAAGATGAGTTGCATCGGTCCCTGCCAGCCGGGCTGGTTCATGGAATAGACAACCTGCATATCAAATTCCGAACTTGTATGCTCTTTTGAGGAAGTTGAAGTTTGCGGAAGTTGTGCATGATATTCACCAAATCCGAATCTCAAGGAAGTAGTTTCTGGAATAATATCAAAGAGAACTTTTCCTCTGTAGGCATTGATGTCTGTATCATCGTCACCGACATTATCTGCAAATACTGCTTCTGCCTGGAATTGTATAGGGATCGCTGTCATTGGAATGGACAACATCGGCAGGTTTGACCATCCATACACACCCATGACATCATATCCGAAATTGTAGTTATTACAGCCGATATTTCCAACAAGATGCAGGGGGTCATCAAAGGTAAGGAAGCCGTATTTATCGAATGCCTGCACCAGAAAATATGGTGTATCAAGCTTGAGGTAGCTTCGCTTGAAATTGAGGTGGGTCTTCCACATATCAACACCTTCAGCAATGTTGTTGATATTCAATACTGTATAGCCCTCAACCTGTGAGTTGAACTTGATCTTCACGCCAAGGTTGATATCATGCAGGGGCTTATCGAGCATCAATTTGTCGTTGTAATCCTTTTTCTCAAACAGGTTCTTTGAGTATAAACGCCCATCAAAAAGAACTTTAGGATTGAGCAGTGTTCTTATTCCTTGCTGCTGCACAGGTTCCTTCCCTGCAACGAGCCCACCTGTTGCATTGACTTCCACTAAAGAGTTCATTCCGCCAAAACCGTCATCCTTCTGCTTGGGATTATCCGGGTCTGCATACCAGTTGTCATCCACAACGAATTTGTACATATATGCACCTGAAGAAAGTGGGACAACAATTCTCCAAACTCCGTCATTACCGAGTTTCATTACATGAGCTGATGTGTTCCAGTCATTGAATTCGCCAGCTACGCTGACCATACCTGCATTCGGTGCTTCATAAAAGAATTCCACACCTTTTTGGGTTGTTGAGACACCTGCAGATGCCATGCTGACCCAACAAAATATCAATATGAAAAGTATTACTTTTCTCACTATTACTCCTTATATCCTGTTAAAACCATGCTTTGAAAACGACTCTAATTTCATCCTGCATTCTGCCGCCGGACACAAAGCTGTCGTCATTTACAAGTCCATACCCGCCATACCAGCTTGGACCGTATTGAAGATACAGTTCGGAATTACCGCCAATCCTGTATTGAAGCTCCCCGAAGAAACTCATTCGGGAGCCAACTCTATCATTCACGACAAGTCCACGGGCAAAGGCACGCCAGCGGTCAGAGAGATTCACTGCACATTCGATTCCGGCGATCTGTTTTTCCCAGGTTTCACCAATATCTTTTATTTTGAACTGCGTAAGTAATTTTGCCAAGCGGTTTTCTACTGAAAGCTCAACAAAGAAATCATTATGTTTATATTCTTTACCATGCCAGACTTCATCTTTTTTATTATAATAAATTTTTCCCTTGAAGCCGTTCACGAATTCGATATATGCTTCTGTATATAGATTTGTGACCGGATCGAGACTGACACCTGTGGAGTACACTTCACCTTCTAATTTCTTGCGCTGCCAGTAGTTCAGGGTGAACGTTATAGCTCTTTGGGGAACAAAATAATAGGAATTCACCCAAATGCCATATTCATCTGATTTATTCTCACCCATGTAATTTCTGTAGCATTTCCCATAAGTCCAGACTCCCGGATTGATGAACCAGTAGCCAATATTTGGAGTGCCGATTCGAAACCCGCGAAATTCCATTTTTGCAGCAACATTTCCTTTGAAGAACTCACGCAAACCGCTGATGTAATCTCCATCCTTAAAATATTCGTTGCTCTGATCTCTGTAATATTTCAGAGTATCTTTTATTTCCTGCTCAGATGGAACACTGGAAAATGCCATCTCAAAATTGATCTGATAATTGCCGATCTCGGCATGCTCGTCAAAGGCAAAAACTTCATTATAGGAATCCTTATCCCCAATTCCATAGTTCTTACGTTGATAGAACATCCCGGTCCTGAACTTATTCTTGAATAAATTCTGTCGTAGTCTCACGAGATGGATGTCATCACTATCACCCTGAGAGAAATCTGAAAAGACATAAGTAGCGCTTCCGCCCAAGGGCTCCCACAGGTCAAAACGCACTCCCTGCCCGTTGCCATCATTATTGACCGAGCCAGTATTGAGCACGTTCAGCAGAGAGCCATCTGTCCAGTAATGATTATTTTCCCGGGAAAAAAGCACAGCATTGAATCCCCTGCCGTTAACTTCCTGCCTGTAGGAAAGATGGGCTTCTGCGAGAATCGCTTCAGCATGGTCGGTCATCTGCCCATGCTCGTTCCACTTATCGCCGTAAAATTTCACGTATGCTTCAGAATTTGCTATCGGATTTGCATATAATCTGAATTCCACTCTAAAATCAGGATCCCACACATTCCAATGAAAGCTGTCGGATTCATATTTCGTTCCGAAAACGCTCTCAAGATACCCTTCCAAACGAATTTGGGCATGAATAGAGAATGAGCAGATTACAAGAAAAATCACAACAAATAATATACTTTTTTTCACGTTAGAATACATGTACATTTATCCTATTTGAATTGAATCCCAAAGGAAAGGCGGTAGGTACTACCAAGCTCCTCGTGTGAATACACCGCTCCATCGAGGGTCCAATTTTTCGCTTTTATGCCGAAGCCGATCGTTAAATAATCTCTGTTCAATCCCATTCTCGGAGCAAACACGTCAAAGAACCAGATCTCCCATCCAAAATGAAGACTGCTCTCGTCTTTATCCCAGTTATAGTCCAGCAGGAAATTTACTACATCCCGCCATTTATAATGAGCACCAAGAGCAAAGTTTTTTTTGATCTTCTCGCTTTCAGAAACCAGCGTTATACTTCTTTCGATGAGATTTCGTGCAGTAAATCCAATTGAGAAATTCTTCAGGGGAGTAGCTATAATGCCCACATCGACATCGAATTTTCCCGGGAGTTTGATACCAAGCACTTTGGTAGAGGGACTTTCAACATCATCATAACCCGGCACGCTGACATAGTAATTATCCAAGCTGATACCAAATCTGACAGGGATGTTCTTATACCGGATAATGCTTGCTGCCGAGAGTGCTATCACCTGCTCAGAATATTCATCGAGAAGATTTATCTGAGTCCAGCCCATCCCAAGTCGTACTCTTTTCAAAGGAATGGACAGGGCTACCATCTCATTATACAGATCTCCGATACCATACAGATTCTGGTGAGATACCAGAACAGAGTAGCTGCTTATATAAGATAGACCTGCAGGATTCCAGAACACTGCCGAGGGATCATCCGCAAGCCCCACGTATGCTTCGCCCAAAGCCATAGGACGAGCACCCCAGTTCATGCCGATGAAATTCGCCTGCAATGAAATTGGAATCAACAACAGAACAATAAAAAATAACCCGATACGTTTATTAATACATTTTTTCATCATTATTTAATTACCGAAATAGCTTCATTACGGCTGACCTCTTTTGAGTCCGAGACCACTCTCAGGATGTAAATGCCAAAGGGAACTTCATTCCCATTCTTATCTTTGCCGTCCCATTCCCAATCCTGATTTTCCGGATCGATCAGCTCAGCATTGCCAACAAATTCTCCACGCACATCATATATCTCGACATTGAAAGCGCTGATGCGGTTTAGTGTAAGCTGAAAAGTGAGTTTTTCACCTTTGCTTGACGCAAATACTTTCCCATCCGGGAATTTCACTGAAATAACATTAAGTGGAATCTCTTCAAAAGGAGGAGTTTTATTAAAAGTAACCCTCTCTTTTGGACTTATACCAATATCAGGACTTCCGTCTCCAGTAGAATCAACACATATTTCTAGATAATTATCGAGCACTGAAGTTGAAATACCGTCACTTGGCATTCCTCCGAGATTATTAGGTATGACATCGGGACCGCCAAGATTATCCGAACCCGTGGTGATCACTGCGAGCATTTTCAAGTTTGGAAAATCCTTCATTGTGTGAAGCGAGTCATAATAGATCACTTCCCACGGAATAGCTGCTTCCATTGCTCTGCCAAGATTACCTGTGTTATATGTCGAGTAATCCTCAATCGAGACTTCATCTGCCTGTAATGACGAGCCCTCGCGCATTTTCCAGAACTGCGGATTATCATTTGTATCCCAGGTTGCAAGAAAAAAATCAGGATTGGTGCCGTAGAACTTAAACGCTCTCATCCATGTGTTCAGGTTTAGCATATCCTGAATGCCATAAGAAGGATACACATCAAGATAATAGATCACGTTATTATCCCAGCAGCAGGCATCGATAGCAACATACAGGTAGGTCAGATCCCAGGTCAGGTCGATCTGTTTGACGTCGTTATATTCACCCCACCAGGAATCATCGTCCAGCTCCTGAGATTCGGAAAGGGGCTCCTTTATAAAGAGGCGTTCATCATCCATAAAATCATCACTGAATCCATCAATAATGATCCTGCCACTGAGGTCATCACCTGTGGTGGCATAAATAGAATTCAAAGAAAATGCAAACAATATAAGAAAGAAGAGACCCCGATGCAAAAATCGGGATCCCCTTTTAAAATAGTTTTTCATCATAATGTGACTTCTATCGGTAGAAATAAGCTGCCCCGATGTATCGGGGTCAGCTTCATTGGATCGTTAGCGATGTTTTTAATAAACATATTTTCTTTATTAAAGGTCCTAATATACTATTATTAAAAATCCTTTCCATTTGAATTTTATTAGCTTTGTCGTCGGGGATACCTCTAAACTCTCGTTCAAGCTTTTTTTGAATATCCCATTTCATTTGTACACAATCAAATCGCTTATGTTTTTTCATTGTTCAATAACCTCTTTGGGTGAATAAATGTTAATAGGTTTATATCCATTTAGCAAATTTACTGCTTTATAGCCGCATATTTTATCATAATGTACAATATGTTTGAAATTCCAGCTTATAATTAAATCAACTTCTGCAATGGAAGCAGAAGCAACATGTTCAGCATCTGATTTACAAGAATTACTAACTACACCAGCTTTCAGGTATTCATCCCGGAGAAAACCAATTTCATCAGAATATTCTAAAAGTTCTAATGAACTTGGAGGTAAATCTGCTAAAACTTTCTGAACAAAATCAGGTGCATTGTTAAGTTCACGCAAGGTGGTTGGTGAAACTATGAGAATGAATTTTCCTGCTTTAATATCATTAAAAAAAGCCTTGCTATCTTCGGAAAACTCATCATCAAAACAACCTCCAAAAACAGAAGTGTCTGCATAAATTCTAAGCTTTTTCATAATAAAATACCATTAAAAACAATCTATCTCATCATTATCATTTTTTTTATGATCTCTTTCTTATCAGCAGTGAGTTTGTAGAAGTAGATACCGTTACACAAGGTCATTCCATTCTCATCTTTGCAGTCCCACTTAAGATTACCAGTAGTTCCTTTTTCATTGCTTTCAGGGATAAAGGTCTTTACCAACTGCCCCTTGACGTTATAGATTTTTAGATCAGCATTTTTTGTATTTGCAGGGATTGAAAAAGAGAATGTTGTTGATAGGGATGCAGGATTTGGATAATTTTGATTTAAGGCAAATTCTATTGTTTGCGGGTATGTTGTAGGAGGTTCTGAGGTAGGGATCGCTTTATCTAATAGATTTTTTGTAAGATTTTGAGAAACATATTTAAACTCATCAAAAGATCTTGGCTTGAACTTGCATTCAATAGGATCGTCTTGACCAACTTGTTCATCCAGCTTGAGATAGCAATATCCTTCGTCAATATACGCAAAGATAGAATCTGCAAAAGATGGTGGATTAGCAAGAATAGCTTCCAATCTCGTAATTGCAGCTTCATAATCCTTTTCTGCCATATAAGTTGAAGTTATAGTATTATATTTGGTTCTCTCGAGATGTGGATGGGAAACATCATCAATAGTTTCAATATAAGCTCGCAAATCCGTATAATCATGTCCGCTGAACTTTTCCAGATACATTAGCAACTGCAGAGCATTTTCTGCGGTTCCTGTCTCAGGATAGTTATTTACAATATCTTTCATTGTTAATTTTGCAGGTTCAAACTCATTATTATTTATTAGTGAAATACCTTGATCATAAAGAACCTTTTCCGGTGGTTTTTCACCATCAAAGATATAAGCATCATAGAACGGATGGAATCTATCTTCAAAGTCTAGGTCATTTTCATTTGGGAAAATATTATCTCTTACATCAATCGGAATTTCATCATATCTTCCACACATTAAGAGATATTGATCAAGATAATTATAGCCATCAGGATCATATTCAACATATATTGTATTAGGTCCATAAATTCCTACGAATGATGTTAAATTTGGGTAACATCTACGATCACCAATTATTTCTGCACCACCATTATTTTCAATTATATTTCCTGCCAATACTGCTGAGCCCATGCTTCCTTGAGCTACAACACCATGAGAAATATTTTCGCTAATATCATTATTAAAAGATTGTATGTGTGTATCATAATAGGAAATGCCCCAGTATTCATTATATTTTATAGTATTACCACTAATATTACCACATTGACTTGAAGGATAAAAAATAGATATACCATTTCCATTATTATTTGTTATAGTACAATTATTAATTTGATTAATAGATTCATAACTAACAATAGGACAAGCATTAAGATTGTCAAAAGTGCTATTATCAATATTCAAACCAGAATTATTTTTTGCAATTATTTGCGAACCATTAGAAAAGGTAGAATTCTCAAATAATAATCCTGAAAAGTTTACCTTTATAAAATTTAGGTTTGATACATCACAGTAGTTGAAATGTGAGGGCGAATTATCATTTAATTCTATACCATCCCAGAAATAATCACTACCTACTGAACTAATTGTTATCCTGTTTGTCGAGTCCCCAAGAGCATTAAAGCTGCTATTGTTAACGATTATCCTATCACCAGGAATTGCATGTTCAGCTCCAATATTTGGAATATTTTGAGATGCTTCTACCCAGGTGTCATACCTCTCTCCTGTTGCTGGGTCCTCCCATATTGTATGATCCGTGCCATATAAACTGGAGCCAGGTTCTAATCGCAATTCAGAATTATCATTGATTTCTAATAAACTACGGTGGCCAAGTTGTAAAGTTGAATTGTTATAAACAAACATTTTTGAGTGGTTGTTAATTGTTAAATTGGCAGGTGTGACATCAGGAGTAATATATATATTTGAATTTTCATTGGCATAAAAATTTGAATGGTTGTCTATTATACAAGCAGATGAAGATTCAAGATCTAACCATGGTGAATTAAAAAAAATATTAGAATAGTTTTCAATAATAAGAGTAGCATCACATTGAATCCATAAAGAGGAATTAAAATAAATATTTGAGTTATCAGAAATTGTGAGAGTAACATCATGATATACTGAAAATGCATCAGACACTAAAAAATTTCCTGTTACAGTTTGGGTATTTCGAACCCATCCACCAAGCCCCGAAAGTGTGAGAAGATCTTCCTGAAACCCTATCTCAGTGAAATCTTGTGGAAATTCATCATAACTACCTGAATACGGACAATAATATTCATAAGGACTCCAGGTATCCAGATTATTAGTATAATCAAACGCTTCACCCATCTGAACATCGTGATCTCCATTAGTGTCAGGATCATAATCTCCTGGATGATCAATCATTGTATGATACATTGAAAATGGGAAATTTCCTGTAAATGTACCATGGTTCCACGGTTCAATTACTATAGTACTAGGACCATAGTGCATTATTAATGGATAATAACCTCTTGCTGCTGCTGTCCAGTAAAAAGCAAACTCAGGATATCTATACCCAGTTATATGACCTTCAAAATAGGCGGATTCATTTTCTTCACAAGAAGTATGAATAGCTCTGTTTTTACATAATGCATCGTTATCATTTGCAAGTTCATCAATAAAACCTCCTGAATAACATGGCAAAAGCACAAATATCATTTGTGCACAATCGATGTATCTAACACAATCTCGCAATTCTGTATCTCTCAAATCACCATTTCCCGGTAAACTTATATAAGAATGTCCACCAGAAGGAAATCCATGAGTTGCAACAAATATAAACAACTGGTCATCCGGACCAAGCTCTGGTACATTAGGGTCATTTGTCTCTTCTCCAGATAAATTACGTAATGTCCTTTTTATACGCCATTCTTGTGCACTATAGTCTATGTCATCAACGTCGTCCATATTAAAATCATTCGATACACCACTTGTACCATTCTCACCAAAATGTACAAAAATATTTTCATCTGTATAACCATATTTTTCTAATAGAGTACAATATATACCAGAAACAGGATTCCATAGACGACCATCATAGAGTCCATCATGCTGACCGATTATTACTGCATATAAATGATCATCAGGATCACGAGTTGGTATTATCGGGTTTGGATCTTGAGGTATATCCAAAACCTCTGGTCTGGGTGCATAAGAAATCAATTCAAAATCATCTTCAATATTTTTCGGATAGATATTTTTATCGATCACCTGATATGCACCGGTCGCTATATCGACAAAAACATAACGACAGGGATGATGCCACATGGCTGATGGGATATCATTTATAAAAAAGACCCAGTTATTATCATAAGTAGGAACTAACATTTGACTTTCGTCATTATACATTTCCAATACATCTTGAATACTTATACTTGTGTTTTTTACTTACACATCTACATTTCCAATATCATTGGGTAATATCTGATTCAAAACCAAATCTTCTGCATCATTTTTTGTTATCTCTGCATGCAAAGACACAGAAGACACGAATACTAAAAGCACTAATAGTGCTATTTTGAATTTTGTTATACTCATCTGATTCTCCTTATTCCGATTGTTTATCGGGTTTATTTGAGCATTATTACTTTTTCAACTTTTTTACTTACTCCATTCAATTTCAAATCCATTAAGTAGATACCGGAACTACAACACCGATTATTTTCGTCTCTTCCATTCCATGTAACATTGTGTTCACCTCCTTTCATTTTTTGGTTAATTATTTGTTTAATTAACCCCCCTTTTATATCATAAATTTTTAATTCAACAAATCCATGTTCTTTAATTGAAAAATTGATCATTGTGTTTATTTTAAATGGATTAGGATAAAGAGATAAAGTAACTTCTGAAATTGGAGGATATTGGGGATCTGCTCCTACTTGTGGCTCTTGCACAAAATTACCATTCCCGTCATTGAAAACGATATTTAAAAGTGATGGTGTGGACTGACCAAAGTATCTTATAGAAATCATGTCATCGTATTCATTTCCATCTAAATCTGAACAAAAAAAATCATAATGATAAGCATACAAACTATCATAAAATAATGTATAGTAGCTTGGTTCCGATAGATTGAAGTTCCCCTCATTATATAGTACATATTCACATCCAATAATATCAGGTAAGCTGTCTTTATTTACATCGGAGATTAAAAACTCACTCAAACCAAACTCATAAACTATTTCATGCAGCAAGAAAATATCATCACCTAAATTTTCATATATTCTAAAAAAAGTCCAGCCAAGGAAAAAATTATATTCATAACCAATTACATCATTATCTCCATCATTATCCATATCTGCAATTGAAACTCTTAGATTATAATTTATACTGTCTAAAACCAATGGATTGGGATTAATAGGATAAGAGTACATATATGTTTCTTCCCCTGAAACAACTATCTCATTACCTCCATTTTCATTCAAATCTCCACAAGCAAGTCCATTTGGAGGAAAGTATAAATCAAAATATGACGGTAATGAAAACCCTCCATTACCTTCATTCAATAAATAACCCCAGAAAAAACCATTATTGGAAAGAACTAATAAATCTACATTATTATCATTGTCTATGTCGCCATAGGTAATATAAGAAAAAGTTTCACTATTATTTAATGTAAAATCTGCAAATATATTAAAAAATCCATATTCATTATAAAATATTCTAATATACCTATCTGCTGTCCCCGATGAATGGTCTGATCTAAAAGCAATTATATCGGGGTAATTATCATTATCTATATTTTGTGCAAAAATATTTTGTTGATAACCACAAAAAACAAATGATGTATCAAAAATGGAAAATGTCCCATTACCTTCATTTTTTAAAATAGAAATCGTTGGATTATTATATTCCCATCCAGTTTTATGTCCCACCACAATGTCATTATCTCCATCCAAATCTAAATCTCCTGCGTAAACGGACCATGCAGCACAAGGGATGGTATATTCTGCAGCAAAGGTTGTAGTAAAAATTAGTAAGAAGAAAAGGAGCAAAACTACGTATTTTATCTTATATATTTTTTCCTCCATAATATGCGTAAAATCATTTCAGAAAAACAATCTGTCAATTTTTTTTATTCAATCTATCTCATCATTATCATTTTGTGTGTTACGGATGCATCGTCAGTAGAGACTTTATAGAAGTAAATGCCGTTGTTAATCTTCTTGCCCTGGATATCTTTACCGTTCCAGTGAATTTCTCCCTGACCAAAGGCATTGGTGTGAGTGTGGAATTCATTCACAAGCTGTCCTTTGAGGTTGAAGATCGACACAGTCGCTTCTTTATAGTTATGTGATTTCAGCATAAACGAAATAATCGTACCATTGATGAAGGGATTGGGAACGTTCTTTATAAATATGTCACCCTGCATTTGCGGATCATCAATCGAAGTGACTGGTCCCATTGTTCCATACACACAGTCAATATTTTGCGTGGGATTGGAATCGTCAATATCAAAAGTATGATTTTCTCCAAATCCAGCTTCCAGGTCAAGTCCGTTTCGTCCAAGTTTAAACTCTACATACTTCCATGAGCCGGCAGGGAATAAAATATCACCGCTCCAGAGCACGTCAGGAGTTACTTCTGTAAGAGGATTGTTCACAATGCCGAAATCCCAATCCAGGGGTTCAACATTGCCGTACACACCAAGTGAATCAAACACATAGCCAGCACCAGCGGAATCAGCTATATCTACATAGATCGTAACTGTAACATCAATATCAGTGAAATCATTAGGATCCAGATCGTTGAAATACACAACCGGCAAGATCATTGTTGGTGAAGAATCATCGATGGTAAGCGTTCGGTTGCCGATCTGATCTTCCCAATTACCGCCATTTACGAATTTATATTCCTGGCTTGGATTTGTTCCGGCTGTAAATAATACATCACCTGCATAAATATCACTACCCTGGTTTGTGAGTACATCTACTCCTGGTGACCAGCCATTAAACGATCCTGCAACTGAAACCGGTTCAATTGGTCCGACAAAACTCATATCAACCTGGAAGGTAACTGTCACATCCTGACTGATCCCACCAACTATATAATACTCGCCGGGATTATCCGCATCAAAAGGACCTGCACCTGACTGGTCTGTTCCATAAGAATATGTTGCATCAGTGGAATCATACCCTTCGCAGTAGAAATGAATGGTTTCACCGGAATAAAAGTACGTATCGGGAATAATTCCCATATACTCATCATTATCTCCAACATCAGTATTATAAACCATTGCAACATCCAGCCATGAAGTCTCATAAGATTTCTTATAATACAATTTTGCAGAAAGACTATCACCACGACCTGGTTGATCTGTTACTCCGGATTTCCATATTTGATAATAGACGGTGATATCATCACCATTTGTTTGATTGGTGCCTGAATTAGGCCAGATATTTCCGCTCCAACCGATTGCCGCATTCAGCATGCTTGCAAATAGTAAAACGAAAACAAACAAAACTATAACTTTTTTCATGTGCTCCTCCGATTAAGTCTTTCAGATTATGTGTTAGACAATTTATTTTGTGTCAAGTTTTTGTGAAATTTACACGAACTTTATGATTAAAGTAAATAATTCTAAGTCCATATCCGTCTGAAAAGTTAAATTATAGAAAGCGAGAAACCGTTCCCAGTTAAATAATGAAAGATTTAACGGGACAGGTGAAACGGTTAATACATTTTTTTGTTTCATTAACCACCAACTTATCCGTCAAAGACGGAGTAAACAGTCCTTTGGTGGTTAATAGGAAGATAGCTAATTGTAACCGATTTATCGGTTTCCAAATATTTGATGCATTTTCTAACATATTTCTAATTACACACTTTTTAGAGTAAACTCAATTCTTTTGATTATTGTCATAAAAAAAGAAAAAGACTCGAACACAGATCATGCATTCGAGTCTATAATTTATACTGCTTATCTTATCGCAGAATTATTGTTTTGTGAATATCGGAAACTTTATCATCAACTTTCAATTTAACGAAGTAAATACCAGCGCTCAAATCCGTGCCATCCCACCTGAAAG
Organism: Candidatus Cloacimonadota bacterium; assembly: GCA_030613025.1. Classification (GTDB taxonomy): domain Bacteria; phylum Cloacimonadota; class Cloacimonadia; order JGIOTU-2; family JGIOTU-2; genus Celaenobacter. Next base: position 59,722 of record JAUWMT010000003.1, read on the forward strand.
TGTGAATTCCGGAATCGCGATTTTCATTCATTATAGTAGATACTCGCTCACCTTTTACATTGTAAATCACTATTTCAACATGTGAATTATCCTTAAGAGAAAAGGAGATCGTTGTTGAAGAATTGAATGGATTTGGATAACTTGCATGGAGTGCAGTTTCATAACTTTGTTGCTCATCTCCCGTATCCATAAGCTCGATGACTGTGATGAATACAGTATCCGGGGCGGACCATGAATCTCCATCATACACTAAGAGTTCAATCGGGAATACCTCGTCCTGCGTAACCCAGGGGGCAGTAAAACTCGGATCAACAATTGTCGGATCATCAAGTGTGATTTCAGCAGGTGTCGTCCACAAATATGTTAAAGGAAGACCTTCCGGGTCATAGGAGCCGGATCCGTCAAGCTGAACAAAAACACCTTCGTTAACTGTCTGATCCGGACCTGCATCTGCAACCGGTGTATTATTTATAATATCAACTGTGATTGGATTTGTAGGACCGGATTCACCTTCCGGATACATTGCAGTAACGAAATATTCATATTGACCATAAGCTAAATTCATATCATAATATGAAGTTGTGGGCACATAAACTAAAGCAATTATATCGTAATTACGATAAACTTTATAATAGATCACTTCGCGAGCATCTGATGCAGGAGCATCCCAGTCGATCATCACATTACTGCCATTTACATCATAAGTCAGATTGGTGGGCGGATCAAGAGGTACGGCAGCAACAGTAATATAATCCAATTCTGTAATGCTGTCTGTTCCAAATATATTGATCACAGTGAGAGTAACAGAAAAGGTGCCTGCGGTATTGTAAGTGTGGACAGGATTTTGTACTACACTTGTCCCGCCATCACCGAAATCCCACTCCCAGCTTATAATATCCGGATAGGATTCATCATTAAATGTAACTTCCAAAGGTACAGAACCCGTTATAGGAAATCCTTTGAAATCAGCAGTTGGCGGTACGCTATTCAAGACGGTGATCACAACTTGATCCGGATCGGAGTATAACACTCCATCAAAAACGATCAGTGAAAAAATAAAATCAGTATCTTCAACTACAATAGGTGACACGAAGTTCGGATCCACGGCTGTGGAATCAGAGAGTACTATTCCTTCAGGAGAAATCCAGTGGTAGATGAGAGGTAATCCGTCCGGATCATATGAACCGGAACCATCAAGATATACTATGTCCTCTTCGATCACAACTTGATCAATTCCTGCATCTGCAACGGGCGGTGTGTTTGGTCCGATAAAAACCGTCTGTGTGTTGGAAGGAAGCGATTCGCCTTCCGGATAGAATGCTGTGGCATAATAAATATGACTACCCAAAGGTACCGAAGTATCGGTAAAGCTTGTGGTGGGAGAATAAATCAGAGCAAAAACTGAATCATCGCGATAGAGCTTGTAATAATCCACATCACGTTTTGCAGGAGCATCCCAATCAAGAAATACATCCGTATCATTTACTGTTGCAGAGAGATTTGTTGGTGATTTGGGATTGAAATCATCATAAAACACAGCAGGTATTGTCGTGATAGTATCATCAATAGTAAAATTTCTATTTGGCAGTCCATATAATTCATAGTTCTCATTGAGGCAGTATTTATACTCGATCACATCACCGACACTACCGTAGAATGAATACTCTCCTGTATAAATCTCATCGCCATCTACATCGGTCAGTTCCCATTTTGACCAGTTATTCATCGAGCCGCTCACAGATGAAGTATCAACATCCGGTACGAACCAGTCATTGATTATCTGCACAGACATATCAACCTGAAAGGTAACATGTATTTCATCTGGTGGAATATCATTGAAATATACGGGAGGTAACACCATTGTTGGCGAGGAATCATCGATCGTAAGAATTCGATTCCCGATCTGATCTTCCCAGTTTCCGCCATTTACAAATTTGTATTCATGGCTTGGATTTGTTCCGGCAGCAAACAGTATGTCTCCTGCATATAGGTCATTACCCTGGTTTGTGAGCACATCTACTCCCGGTGACCAGCCATTAAATGATCCTGCGGCAGAAACCGGTTCAATAGGTCCGACAACGCTCATGTCAACCTGAAAAGTCACAGTCACATCTTGATTTAATCCAGCTATGATATAGTACTCGCCGGGATTGTTCACATCAAAAGGACCAGCATTGTTCTGATCTGTTCCATAAGAATAGGTGCCATCAGTGGAATCGTATCCTTCGCAATAGAAGAAAATCGTGTCGCCTGAATTGAAGATGGAATTAGGTATTACTCCATAATATTCATCATTGTTGTAAACATCGACATTGAAGGTCATCAATTCTGATGTGTAGGAAGTTTGGGATTGAGTTTTGTAATAGATCGTAACAGAAATACTATCTCCCTGCCCGGGTAAGTTCGTCACACCATCTTTCCAAATTTGATAGTACACAGTAATATCAAGGCCATTTGTATGATCGCTATAGGAGTTCGGCCAAATATTACCGCTCCATCCGATCACTGCGTGAAGAGAGCTTGCCAGTACAAGCATCAAAACCGCAATTATTAGAGATTTTTTCATGTTTAACTCCTTATATTTAATTTCATTTTTTTATCCTTTTACACTTCCCAGCGTTAAACCCGAAACGAGCCATTTACTGAGGACTAAAAATACAATTATAACAGGGACGCTGATAATCAAAGCGCCTGCTGCATACATACCCCATTGTGTGGTCATATTGCCTTGCAGACTTTTCAAACCAAGTGGAATAGTGAACATATCTTCATACCACAAAACTTGTGCTGCAACCACATATTCGTTCCACGCAGCCATGAAAGAGAAAAGCGCTGTGATAACAAGAGCGGGAGATGCGAGGGGAAGAATGATTTTCCAGAAAGCATAGAATTTTCCAGCGCCGTCAACTTTTGCAGATTCTTCCAAGCTCGGAGGTATCGTATCGTAATATCCTTTCATGAGCCAGATGCAGAAAGGAAGAGCCGATGCACTGTACATGACGATCAATCCGAGAAAACTGTTAACCAGTCCAAGCTTGGAGATCATAATATATAAAGGAAGCAAAAGCATCGTTGCCGGAAACATCTGCGTTACGAGAAGTGCAAGCAAGCCCGACCTACGTCCGGGAAATTTATATCGCGAAAAGGCATAACCTGCTGTTGATGACAGTGCAACACCGATGATCGTAACTGCTAATGTAACTAGCAAACTATTTTTTATCCATGTGAGGAATGGCTTTTCTGTAAAGAGCTGAACGTAATTAGCCCATGTTGCGTCTTCCGGAATAATTCGCAGTGAAGTGTTGAGAAGATTGTCGCCGGGACGTAATGATATCGTGAGAACACGGAGGATCGGGAAAATAGAGATCGCGACAAATAAAAGCAGGATCGAATAGATAATTACATATTGATACCAATGTCTTGTTTTATTCATAGCTTCACCTTATGCCTTATCTGCAACTTGCGTTTTTTTCAAAAACGTCACGCTAAAAACTACCAGAATGAGGAAAATGATCATCGAAAATGCAGCAGCATATCCGTAACGATACAGATTGAATGCCGCTCGATATACATAAGAAACAAGAATGTGAGATTTATCAGCCGGCTGACCACCATTCGTGACCAACCATATCACTGTCAGTTTATTGAATGTCCATACAATTCCCAGTGTGATCGCAGGGATCATCACAGGTTTGAGAAGCGGAACAGTTACACTCCAGAATTTTTTCCAGGCAGACGCACCATCGATCTCTGCTGCTTCATAAAGCTCTTTTGGTATGGACTGTAAACCTCCCATTGCAATGATCATCATGAAAGGCACACCGAGCCAAATATTTGTCATGATACTGGCAATGAAAGCAGTTGTCGCCCCGGAAAGCCAGTGCACCGCAGGAATGCCCAGTTTATGCAATATCAGATTGATCGCACCGGTATCATACATAAACATACCGCGCCAGGTCAAAGCAGTGATATATTCCGGCACAGCCCAAGGCAGAATGAGTAGTACCCGAATGATCGATTTGCCGGGTAAATGCCGATTGAGCAACACTGCAAGAAATACACCCAGAGTTACATGGAAGAATACGTTCACAACTGTCCAGACCACCGTCTTAAAGAAAACCGAATAAAATATTTTTTCTGCAAAAACTTTAGCATACTGCCCGAAACCGATAATGGTCCACGAATTCACATTCGTCATATTCATGTTGGAGAATGAGAGCACGATATTATAAAAGAAGGGATAAATGACAACTCCGAAAAGAATTACCGATGCGGGAACTGCCATGATAACTGCGAATCGTGCATTTTGAGTTTCAAATGAATTCGGCTTCCTCATCAATGCAAGGATAAATTTGAACACAAGCAGATATGTAAAATACAAACCAAGTGCAATTCCAAGGATCGTAAAAATGGTTGAAGCCAAAGCAGTTTTTTTCTCGACTCCTTCTTCTGAGCCCTCATACATAGCAGCGATCTTCTGCTCACAGAGTTCCTGTTGGTATTCTGCTGCTTCGGCCGGAGTCATGTCTCCTGAGATGACATTTTGAAGCGCAGGGCGCATCGCATCCCATGCAGCTCTCATTTCAGGAATAATCGGCATGAGCTGTCCAACTTCGATCTGCTTGGCGGACATCATCATAACCGGATCGTTTGCAATGGCAGGTCTTTCCTGAAGTGATTTCAAGCTGGGAATGGATTTGAATTTTTCTACAAACTGCTCCTGCACTTCCTCAGAAGTGAGATATTCAAGCACTCGCTTTGTAGCTTCCAAAACCTCGCCCTTTGCAGAGCTGTTTACAGAATATCCGGTGGCAGATACCATTGGAGAGCACCACATCTGGGTTTCTTCCACATAAGGAATGCGAGCCAAACCGAAATCAACATGAGGAGAAGCAATATATTTATTCCATGACCAGTCCCCATTTATTATCATTGCAGCATTGCCCTGATTGAACATATTATCCGCAATATCATAATCACACTCCGGTGGCATGATCCGAGATTTATTCCGCATATCAAGGATGAGCTGGAATGCTTTCTCTGCAGCATGAGTATCCAACTCGGGATTGTTATTCTCATCAAAAACTTTTCCTCCGTACCCACCAAAGAATGGAATATACCAGAAAGGTTCCGTATAATTCCACACAAGCCCCCATTGATCGATTTTACCGTCAGCGTTTTTATCAACTGTCAATTTCTGTCCGAATTCTATAAGCTCATTTATCGTTTGAGGAGGTTCGGTCAACCCTGCTTCTTCAAACAATCTCTTATTATACACGAGAGCAAGATGATTTCCCATTCGGTCTGCGATCTGGTATATATGCCCTTTATATCGCACCAAACCCTGATCAACGAATTTGTCAAAAAATTCTTCCGGATAGAGGTCTTCAATTGGTTTGATGATGCTCTCGTCACTGTCTTTTAATTTCATCACCTCAAAAGGTCCGATCTGATCCATTGGACCATATACCAGTTCTGGTCCTCCACCGGCGAATGCAGCTGCAGCCTGGTATCCTGTGCGAACTTCCTCAGTTCCCTTTGCCAGAACTACTACTTCGATATCCGGATTGTTCTGCTCAAAATCCTCTATGATTTTCTTTAGAATGGGTCTCTTCTCCGGCTCCATTTGATGCCAGAGATGAACGATCGTTTTACCTTCTTCGGTTCTTTTGCATCCTATGAGTGCAAAAGCCACAATTAAGGTGAGAAAAATCAGCAATATTTTATTCATATTATATCAATAGGGCGAATATTTCAAAACAAATGAAAACAAAAAAACAAGCAAACTTTTGTCAACTAAAATGGGTTCGCAGCACTAAATCAAATCATTAACTACTTTTCTTTTAGCACTTCCTCGTACATTTCTTTGGTTTGCTTTGCAATGATCTTCCAATCAAAAAATTCCTCAACTCTTTTCCGTCCGTTCTCTCCGAATTTCTTCGCTAATGCTTTATCATATAGCAGCTTATTGATCTTTTCTGAAAGCTGCTTTGGCTTAGCCGGCTCAACGAAAAATCCGGTCTCGCCTTCCACGACAACTTCCTTTATTCCGCCAACTTTACTTGCAACGACAGGAGTCTTACACGCCATAGCTTCAAGGTTTATGATACCAAATGGCTCATAGATTGATGGACATGCAAAGACCGAGGCGTTGCTGTACAATTCGATATACTGCTCTTCTTTTAGCAGCTTGTTTATCCACAAGGTATTGGTCGTTTCCTTCATCTTTTTTGTAATCAGCTGCTCGATTTCAGGAGTGTCCGGTGCACTTGTGCAGAATACAACTTTTGCTTTGATATCTTTCGCTGCCTCGATGAGATAGACCATCCCCTTCTGCTGGGTAGTTCTTCCCACAAAAAGTACAAATTCCTCATCGATGCCATATTCTTTCAGCGTGTAGTCAGTCAGCGTTTCTTTCCATTTACGTAAATCGATTCCATTATAAATAACCTTTATCTTTTTCTCATCGATATCAAAATATTTTAGGATATCGGCTTTCATCATTTTGGAAACTGCGACAACTCTGTCTGCATTTTCGATGCCGAGTTTCTCCACCCAACTGCTAAGTTTATAACCTGATCCAAGCTGCTCTTCCTTCCATGGACGAAGTGGCTCAAGACTGTGTGAGGTAAGCACGAACTTGTTATCATATAGCATTTTAGCAAGAAAGCCGGCAAAGGCAGCATACCAAGTGTGAGTATGTACAATGTCGGAATCCATTACATCATTAACGATCGAAAGGTCTATTCCAAGTGTATCGAGGGCTTTGCTTATGCGTGGATCACCTTCCAGCTTTCCAAGAGTTGAATATCCTTTGATGCGATATCCTTCTTCTTTGATATCTTGCTCGCCAAAGCTTCTCACCTCGATATCTATCATTTTGCGAAGTTCCTGAACGAGATATCGAACGTGCACTCCAGCGCCGCCATATACATTCGGCGGATATTCTTTAGTAATAAATGTAACTTTCATAAGAACCTTTCTAATATTTTTTATGTAGCATGAAAATCCATGCAGGATCTTCATTTTGTAATGTTATTGATAATTCTTTCCCTTTATGTGTAAAGGTTTTTTCTGATAACAATTCCTCGATAGTATATTCTTCATCAGCATGAATACCGAATTTTTCTAAGGGCAAATGCAGCACACTCGAATGTTCGTTATAAGCATCCATATTGACAGCAACGAGGACTGTGTTCTCTTTATCATAGGAAGTTTTTCCATAAAAGAGAATGTTATCATCTGAGGATTCGTAGAAAGATAGATTGCGATAATAATGGAGCGCAGTGTTTTCTCTTCGTATTTGGTTGAGTTTCTTAATATAAAATTTGATATTGCCTGGTCTATCCCAGTCCCAGACTTTGTAATCATATTTTTCTGAATCGAGGTATTCTTCAGTGCCTGGAATCGCCTTATTTTCGCAGAGTTCATAACCATTATACATTCCATACACAGAAGAGAGCGTACTTGCCAGCACAATTCTCTGCATGAACGCAGGGCGTCCTGCTTCCTGTAAGAGTGGCATGAGAATATCAGGCGTATTGGTAAAGAAATTTCCCCTGAAGTAATACTGCATATCCGTCATGGTGAGCTCGGTAAGATATTCTGTAAAATCAAACTTGTTATAACGCCATGTGAAGTAGGTGTATGATTGCGTAAAGCCAATTTTTGCCAGAAGCTTCATCATTTTGGGCTCGGTGAACGCTTCTGCAAGCAGTATCGCGCTGGAATCTTTTTCATGAATTTCCCGACTTATCCACTCCCAGAATTTAACCGGTTTTGTATGAGGATTATCCACGCGAAACGTGCGAATTCCCTGATCGATCCAGAAAAGGAAAATATCTCGAAGTTCGTTCCACAATTCCAGATAATTCTCGCATTCGAAATTCAGCGGATGTACATCTTCATATTTCTTTGGCGGATTTTCTGCATACTTAATTGTGCCGTCGGGATTATGAAAAAACCACTCCGGATACTGTTTTATCCAGGGATGGTCAGGCGAGCAAGTAAAGATAATATCGAGGACTAATTCAATGCCGAATTTGGCAGCTTCTTCTATGAAACGATGAAAATCCTCCATCGTACCGAAATCAGGATTGACCGCTTTATGTCCACCATGCTCATTGCCGATAGAATAGAGACTACCGGGATCATCGGGACCTGCTTGGAGCGAATTATTCGGACCTTTCTTATTTGTTTTGCCAACAGGATAAGTGGGTGCAAGATATATCGTGTCAAAGCCAAGATCGTGCACATATGGCAAGCGTTTTATCATGTCATCGAAAGTGGCACTTTTGCCTTTAACTTTTCCCTGCGATCTGGGCCACATCTCATACCATGCTGCGAAGCGTGCTCGTGGTCTATCAAAATAGACTTCATAAATTTGCTCATGAATAATGCCCTCGCCATTCATTTCAACAACAAAAGTGTATTCGTATAAACCCGTTTCATTTGTTTCTATTGCTGCTTCATATCGGTTTGTCTCGACTAAATTCATAATGATTTGCTGCCAGTGCTTTTCTGCTTTTTTCCTGAAATTCAGAAAGACTTTCGAGGTCTCATTCAGTCCGGTAATAGTGACATATATTTTGAATGGCAAGTCGGTTTCCCACTTACAATAATACTGCCCTTCGTCAACAAGCGGGGCTATATTGGAAAAGGTGATTTCATTATTTTCCATGCGACTTTTGCATTATTTATAGGATATGATGTCAAGGTTTTTGGGGCTGGTGCCTGCATTAAAGAATTTTAACCACCCGTCTTCACTACGTTACACCGTGGCATGTGAAAAACACGAAAAAAGAAGAATGGAACACAGATTAACGCTGATGATACTGATAAGAACTGATTCGAAAAATTAAAGAAATTTAAAATAAATTTAATTATTAATCTGCGTTCATCCGTGAAAATCCGTCCGCCAGCTGGCGGATTGAAGAATGGAACACGGATCAACGCTGATGAAATGAATAAACATCGATAGAGATATTAACTAAAAAATAATAAATAAAGAAAATTCTTAAAATTGACTATCTCCGTGGCAGAGCCAAGGAGTATTTCGCCAATTTTATTTCAATCCAATGATTGAAAACAGAATTTTCATTATTTTACATCACCCCAGCCCTCTCCAAAATGGAGATGGAGAAATTGGAAACCACGAGGCAGAGCCTCGAGGAATTATTTGATTAAATTTATTTTTAAAATTTCCATTTTCTAAATTTTTTTTCGTGTTTTTCATGTCATTTCGTGGTTAATAATATTTTTTTCAAGAAATAGTTGACAGTCAAAAATTGATTACTCAAATAATAGCGGAGTATCAAATGAAAAAAATATTTATTATAATTTTTATTTTATTTCTTCCTTTTATTGTTAACGCACAAACTACAATTGATGAGATATACATTCTTACAGTGGACGGAACGATCGGACCACCGATAGCAAATTATATTATAGACAGGATCGAAAAAGCTGAAGCGGTTGATGCAGCAGTTCTCATCGAGATCAACACACCTGGCGGACTCGATACTTCTATGAGGGAAATTATCCAAAAGATAATGAATGCTGATGTGCCGGTTATAGGATATGTAACTCCAGAAGGTGCTCGGGCTGCATCTGCAGGAGCAATTATTATGCTTGCCTGCGATATAAATGCAATGACTCCAACATCGAGCATCGGCGCTGCTCATCCTGTTTCAATGGGAGCAAAGATAGATTCTACAATGGAAAAGAAAATCGTAAATGACATGCTCTCCTATGTCGCATCCATTGCACAGAAAACAGGCAGAAACGAAGAGATCGCAAAAAAGATGGTTTCCGAAAGCATATCCCTTCATGCAAGAGAAGCACTGGAAGAAAACGTCATAAATTATGTTGCTTCTTCAAGAAAAGAACTATTCAAACAAATAGATTCCTCTGAAATAATCAAAAATGACAGGGTGTTTATAATGCGTACTGAGCATGCAGATGTTATTCCTCATAGAATGAATTTCATAGAAAAATTTTTATACCACATTAGCAATCCCAATATTGCCTATATTCTCCTAATGCTTGGAATTTATGGTATTATTGCAGAATTCTCCTCTCCGGGAATCGGTTTCGCTGGAGTTTTCGGTGCAATCTCTCTGCTACTCGCCTTCTTTGCGCTTTCAAGTCTGCCGATCAATATTGTGGGTTTATTACTTATTATAGTTGGATTCATCTTGATCTTACTTGAATTAAGGGTGCAATCCTCCGGAATATTAGGAATAGGAGGTGTCGTGGGTATTGTACTTGGCTCTATGATGTTGATCCAATCCAAAGCACCATTCCTTCGAATTTCACTCTCTCTAATAATCGGCGTCGCTATCTTTACGATACTGTTCTTTCTGCTACTTGCCACGCTTGTGGTTAAAGTTCATAAAAGCAAAGTTGTCACTGGACGAGAGGGTGAGATCGGCGAAAGAGGGCTCGCAAGAACGGTTCTCGATCCCGAAGGACAGGTTTTTGTCCGTGGCGAACTTTGGACTGCGATTTCCACAGAAGGAAAAATCGATGCGAACGAACCCGTCGAAGTGGTGAAAATTGACAATCTTACACTCTGGGTCAAAAGGGTATCATCACAGTTTGAAAATTCTTGACGAACTATCCGCCACTCGGATTTTTCAGAAAATTTTCTTAAAAGGAGAACAAATGAAAAAATATCTTCCAATATTCTTGGTAATTATTGCTGTATTGGTTCTTGCTGCATGTCAAAGCATGTATATGAGAACAGCCCGATTAGCCATCCGAGATGAAGACGATCCGGACAAAGCCATCGAAAATCTAAAAAAAGAAATTGAAGCCAATCCCGGAAATGCAGACGCATACCTCTTCATGTCCCAAATTTACGGTCAATACAAGGAAGATTATTACACATCTTATCAATATGCAAAAAAAGCATTAAACGCCGATCCTGCGAAGGATAAAGAAGTTAATCTTATCTATCTTACTACATGGAGCCAACTCCATAATCAGGGGCTTGAAGCGATGAACGCTCAGAATTACCAGGAAGCCATACTCAAACTGGAGCAAGCTCATGAGATCGAGCCCGACAGTATAATGACTTTTGAACTTCTCGGTGACACATACGTGCGGGCAGATTCTATTGATAAAGCTCTGGATATTTATCTTCAAATTTATGATAAAGATCCGGAAAATATATTTGCGATCAATAGAATTGCCACAACTTATTTTAATCAAAACAAAAATGAAAAAGCCGTTGAATATTTTTTAGTTCTTCATAATTTAGAACCTGATAAGACTGACTGGCTCTACAATATGTGGGTAGCTGAGATCAAACTGGGAAACACGGAAGCAGCACTGAATTATGCAATAAAAGCTGTCGCCATCGATCCGAATAATACAGAATTGCTCACTAATATTGCAGATATGCAATTCAATCAAAAAAATTATGTCGAATCAGCAGAATACTATGCAAAAGCCATTGATGTTGATCCCACCAAACTTGAAACACTTAAATATCTTTGCTACTGCCTGAGCAATATAAAGAATTATACTGCCCTCGTCACCTATTCAGAAAAATGGCTTGAGCTCGAACCTGACAGCACTGAAGCTCAGCAGTTCCTTAATCTCGCAAAGCAAATGTTAAATAAATAAATGGTGCAAAAGCATCAAAAAAAACATAAGGGGGACACATGAAAATACTTGCATGGATTTGCGGTATTCTCGCTGTGCTCATGGTTATCTTCGCTCTTATCATGGGGCTATTTGGCGTTGTTCCATTCCTTAGCGTCACCAAGGGCATCAACTTCATTCACTTCGCCAATACTCTTATTCTATTTACCATTGCATTGCTCCTTTGTAACAAGAAGAAGGAGTAACACAGACGTAGATGCCGGTTAAAGCCATTCTCTTTGATCTTGACGGTGTTATTGTCGATACTCTTCATTTTCATTTTCTTGCCTGGCAGGAAATGTTTCGCAGATGGGGCGGTGAGGTGAAAGAACTCACCGTCCTCCTTCATGAAGGAAGAAGCTCGCGTGAAATCCTTCCACTCCTGATAGAAGAAGCAGGTATTGAAATTCCCGAAGATCATCGACACGATTTCATCGAGACAAAACGCGCATATTACCGCTCGATCGTACAAGTTCAATTTTATCCTGAAGCAAAAGAAACATTACGAAAACTTCATAAAGAGGGATACAAACTTGCATTGGTGACTGCATGCGCAAAGAAAAATATGCATCACGCACTTTCTGAAGATGAGTTGAAACTTTTTGATGTGATCGTCACCGGTGATGATATTCCACGGGCAAAACCCAATCCTGACCCTTATGAAACTGCACAGAAAAAACTTGGACTTGAGAAAGATGAATGTCTTGTAATTGAAAATGCTCCGCTTGGAATTGAATCAGGAAAGAATGCGGGTATAAAGGTCGCAGCCATTGCAACAACACTCCCAAAAGAGTATCTCAAGGGAGCGGATTATTATCTTAATACTTTAAGAGATATTTTTAAGTATTTAGGCACTTAAAAAATGAAATTTACCAACAAGTTGTCGTGAAATTTTTCAATTAAATGACAAATATCAAATTTCTAATTTCTAATAAAATTTCAAATATCAAATACCAAATATAAAAGGATTAGTAGTCGGAAATTTTGTTTTGGTATGATTTGACATTTTGGCTTTGTCATTTTATTTGACATTATGAATTTGGATTTAGAAATTATTAGCTTTATTACTGATTAATATTTCCTGCTTGGTTCTGACTTGTCTAGGTTAGGGTAAACTTTTATAAAAACAATTCTCTTAGTTTTTCGGTATTTCCGATCAGTTCTTTTGATTTCCCCTCAAATGCGATTTTACCGAGTTTGATTGAATAGGTCCTATGAGATATTTTCAATATTTCATTAACTTTTTGCTCGACTATTAACAATGACGTATTAGACAATTTATTTACCTCGGTTATTTTTTCAAAAACATCATTCAGCAAATTCGGAGCTAATCCTAATGACGGCTCATCAAGCAGTAACAGTCTGGGTTCGGGAACGAGAGCTCTTGCGATAGCAAGCATCTGCTGCTCCCCACCGCTCAATTTGCCGGCAAGTTGCTTCATTCGCTTTTTTAGAATAGGGAAAATCTCATAAGTTTGCTCAATTCTCTCATGTAATTTATTTTTATGAAGTAAATATCCTCCAAGTTCAAGATTATCTTTGACGGTGAGTTCGTCGAATACTCGATTTCCTTGAGGGGCAATCGTAAGACCATTTTTGATATTTTGTGCAACCGAATTACCTTTTATGGAACGACCATCAAACACAATATCACCAGCCCACAAATGCAGCACTCCGCATATTGCTTTCAGGATAGTAGATTTCCCTGCACCATTAGGCCCGATAATTGATACTATCTCGCCATCAGCAACTTTCAGCGAAACATCATAAAGCACCTGTTTCTTATCATAGCCGGTTTCAATATTTCTAATTTCTAACATACAATTCACTAATCCAAATAAGCTTCAATAACCTTGGGATCGTTCCGTACTTCTTCGGGTAAACCTTCGCTTATTTTCTGTCCTGCATCCATAAAGATAACTCTGCCGCATACTTCCGTAATTGCATCCATGTTATGCTCTATGATGATCACGGATTTGCCTTCTTCAGGAAGCATTTTGATTATCTTTATTATCTCATCGATCATTGCAGGATTTATTCCTGCGATCGGCTCATCGAGTAATAACAACTTAGGGTCAGAAGCCAAACAGCACACTATGCTCAACAATTTCTGCTGCCCGTAAGACAGATCATTTGCCAGATCATATGACTTTTCATTTAAACCTGCAAAATCCAACAACTCAACAGCTTTTTTCCTATTTTCCGTTTCTATTTCTTTCACTTTTTTGTTTCTTAGGAAAACATTTTCCAGATGCTCTCCAGGTTGTTTACTAAAGGATAGTAGCACATTTTCCAGAACCGTCATCTGTCGTATTAACCTGAGATCCTGAAAGGTTCTTGAAATCCCAAGATTATTGATCTTATATGCCGGTTTTTTTGAAATATCCTTTTTATTAAAAACTATTGATCCTGAATCCTGATTAATAAAACCCGTAATAACATTAAAAAGCGTTGATTTTCCTGCTCCGTTTGGGCCAATCAAACCAACGATCTCTTGTTTCTTTACCGTACAGCTAAAATCATCGAGTGCAACGATCCCGTTAAAATGTTTATTACATTTTTGGATATTTAATAATGTTTCCATATTTTAATTTTACACCTTGCTTCTGGTTACAAAGCCCCAGCTTTGTAATCCATTCATCAAAGATTCCCAAGCAGGAGTTCCACGCGATGCCACATGGCTGTCGTGGGAAAGAGAATAATAACCTTTTCCCGAAACAGAGTTTCTTATCCAGGTGTGTTCCCAAACAGGGGTTTGGGAACAAGCTGTATTAAGGATTTGGGAACAAGCTGTATCAGGAGTTTGGGAACAAGCCAGATCAGGAGTTTGGGAGCAAGAGAAAACTTGCCTTGATATAAACATTAGTGTTATTTCGTGTTCACCCTGTGAAATCCTGCAAGGCAGGAACAGTCCCGATACGATTCCAGTGAAATAGGAAAAAGAGATTTCACAGGACAAATATATCGGGATTATTTCATTGGGTAAATTCGTGGCTAAAATAAATCTCATTTTTCATTATTCCTGTTAAAACTATATTCCCCGATAAATCCCCTTGGACGCCATAACATAAACACAACCAGAAGTCCGCCATATAACATTTGTCTGATATTCGCAGCCACGGAATTGGGTAATCCGATAAAGCGGAGTAATTCCGGCAGCATAACTAAAACGATCGCTCCCACAACAGACCCTTTCAAATTTCCCGCGCCGCCGATGATCACAATTGAGATTATAAAAACAGATTCATTAACCGTGAAGCTGGTAGGATCGATATAGGTTATGTACGTAGCATATAACACTCCGGCAATGGATGCCAGAGCAGCACTGACCATAAATATTTTCACTTTGAAAGCTGCAACGTTTTTACCAAGTGATTGAGTAAATACTTCATCTTCGCGAATTGCTTTAAGAATACGACCATAAGGTGAAGAGACGATCCTATTTGCGATAAAGTACGTAAAGACTGCTAAAATTGTTGTGAGAATTAAGAAACTCCAGTGATTATCGAACTTCAATCCAAAAATTACCGGTTGTGGAATTCCGGGAAGCCCCATGGGACCGCCTGTAAAAGAAACAAGATTATTTAAAACACTGAAGGTGATGATCTGAAAAGCAAAAGTTGCGATAATAAAATAATCATCCTTTATTCGCAATGACGGAATTCCAACAATAGCTCCGAAAGCGCCTGCTGCGATGATCGCAAGAAAAATATTCAAAATAAAAGGTGTGTGCACATTGAGAGCCAGCAAAGCAACTACATAGGCGCCTACTCCGAAGAAAGCTGCATGTGCCATGGAAAGAATTCCTGTGTAACCGGCTAATAGATTCAGAGAAACTGAGAGAATGATGTATATTCCGATCAAGATAAAAATATGAAGCAGGTAGATCATACCCCAAATCCTTTCCTGAAAGAATCAAATAGATTAATTATTTCTCTACCCTTAGCAGTATCATATTTAGATATTTTCTGAATAACAGTTGAGAATTCATCATTAAAATGTTCAAGAAAAGATATAACAAATTCTTGTTCTTCTTTTTGTAGATATTGTTTCAGATCAGTCCCCAGTAAGAATGCTCCCCGATCTTCATAATTCACTTCCAAAGGAATAGTTGCATCAAACCTTCTTTCGCTCATTTCCAATGATTCATAATTCTGAAAGATAAAAATTATATCTTCAATATCTTTGGTTATATTTTGATTAATTCCTCGATCTAAAAAAGCTAAAATTTTGGTGAAAAGTAAAATATGTAATGGAACGACTGGAATATGTAAATCCGGCTGGATTTCTATTTTTATTGAGTTTTTTAGAAGACGATCAAAACCAAAAACATTGAGAGTATATCCCGAACCGGGTAATGTTAGAAGACCATCCTTTACTTCACTATTTAAATAAGGAACAATATCCAGAACAGTACCCTGAAATATAAATCTCAATTCAAAACGATCTTCTTTAAATCCTAAATCGAAAAGTTCTTGCTTTATTATCTCAAAATCTTTCCAGGAATTTGATTGGAGAGTAATATCAATATCTCGCGTTGGTCGATGTTCTGACATTACCGGAAAATCGATCAAGATGCGAGGAACTTGTGCTCCTATTAATGCGTAATTTATTCCTTTTTCCCGAAAATATTTATCGAGTATTTTTAGAGTCGCTATTAATTCAGGTTCTAATTTCATTTAAACATCTCTTTTATATATTTATCAAAGATAATTTCTGCTGTTTCTATTGCTCGATCATTTCCTTGAAAAAGAAGTTCTGCATACATCATTATAGGCAAAACAAGGGGAGCAGAAAAAGACTTATCTTTAAATAACAGTTCATCCGAATATAATTCAAAAAGACGCATGTTATATTCTTTTGCCGGCGCTAATTTTAGTTGTTTGATCACATCCATCGTTTTTTCTTCCGGAATAAACACATCGATGCAACCTGCCCTAAAATATTGAGATAGAATTTCTGCTCCTGTTTCTCCCCCGTAAGCAAAATCAACAGTGCTATTTTTTAGGATTTGAGCTATTTTTTGAATATCCATTTTGGGAGATATTTTATACGTTCCTATCAAAAGATTCGGTCGTAATCGTTCTCCATAATTCTCTATCCACTTGTCAAATAGTCTTTTTTTGTCATATAATTCAGATTTGTTTTCAGCAGTTTTTATAATAAATCCGTTATTCCTTAATTCTTTCATAATAGTTCCGGTTCTACCCAATGAAATACCGGAAATTCGAGCTAAATCTCGAAGAGAATAATTTATTGCATCTTCATGTGTCAATAACAGAGTCAATAACTGAAGTCCTTTGGATTGGAATATCGCTGTTGATTGTTTTTCTTCTGGTACTTTTAACTTATTTCCCTGCACATCGATATAAAGATGATTCGGAATATGGATAAACGCATTACCCTGAGAATCGATAAAATTTACATTATTTTTTTTCAGATCTCCAGCAATAGACGAATTTACATATTCGGCAAATAATATGAAGTTTTCATTTATATTCTTTTGATATATATATAATTGTTCGGGAATGGGTCGTTTGATTATTCTCTTAATTTCATACACAAAAAGCAATTTTCCTTTATCGATATGAACTTCTAATAAACCATCTATTCTATGACCTTTTGTATTTATTTCACTCTTCTTAATTTTGATCTCTTTGACAGGAGCTAATGCTTTCAATCTCTCGAGACAACGATTCAGGATATTTTTTTCATTTTTCATTTTAACTACACGCTCAATATATTTTTATGTTCAATCTGACTGAACATGCTTAATTATTGAACACTCAATTTAGAGTCAAGAAAAAATTCAATCTCACTTCAGCATCAAACTGAGTTGTTGAAAACGATCGATATGTTTGAATGATCGATCTGATCGATTATAGCTTTTTTTCGATCAATATAACTCGACTCGGGTTAGAAGGTTCTGAAGTGTTTGAATGGTGAACATTACACCGTTTGTTTCCTTATTTTCCTGCCAAAGAAACCTTCCGGCTTGAACAATAGGAACAGCACAAGTATTACAAAGGCAATTGCATCCTTCCATTGCGAGCTGATATACCATACGCCGAAGTTCTGGGCAAAACCAAGAAGCAAAGCAGCACACACCATGCCTTTTATATTATTTCCACCCACGATCATTACCACCATGCCCATGAGCAGGGCTTTCATTCCCATGGTGGGTGTCATATCCACATCCAATGAAACAAGAATACCTGCAAGAGCTGCCAACCCGGAACCGATTGCAAAGGACCACAAGATCACACGATTTGTATTTATGCCCGTATATTCCGCCAGTTCCCTATCGCTTGCTACGGCTTGCATAGACCTGCCGAGTTGAGTTTTTTTATAAAATTGAATTATTAAAATTGTTACCACAATTGCTGTTATTATGATTACAATTTGGATGGGAGTAATGCGAGCGCCGAATATATTAATACCCTCTTTTACCACACCGGAACGAATGGACTTTGTATCGTCCCCAAATAGCATTGAAATAAGATTTTGCAAAAAAATGTAAATTCCCAGCGAAGCAAGAAGCATTACAATTGAAGATGTACCTTTTTTTCTTAATGGTTTATATATGAAATTTTCTATGGAACAGCCAAGAACTATTGCAAATATTATTGCTAATGGGATTGAGATGTAGATTGAGAAACCAAGCAATTTATATAATAGAAAGGCAAAATAAGCTCCGGATGTGAAAATCACAGCGTGAGCGAAATGAAAGAATCGGGTTGTTGAATAGATTATTGAGAAACTTATTGCAATTAATAAATATGTACAGGAAGATGCTATTGAAATATAAAATAATTGAGGAAGCATTTATTATTAGAAATCAATAACCAGAAGAAGAACATAAGACCAATTTCTCATTGAATTGTGCATCAACAGTATCACTTTTATTGATATTGAATGATCTAATTATTTCTTTATGTTCCTTTTTTTCAATACCAAGATTATTTAAAACGTTTATTGGATTTGAAAAAAAACTATTTCTATTATCCTCAGACTCTAATAAATATTTGAAAATGTCATCAGAGAAATCTTCATTTAATTCAGAAATTCTTTTATTATTCATCGTAAACTCCTTTGTAAAATACGGTTATATTCGAAACCATCCAAAATGCTTTTCCATTGATTGGTTTTAAGTTTTATTTTTACTGTTAATTTATCTAATGTGTTTTCATTTAACCTATCATTTTTTATTAAATTAATAACAATAAAAAAGTGATTTTTCATATCGTCCATAACTAACATTTCAATGTTATGGAAAATCTTCTTAGTATTAAGAATGTCAAGATTCGTTTTTCTGAATCCGTTTTCTAAAGCAAATAGTCTAAATCTAATTTTTCTTTCAAGCAATTTTAATCTATATGCTAAAACCAAATATGGATTGAAGTTTTTTCTAACAACATCATACAAAATACCTACTCTTTCATCAGAATCAATATAATAATAATTTGGGAAAATACCCTTTACTCTATCTTCAGCTTTTAATTGATTTGCAAGTGGAGTTCTATCATATATTTGGAATTTATTCAATAAACCTTGAATTATATTAACCTCTAATGAGTGAAAGTAAGAAATATTATCCTCTATCTGTTTCAAGGTTGACCAAGGAGTAAAATTAATAAATGTTATTGCAACATCAATATGATATTTTTTTAATAAATTAATTTTAACTTTATTTTGATTAATATCGATTTTTTTATTGAATATATCTAATATCGTTTCTGAAGATGATTCTAATCCAATTAATACTTGCCTAACCCCTATTTCAGAAAATAACTTTGCCGTCAACTCATCTATATTATCTATTCTTTCTGAGACTGAAAACATTATGTTGTAATCCAATTTACTTAATTCACATTTAAATTTTTTTAGCCTATTTATATTATCAGGTGGTGGACCAGAAAAAATATCATCAATAAATACAATCTCTTTGATTTCTTTGTTTTTTTCTTTTAATGATTTTATTTCTTGAATAATATTTTCAACACTTCGTGCTCTCCATAATTTACCTTTAGGTTTAGAATAAAATTCACGAATTGAACAAAATCCGCAATTCATGTAACACCCTCTGCTAGAGGCTATAGGTACAATTCCAATGGATTTCAAATCATTTAATACAAATTTTGTATAATCTCTAGAAGGAAAAGGTAATATATCTAAATTTTCAATTAATGACAAAGGAGAATTAACAACAACTTCACCTTCAGATAAAAAGGCTATATTAGGAGTTTTTCTAACTTGATTATTCTTTATGTTATTTGCTAATTCTAAAAGTGCACTCTCCCCCTCATATCTTACAATTGTGTCGAGTTCCGGACAAAGATTAAAAATTTCTTCATAATTAAAAGTAGGTGAATGACCTCCCATTGTAAGATGAGCTTTAACATTCCGTTTTCTTAATAGTTTTATTGTATCAATAGTTGGTTCAATATATGTCATATCGGAAATTGTAAATCCAATTAAGTCTATTTGTTCATTATCTAATATGCTAAATAGTTTTTCTTGAGCTTGTAATAAATTTAGATACTCCAATGCTGCATCAAATATTATTACTTTGTAATTATGTTCTCTAAGAAAAGATGCTAAATATCCTAAAGCAAGAGATTCGCTATTCTCCCTGAAATAACTTTTTAAATATCTCGGCATTTTGGCTAAAAGTATTTTCATATTATTTCTTATTTGGGTATTTTAATACAATCACAAGTTTCCTCATTATATCTCAATCCTTCAAATTCAATTTGCATGAAGTCTTTATTAAAATCAAATAATCCTACAATTTTGCCACCAATTTTATTAAATAGAAATTTATATTGAAATTCTAAATATTTTTTTATTAATAATTCTGTTAAAGCTAAAGTTGCATAATTCATAGATTTATTAAATTCTCTCTTTTTTTTCCAGGAACGATGTTGTTTAATGTGATCTTCAATTTCTTGATCAATTTCATTCCAAATTTTTTTATAAATATTATCACATTTATATAGATGTGTTTTTTTAAACAGGTTAAGAAAATCTTTGTCAATTTCAGGATCCACATTTTCATCCAAATATAAACATTTCCATAACATTTTAGTGGATCCTTTATCTGGATTAAATATTCTTTTGTTTTTTCTTATATATGGACAAGATAACGAAATTACATTTTTTTCAATTTTACCAATTCTCAAGCCTAAAGCTATCAATCCTTTTTTATGATCAGTGAATCTTCCCCATTCTTGGATAAAATCAGATAATGCTAAAAGAAATGTATATTTTTTTATTTGATTATCTTCATTTGAATCTATTATTATATGAATATTTTTTAATGCATTTGCATAATCTTTGATTAACTTGTAAAATTCATCTTTTATCCTCTCTTCAGTTTCTTTTTTAGCATTTAAACTTTCTATATCTTTTTCAATTCTTTTTTCATAAATGAAATTTGTGAATCTAAATTTTTCATTAATAATTGGTTTTATTTCACCGTTTTTATGTTCAAACACAATATTATTATTATTTTTTATAGTTTCAATTTCACCAAGTTCCTCTAATATATAATATTTCCATTGGTATAGATTATGTAACAATATCGGAACAGCCTTCTGATATTTGTCATTCTCAGATTTGATAGAATGTATGGTAAACAAAGATGATAAAACGGCATGATCAGATCTCTCATACAAACTGTATATTACTAAATCTTCCAAAATTGAATATGTTTGATATTTATTTTGTCCATCATTAGTTGATAAAAGTTCAGATGCTTTTTCTATTATATTTGGAAGTTCTTTGGTAAAATTATTATAACAAAAATACAATGATTTTGAAATATGTATATCTGGTGTTTTACCTTTGTAAAAATAAACTTCAAAAAAAGATTTAAGTTCGTCCTTAATTGTTTCAATAGGGTATGCAAGATCGTGTGATAAGGCAATTTCCCTCCATATTTTCATATTATATTGAGAATTGTCATTAGGTTTATCGTTAAATAAATATTTATATAAAATGTTTCCTAATAGAAAAACATTAAACCCATGTATATAATGGTCTTTTGTACCTATGCTTTGTAAAAGTGGTTCAACGTTTTGTAATTTTTCATAGTATTTTACAGTCGCGATATCATCTCTATTATTATGAATATATTCTCTTATCTTATCAATGGGATCACAATTAAAACTATGTATAGATCTTGCTAATTCCCATAATTCATTATCAAGTTGCTTTATATCTGGATTTATTGTCAAATCAATAATCATATCATCAAAATAAATTAAATTTTGTTTATACCTTTTTATTGTATTCTGAGTTAATATGTCTAAAAGTTTTAATCCTTCATGAAAAGATTTGTCTTTTAATAATTTTTTCCAATTATTATTGATTTTACCTTCTATTTTATCTACGGAAAAAAAATCAAAATTGTTGTAAGTTTTTACCTGAAACTTATCAGGCTTATCAGGCTCATCAGGCTCATCCTTAAATTCAATTAAATCTTTTAAAGAATTTTTGTTAGTTTTAGTTAACACTTTTTCAATTTTATTATCATTAGTATTTAAAAGGTTTTGAATTTTTTCATAACAAAAATTTTTTTTCACGCGACCATCATTTAAATTTGGTGAATCCCAAGATATACAAAGCACACCAATATCTTCTTTATTCTCACCAATTAATATCCCCTTTATGGGTAGGTAAATAGTCTCTTCAATACCTAAAATTACATCCCAAAAACCAGATTCTAGACTTTTTGGATCAAGTATTGAAAATGGTGAATATTTAGCTTCATCTTCATCGAAAGCAATCATCGTTAAACCTTTACCATTTTCCGGTTCAATTGGAGATTCCATTGCTGATAGTGGTTCTAAAAAAAACACATCCCTCTTCAATTGTCTAAGTATTCTTATTGCATCATCTGCATCTAATTTGTTATTTAAATCACTTTTAGTTACTGAGCAAATTACTGTTTTCACTTTTTCATTTAAAATATTAATGTTAGAAATTTTATAATCAGTATTAATTAAAATCCAATGAAAACAATTTGTTTCTTTGTTTAAACCAAAAAAATAACACCTTGGATTATTTTTTGTTCTATTGAAATTTATTAGTGATTCAATTTTCCACTCTACTCCAATTTTTTTTCAATTTTCCACTCTACTCCAATTTTTTTTATAAGTAATTCACTGATAACGGTTTTTATTGCTTCATTCGTTAAAGTGTACATTTATACTCCCCAAAATAAGCAAAGCATGTTAATAGATAGTATGATCATCAATTAGTCAGAATAGGTTATTATTTTGCCATTCTTAATAGTTTTTAATATCAATTCTTGTTCAATATCTCCATTCTTATCAACAGAAAATGTCCCTGAGGCTCCATTATAATTTTCTATTTCATATAACCCCTTTTTGATCTCATCAACAGAAATTCCATTGTTAATCATTGCATTATATGTTATCATAAGGGCGTCATAAGAATTAGATCCAAAACTTAAAGGTTCTTGTCCAAATTTCATAAGGTAATTTTTGTTAAATTTTTCTTGTTCTTCATTTTCTGTATTTGAAATATTTTTAGTAGATGTAAAAATTATTCCATTAGAAGCATCACCAGTTTTTTGTATAAGGCTCGGATCATCCATAAGTTGATGAGAAAATAAAGGAATATTTATTCCAAGTTCCTTTACTTGCTTTATAAATAATTCTGATTCTCGTGGAAACAATGCGAAATATAAAGCATCTGGATTATTTGATTGTATTTTTAATATTTGTGTTTTAAAGTTAATATCACCCCTAATGCATTTTTCTTCATTCAGTATTTCTCCACCCCGTTTTATAAACTCATCTTTAAAAGCAGTTGCAACACCTTGTGGTCCAGCTTCGGTGATGTTAAATAAAGAAACTGTTTTAATATTTTTATCCTTTGATATAAATTTAGCCATCGCTATTCCATCATATATATCCGAAACGATTGTTCTAAATATATAATCACCTGCATTTGATATTTCATGATTTGTGGCAGCAGGTGATATTAGAATTACTTTTTTCTGATTTAAAATAGGCGCAAGAGCAAGCACTTCTGTACTTGACATTGCCCCTATAATAATTTTTACATTATTTATTTCTATTAGTTTATTTGCTGCACTAAGAGCCAAATCAGACTTAGCTTGAGAGTCTTCATAAATTATTTCTATTTTCTTTCCATTAATTCCATCCTTATTATTCACCTCACTTTTTGCTAATTCCAATGAATTTTTAGCGCATTGCCCATAAGCCGCTGCATCTCCTGTTAATGGCAAAATTGCTCCAATTTTAATTACATCATCTTTTTTTGCACAACCAGAAAATAAACCAATTATTAGAATAATAAAAAGAAATAATTTTATTACTTTATGCATTTTAATCCTCCATGTAATAAATTTATGTAAAAAACTATTTTTCAATTAAAATATGTCAATTTTTACTCTATCGTTTTCTGTACATTCACATCTTCTTTGAGGGAGATCAATTCATACAATTTGAACGGCTTACCTTTTCCCCGAAGAGTTTTTATATCCAAATAACGTGCTTCAACTTTTTCCTTCACTGCCTCATAAGTGGTTTCGCTAATAATAATATGATTCTCTGTTTCATAAATTTTATTCATCGGCTCGATACGCGCACCTGTATTAATGGTATCTCCTATAGCAGTATAATCAAATATCTGCTCTGAGCCGAGATTTCCCACAAGTGCCGAACCGGTATGAATTCCAATACCAAACTGTACAGGATCTTTGCCTTCTTTTTCCCATTTTGCCTGTAATTTTCTCAACCGTTCAGCCATAAGCAGGGCTGTTTTGCACGCATTGTATGCATGCATTTCATAGTAATAGGGGACACCAAAAAGCGCCATGAGCGCATCACCAATGAACTTATCGATCGTTCCGCTATTATCCTTGACCACATCCACCATCTCGGTCAAATATTCACGCAGGATCTCAACAACTTCCTGGGTCTCATGCTGCTCGGAATAGGCAGTAAAGGAACGCAGGTCGGAAAAGAGAACTGTGAGTTCCTGAACCTTACCACCAAACTTAAGCCGCTTTGGATCCTTCACAATAATATCCACAATATCTTTTGCTACATATTGCTGGAACGCCTTTTTGATAAAGAGCTTCTCTTTCCTACCCATATAATACTGCATGATAAGATTCCCAAAAAATGAGATCAAAATTGCAGTCGGAACTTCTGTAACGTTCACAATAGTATGATGAGTCGAGAACATCACATACACAAAAATTAGATATCCAATGATCAGCAGTGCTCCGATCACAGCATTGATCGTGGGCTTGAAGAAGTTAAAAAGTATATTCACAATAAAAATAAGTATCAATAAACCAAGCACAAGATACAGATAGTTGAATGACTTTAGATAATTTGAGTTCAGCACCATCTCGATGAAATTCGCATGGATCTCGACACCGGGTGTGAGCCCTTGTCCTTTCCCCGGATTATAAAATGGGGTAGGAAAGAGATCATGAAGTTCTTCTGCAGAAGCACCCACAATAACTATTTTGTCCTTAAAAGTATTACCTTTTAGATGTTCTTCAAAGAGGTTGAGATCAAAACCGAAACTCTCCTCGGTGCGAACCTGAAATGTGCTGTCATCCAACACAGTATCTATATGATAATACGGAAAAGTATTCGCCGGACCATAATAGTTCATAAAAACTGTATTGCCGGAACATTTGGGCATAACAAAGGATCCGAGTACAAAATTATTGATAGAATTGAAAATCTTGGGTTCCTCACCTCTTTTTTGGGCAAGAAACATTTGCAACCCCTTCACGCCAATTGTGTAGTATGGTTCATCTGAAAAAGTTGAGAAAAGTGTGTATTTGCGCACAAATCCATCCTGATCCTGAGATATACCAACCAAACCCCACGGCAAATCTCGATCTGTGATCTCCTTAATAGGCGGGACAATTCTGAGTGTGATCGAAGCGCCGGTTCTCTTCTCGCTCAATTTTCCAGCGAAAACAACATTTCCATATTTTGCTGACGTAACAGCGAGATCAACATCCTCTTTTGCGAGCGTCGGTTCTGTGAATTCAATATCAAATATGATAAGCGCTGCACCGGCTTGATTGAGATTTTCTACAAGATGTGCAAAATAACTCCGCGGAAAGGGATATCTTCCAAGTTCCTCGAATGCCTGGTCGGAAATATCTACGATAACGATGTCTTTCGATACTTCGAGCGGTCCCCGAAGATTGAAGTTGGTATCTATCCAGATGAGCTCGAGATTCTTATAAATTCGCGTCATCGATAATAGGATGACTGTGACAAACACAAAAATTGAAAAGATCAAAACGAATCGAAACTTAATTTTTTTCATTGCTTCCTCTTAATCACTTAATTCTATAATTCTGTTATATTTTGGCAAAATATTTTCATCCCCGATATATCGGTGTGAAATCTTTAGTAGAGAGGATTAACATGGTCGAAATTTATAATCAAGTTTTTCATTCGTGTTAATTCGCCTGTCACGGCGTAGTATAACGAAGACGGATGGTTACATCTTTTTCGGTTTATCCGAGTTAAGGATGAGATCATTCAAAATCTCTCTCTATTATTTTTCTTATTAATTCTTCAAATGAAATGCCGACAACTTTTGCAGCCATGGGCACCAAGCTCAATGATGTCATTCCGGGAAGTGTGTTCAGTTCGAGAAAATAGAATTTCTTCCCATCGAATCGAAAATCAACACGTGCATAGTCCGAGCATTTGAATTCCTTGTAAATTCTTTCGCCGTAATCTAAGACGATTTCAGCTTCCTTTTGAGTTAATTTTGCAGGAGTTTCATACACGGTGTAGCCGTCAGTATATTTATGAGCATAATCATAAAATTCACCACTCGGTTTGATCTCCACTACAGGAAGCGCCCTGTTTCCGAGCATTGCTACAGTTATCTCTCTGCCGGATATGTATTCCTCAATAAGAATGTCATCATTTACGGAAAATGCTAATTCGAGGGCAGCATCAAATCCATCTGCATTATTCAAAATTGTCACACCAACCGACGAGCCGGAGGCATTTGGTTTGATGACAAGTTCCTGTCCGAGCTGCTCGCTTACTTCATTATAGGATGGCTTTACTCCATTTTTGCGGAAAAACAGTGCTCTTGGAACCGGAACTCCAAGATTCTGAGCTAACAATTTTGAGATTTTCTTATTCATCGAGATGTAACTTGCTTCGGAGGATGAGCCCACAAAAGGAATGCCGGCAAGCTCGAATAATTTTTGGAATGTGCCGTCCTCACCATCACCACCGTGCAAACCGATAAATACAATATCAGCTCCGGACTTCTTAATATAATCCACAAATTTCAGATAGTTGAAAACACTCTCTTCCACAAAATCTGCCGGATCGACAACCAATACCTCTTTGTGCAGCGACTTCAAAGCTTTTTCAACTGCATCGCATGTATGGATGGAGACCTCCCGTTCTTCGGAAGTGCCGCCTTTGAGCAATGCTACTTTATGAACATTTAATGACAATTGCATGACTCGAAGATCACTCCTTGTTCATATTCGAAACTTTCAGGGCTATCCGATCCGTGCACTGCATTTTCCTGGTTATCAGTACCATACAGATGACGAATAGTACCTTTTGCAGCTTTCCGGGAATCCGTACTGCCTGCCAATTCTCTAAAACCTGCAATAGTATTCTCGCGCTCGAGCACTATCGCAACTATTGGACCGCTTGTCATAAATTCAACGAGAACTTCATAAAAATGCTTCCCTTTATGTACAGAATAAAATTTCTCTGCAGTTTCACGATTCATTGCAAACATTTTTAATTTCCGAATTGTGAAATCATTGTTTTCGATCAATGTAATGATATGTCCGATATTTCCTGCTTTTACTGCATCGGGCTTGATGAGACAGAGAGTTTGTTCAGATGCCACGAGTACCTGCCTTTCATTTCCAGTTGTTTATTCTTTGAATTTTCATGCACTCTGAACTGTCAAGAAAATTTGTTATATCTAATATTGTACACCAAATATTTCCAATTCATTTTTAACTATTGATGAAGCCATTCGAATACTAAATTGTCGTATATCATAATATGTCTATAAGTTATAAAAAAGAGACGCACAAACGCACGTCTCTCTTTTTGTAAGTGAGGTTTTGGCTATCTACATTAGTGCCAAATGTCCCCTTAGGTTGTTAGAAATAATTTCGAAAGAAGAGAAAACAAAAAAAGAGTTTCCTCTTCCTTCGATTTCTTTGTTCAATATTAAAATTACTTTCATACTTATTCCTGTCAATTTTC
>JAUWMT010000060.1 GCA_030613025.1 Candidatus Cloacimonadota bacterium
AGCTATCTCTGCTACGGTCGTATCGGAATATACGGTATCTACAGTAATGGGCATGTAATCGACGGTCTCTTCATAGGTGAAGTACTCGGTCTTTTCTCTTATGTATGGTTCAACACCACCGCCTGAATTGTTCCAGATGAGTTGACAATCATTGTATACTTCAATTATGTACAATTCTCCAGGATTTGCAGTTAGAAAATTAACAATACCAGGGGTTACTCCTGGTTCAGGACGCTCAACAGCCCAATGTTCCGAATAAATAGTATGCCATTCATTCCATATAGATTCAAAGGCATCAATGAAAGTAGCAGACTCCTCTAAATAACATCCTACCCAGTTATCCTTGCTTGCTAATAGACTAATCGGTGTACTTTCATCCAGCCATGTGCCGGAGATACCTTTTACCGGTACGTCATCGTAATCTTCCTGAAGTACAACTTTATAGCCCTGTTTACTGTCGAAATCACCTAAATAATTTTGCCAGCCATTATAAAAATAAATCTTTTCTTCATCTTCATACAGCACATGATCGAGGATGTCATCGGATTGAGTGGTATTAAAGTTTAATAATTCTTGTCTATAGAGAACACTATCTGCATACATAAAATTATCTGTGGTTCTATTCAGGACGGGGAAGGATATCCAATCAATTCTATCAAACGCATATAGGTCGTAATCATCTCTGAAGTAGTCATGCGCTATAGCTGGAATAGCGCCCATATCGGAGGGGGTTCCATCATCATCCATGTATTCCTCATACGGATGTCCTGTGTCTATGCAGGGGGAGAAGTTGGTGGTGTTCCAGAGGAGTGAATAGTCATTGTTATTGGGGTAAGCAAAGACTGGATCCACATGAATACAGTTTAGTTCCTGTGTCGGCGGTGAATCATAGTTACCCGAACTATTATAATAAAGGTTTGAATATCCAACAATTAACCTTTCAGTCCCGGTATTCCATTTTATCCCGTATCCATCATTAAATGCAATGATATTATTATAAATATCATAATATCCTGAATCCACGAGATACAGGGCTGCATAACAATCATTGTACACAATAGAATTGTTATCAATTATATAAGAATCTGAACTTGGATAGGATGATGAGTGCCCAATTAATATAGCGGAACCAGAACAATCGCAGGTATTTCCATAAATAATATTATTACAGATAGTAATTTCAGCATTGTCCGTTAGATATATTAAATCTTGTGTTTCATTATCATAGATTGTATTGTTAATAATCTCAATCGGATCATCATTATAGTTCCAAGATATATCAAACTCAGCATAGATTAACGAAGCCTCTCCAGCCCCAGTAGTTTGATGAGTATTATTATATATTTCATTATTATAGATTGTTGGGGTATTATTTTCATCAGCCAGTATATAAATCGCAACTCCTTGACGATCTACATCTACAGAGCCCACACTAAGATAGGTGCATAATGAATTACCATATATCTCGTTGTTTCTAATAGTGACATTGCCTTGACATGCTATGGCAGCTCCACCTTCTGTATCCCAACCTTCATTATTTCTGATGATACAATTTTCAACAACAGTGTTACCTTCACAATATATTGCTATTCCTAATCCATAATGATCTATTTCAGATGTATTTTCGAATCCACAATCTTCAATAATGCAATTACTTATAGTCGGGGATGCTAAATTCTTAAAACAAACAGCACCATTACAATATTCTTCACCACAGAAGTTTCTAATAGTAAATCCAATTATTTTGTCATTGTTATTTATCTGTGAATCCGTCAAATAAAAAGCATGATAATCATTATAGCCATAACCTTCAATAACACAATTTTCAGGATTGTTGAGACTTTGAGCCCTTAGTATTATGTGCTTATCAGACCAAGATAAATTACAATTTCCATATCCTTCATAAATACCATTCATTACTACAACTGTACCACCATCTTGTATATGATCTAAGCCCTCTTGTATGCTACTATAATCATAAGGTACAATTATGTATTTGTCCGGATTATAAAGCAAAGTAACAGTACTTATATTTGTAGTTCCTGGTGAAATATAACATTGTATTGTTTCATTTTCATAATTCCCACTAAGGTGTTCAAAAGAAACTTTATATACAAATCCACTTTGTATATTAACTTCATATTCACCGACTTCATTTGTTGTATTATAAAATTTATCAGTTAAAATAAATTCATTGTTAATAAATTCCATTTTTCTGAAGATAATTCTACATTCGTCAAGATTACCAGTACCACCACTTAAGTTAATCGTTCCAATAGCGATACTGGGCAATGAATAATGTGAATAGCCAAAGGAGATTGTCTTTGTTGCTGAATTATGATATCTGTAGTTAGCTTCATTTATTTCTTCAATAGGATCATAATTATAATCACCGTAGAAAGATTCTATTTGCCAATATCCAGGGTTTTGATTTAGTCGCCATACAATCGTTCCTTTATAATTAACACGATTATTTTCAGCAATATGATTATCTCCATATACCATCCAAGGAGATGAATAATGAGAAACATTTCTAAAGTAGTTATTTATTATATTACAATTATCATTTCCTTCTACAACTTTGATACCCTTCTCTATAGAACGATTTCTCAAAAAAGTATTATAATTTCCATTTACTCCCCATTGATCATCCACATCGATATACCAACAATTATTACCTTCAAATAAATTTTTAAATGGACCAATATCAGTACCACAATGCCCATGTAAACATATGTCACCTAAATCCCAAAAACCCGAATCCTGTATATCATCTGAATAATTATATCCAAATACATTCCCCAATGCACCATCAGCTACTATCATAGAATGTCTTAGATGACGAATAATATTATTCTCTATTAGACACAGGGAAGAATTATGTGTTATCCAAACGCCATATCCATGTCCTCCACCACCATAATCTTTTGCATGGTGAATATAGCAACCATGAATATCAATATGGGTACTATTATTTGTAATCAATATATGATGTCCTGAAGCCTGCGTAGATTCAACTCCTTTTACCCAACAATTATCAGAGGAACTAATAACAATAGTCTTACCTGAATCCTCTCCGCTACCACAACGTTGTATTTTCAAATCTTCAATTCCCGTTTTCGTTTTATTGTAAATTCTTATGCAATTAATATCATCTGCTATATGAAAATAAAGAATGGAAACATCAGAACCAGATCCCTTGAGGGTAACTTCAGATGGCACACTCAATGAATTAGTAATTTTATAAATACCTATTGGAAAATACACTATATTAAATCCACTGTTATTATTAGCTTTATCTATTGCATTTTGTATTATTGAAGTATCATCATCTTCTCCATTGCCTGCTGCACTATAATGTATTCCGTTATAAATAAAATCCTTTACATTAATTAATTCATTAACTTCAATAATATTATCAAATTCAAGACCAGCCAACCTCCAGTTACCCTGTCTGTACATAGGAATATAGGGATTATTTGTTTGGGAAAATAAATGAATAGAAACTGCTAATAATATTATTAGTAAAATTATTTTTTTCATTTTAAAACTCCATTTCGTTTTTTTTAGTTAACACATTAGCTCATTTAAAGAGCAACTAAAACTTTATCCCTCAATTTCAAATTCAACTCATACTTTACCAATTCAAATCTCATACTCCAAATACCTCACTATCCCGGGATAAGAATAGGGGGTAATATACAAATGAACTTCGTTTTCCTTAAATTTGTTTGTTTCTCAGCAGACGATTCCTTTATTTTTTGGTTCATTATTAATCCTTGTATTTACTTTTCTGAAATACTTAATTTCCTGTCAATTTTATTTTCATATATAAATATTTTGACAAGCTAAAGTCGATTTTCAAATTTGAATACCAAATTGGAGGTGCGATGGCACAGCAAAATCCTGCAAAAAAGGCGACATTGATAGAAGTTTTGATGGTTATACTGATCGTGGGTATAATCGTGATCCTTGTTTTCCCTGCAATTGGTGAAAAACGTAATAAAGATCGAATGAACCTCGAAGTTTTTCCGACCTTTGAAATCATTTTGCAAGCAAACGAAGCGTTTAATGAAGAACAGGGCTATTACGCATTTGATGTAACCATGCTCAATCTCACAGAAGAGCTCGAAGACAAACATTATTTTGAATTTGCGTTGACTGACTCGACAGTGATCGCGACTACGACACCCAAATTCGGAAAAGCCGGCGCAAAGATCGTTTATAACTTCGAAAAAGATTATTGGACTGTTGAAGGCACCGAAGATGTGATCGATAAGAGCTGGTTGCCTTAAACTTTTTGAACATTTATTCAGATAAAAGAATTGTGTGCCCGAGAGCTGCAATTCTTTTGTTTTTAGTATGATTGAATTTCTGCCGATCCTTCTTTATCCTGAGCTCCACTATCACTGGGGTTTGCTCTATCCGCTTTATTTCCGCAGACTGCCGGAGATCATCGCCGATGTTCCCTATCGTATTGACGTTTCTGGGAAATCTTCAATACCGATCATGCTGACAGTGAAGGATGCGCATAAGTATCCTATCATACTTGATTTTTGGGATATTCATGTCATTTCACAGACAGATAATAAGTGCATTTATAAAGAAAGAGTGCCGATCGAAAAACTTTTTGATACGAAGTTTACGTCAAAAATATTCACCATTCAGAATGATCCCTTGGGAATTGAACAGAAAGTAGAGATAAAAATTTCCATTGCTGCACACAAACCGAATAAAAAGAAGCAGCTTATTTTTCAGAACGACAACCTGCCCGGACTTCATACAAGATTATTTACTTACTTGAGTGCATCCCCTTCACTAAAAATTGAGAACTGGTTTGCAGGCGAAACGCACTATCACTCTTATTATACAGATGATCAGGTAGAATTCGGAGGTGACATCAAAGGCGCTGTTAATTTGGCTCGAAGAATGAATATTGACTGGTTCTTTGTCACAGATCATTCATACGATCTCGATGATACTGAAGGCAATCGCCTGAGAAATGATCCCGATTTTCCAAAATGGGAAAAACTCAAAAATGAAGTGACTCAGCTTCAACATGAGGAGGATTTTCCTGTGTTTTATGGAGAAGAACTTTCTTGCGGAAATGCCGAGAAAAAGAATGTGCACTTTTTGATCATCAATAATGAAAAATTCATTCCGGGATACGGAGACAGTGCAGAAAAATGGTTCAGGAACAAGCCAACACACTCGATTGGAGAAGCATGTAAAATTGCAAACGAGAATTCACTCAAAATCGGAGCCCACACCTTTGAGAAAAATAATAATCCTATAAATACTCTTCTGCTTAATCGCGGAACATGGCATGAGCAGGATGTAAAAGAAAATCATATCACATATCTGCAGATAATCAACAAAAAGGAGAAAAAGCACATCGCTCATGCAAAAAAGAAATGGGTCGAGCTTCTATTAAAAGGATACAAGGTTATTGCAATTGCCGGCAATGATGCGCACGGCTATTTCAATTGTAAACGCGAAGTGCACATTCCTTTTGTGTCTCTCAGCTCATCGCGGGATCAGGTTTTCGGGCAATGCAAAACCTATATCAAAGCAGACAGCAAGGCGCTGACTCCAGATAATTTTTTTGCAGAATTCCGTAAAAACCGCATTGTGATGTCTGATGGAATATTTGGCTCTTTCACACTCGAAGGACAAGATGTCGGTTCCATACTATGTAAAAAAAACACTTACACGTGTGATATCGAAGTTATATCTTCTCAGGAATTTGGAATGATCAGTTCAATAGTTCTTTGTGCCGGTTATTATGGCAAACAATCTGAAGATATAGAACTTCAATATGAACCCAAAGATATTTTTGCATTTTCCAAAACTATCTCAATTGAGAACAAAGGACAGGATTATTTCCGCCTCGAAGTAACTTCAGATAAAAATTCTTTCTGCTTTACCAATCCAATCTGGATAAAAAAGAATGAAATTTTGACAGAAATTATCGAATAACTAAATTGTTTTTATGAAATTTTTTATGATCCCGCTCGTCCTTATTGCAATATGTTCTTATTCCTTCCGATTGGATGCCGAACCTTTGAAACTTTTCGATGAGCCACTTTTCGCACACGACTCATACTCTCATTTTCTTTCATCTGCTTTTATCTATTGCTGGCAATACGAAACATTGAAAAATGCTGCGAGAACAGAACGTGGAACCAGCAGGATTTGGGCATTTAGTCTTACAGGTTTTTATGGAATAATGAAAGAAATTTTTGACGATAAAGTTAAGAAACAACATTTTAGTTACAAAGATCTCGCCTGCAATATGGCAGGTTCATTTATGATGTTTTTAATCTGGAAATAAAGGATTTTAATGGCAATTAAATTTTCAAATAATACGGATGCCCCAAAAGGGGAATCTCTCGGTGGATATCTGCAGGCACACAGGATATTCAAGAATATTAGTCTGGATGACGTGCATACCCAAACCATGATCAAGATCCAATTTTTAGATGCAATCGAGAATGATTCCATTCATGAGCTAATCGATATCCGATTTGCTCGAATGCACATTCTGAACTATGCTCGATTTATCGGAGCTAATATCAATAAGACGATGACTCTCTATACGGTGCAATATGCACCGAAAGAGAGAAAACAGAATACCCGATTTGCTACAACAAAAAAAGAAAACGCGAAAAAAGTTTTGATACCAAAAGTATTTTTCAAGATCACGGCGCTTGTGATAATCGTTGCTGTGTTGTTTGTTATTGGCTTGAATCTTCAGAAAAAGGGAGTGTTGCATCGTAACCTTTTTGATGACAAAGGAGCAGTACTGGCAGAACAAAATGGCGTAGATGTACTCAGCAGTTCCGGTGATTTAGAACAAATGCAAACCCAAATATATTCATATAAAAAAGAAGATTTTTATAAAAAATATATCCTGAAAGGGAAAGATGTATCCTGGCATGTATTCCCCAGTTATGTGAAAAATAAGTAGTCACATAGTTAAGGAATGATGTGCGTAAAGTTGATATTGAAAAACATCTATACTTTCTTACGAGACCTGGACGATATACAAACAACGAGCTAAATACAAAGAAAAAACAGGTTTCGGAACAGTATTTTAATATTGCCCTTGCCTTCCCCGATCTTTATGAAATAGGCATGTCGCATCTTGGACTCAAGATCCTCTATTCTATCATAAATTCTCAGGATCATCTTGTCGCCGACAGAGTTTATGCGCCGGATGTTGACCTTATCAAATTGATGAAGGAAAAATTCATTCCGCTCTTTTCTATTGAAGATAAAATTCCTCTGAAAGAATTCGATGTGGTCGGCTTCACTCTACAATATGAACTTTCCTGCACAAACATTCTTCTTATGCTCGAGCTTGCACAGATCCCATTATTTTCTACAGAACGAGCTGAATCTGATCCAATCATCATTGCAGGTGGACCCGGAGCATACAATCCTGAACCTCTTTCACCATTTATTGATTGCTTTGTTATTGGTGATGGTGAGGATGTTATAATTGAAATTTCAGAACTTCTGAGAAATAATAAATCTAAAACAAGAGAGGAAAGACTTCATCTGCTTTCGCAAATTCAGGGCATCTATGTTCCGATATTTTACTCGCAAATAAGCGACAAGTCCGGAACATATATCGTACCCAAACGGGATAATGTACCCTCAAAGATCAAACGAAGGTTTTTTAAAGATTTTAACGATCCAACTAAAATGCATTCTCCCCAACTGATGTCAATAATCGACATTGTGCACCGCAGACCGGCATTTGAGATAATGCGGGGATGTGCAAGAGGGTGCCGTTTTTGCCAGGCAGGAATGATCTACCGTCCTGTACGTGAGCGAGATAGCAGTCTATTAGAGAAGCAAATCTATCAGGATATTGCACTGAATGGCTGGGAAGAGATCTCTTTGAATTCTCTCTCGACTTCGGATTATTCGGCTATACAACCTCTCCTCTCTTCGCTTATGCAAACTCTTCCTCAGTCGAATATTACAATTTCATTACCCTCTCTGCGAATCGACACTTTTGAAAAAAACTTTCAGCCCAAGCTTGCAAAGATCCTTGGAAAAACAATCACACTCGCTCCGGAAGCCGGCTCGCAACAGCTTAGAAATAGAATCAATAAAAATATCAGTGAGGAAGACATTCTCACTTCTGTAATGAATGCATTAAATCTTGGCATCCGTTCGATCAAGCTGTATTTTATGGTGGGTCTTCCCGGCGAGACCGAAGAAGATATTGAAGAGATCATTACACTCATTGAGAAGATGTATGCGGTAAATCCGAAAAGAATTGAAAAGATCAATGTCAGTGTAGCTCCTTTTGTACCAAAAGCCCATACGCCTTTCCAGTGGTGCAGGCAAAATTCGAAAGATGAATTCCTTTTTAAGATTTCACTTATAAAGAATCACTTTTCAAAACAAAGAAAAATTACTATTAAATACCATACGATAGAACAGTCACAGCTTGAAGCGGTCATTGCACGAGGTGATAGAACAATCGGAAAAATCATTTATGAAGCTTATAAAAATGGTGCCCAATTCGACAGTTGGAATACCCACTTTGATTTCTCATTGTGGGAATGCGCCGCAGAAAAGATCGGAATCGATCTTTATCAATATCACAAAAAAGTTCCAATCAATTCAGCTCTCCCATGGGATCATATTGATAGTGGAATTAAGAAGGATTTCTTAATCGAAGAGTATAACAAATCCAAGGAACAGATAATAACTGAAGATTGCAGAAACGGTGCATGTTCACAGTGCGGAATTTGTGAAAATATGTCGCCGATTTACACAAAGGAGGAGCCAATTTCAAATATTATCTCCAACATGCCACAGCTAAGTGTACGACCTCAAGATTCCCGGTTTGTATATAAAGTTATTTATGAGAAGGGCGACAAGTTGCGTTTCATTTCTCACAAAGAACTTTCTGCACTTATTTACACGATCCTTCGGAAGAGTACATTGCCAATATATCACACCGAGGGTTTTAATCGCCACCCGAAGATATCTTTCGGTCCTCCTCTCAGTCTTGGCATGGCAGGAAAAGGGGAAATTTTTTCTTTTTCAATGCTTGAGATCCTTAATGAAAAAGAAATAAGAAAAAAACTTGACGTGAATCTGCCACAAGATTTCTTTCTCAAAGAAGTTGTGTATATGGGATCTTCCTATAAGATACGCTTAACAGGAGAGCATATACGAATTACTTCAAATGATAAATCTATTGATTGGCAAAAGATATATAATTTTCAGGAAGTAAAATTTTATTCTGAAAGAAAGAATAGAGAAATTTTTTTAAATGAGTATTTTGTGGAAGTGAAGATGTTTTCGAATGGAGTAGATATTTTTAAAAAATTAGGATTAAACATTTTTGAACTCCTTGAGAGGGCTTTCTTTTATTCACAAGATCAAATTGGAACCTTTTATATAGAAAGAATCGAACTGTATTAATTTTTTAATTTTAGTTATTTTTGGGAGATTTATTCATGAAAAGCGAATTAGTGGTCAACATCAATACATTTGCGAACCGGATGGCACTTCTTGAGAACAACAAACTTGTCGAATTATTTATTCACAGAGAAGACCAGAACGAAATTGTTGGAAATATTTATAAGGGAGTTGTAAAAGATAACGTGCCAGGCATGGGCGCCAGCTTTATTGACATCGGGCTGGAACGCACTGCACTG
Organism: Candidatus Cloacimonadota bacterium; assembly: GCA_030613025.1. GTDB lineage: Bacteria > Cloacimonadota > Cloacimonadia > JGIOTU-2 > JGIOTU-2 > Celaenobacter. Next base: position 9,690 of record JAUWMT010000060.1, read on the forward strand.
CTGCATTTCCGAGATGCAATTCCGGATTTTATGGACCTCGAAGAGATCGATAATTCTAACCTCAAAGCGATCAAAAACGATATTTACAAGATGGGTGCGCTCCTGGAAACTGGTCAGGAAGTGATGGTCGAGGTTGAAAAAGCTCCAATTGCCAAGAAAGGTGCGCGATTAACCGGAGAGATATCGATACCCGGACGGTTTATGGTTTATATGCCCAATAAAAATTATATCGCCATCTCCAGAAAAATAAACTCGAGCAAAGAAAAACGTCGCCTAAAACATGTTTTTTCAAACCTGAAAGAAAAGAATGTCGGACTCATTATAAGGACTTTTGCAGAGTATCATACTGAACAAGAATTTAAAAAGGAATACAGAAATCTTAAGAAAACATGGCACGAAATTCAAGAAAAATACAAGAACTCACCTAACCCAACTTGTATTTATAATGACAATGATCTCACTATAACAATAATTCGGGATCTTATTCATAAGAATATCGACAAAGTAATTATTGATTCCAAAAAAGTCCGGGTAAAAATTATCAAACGGCTTAAAACGATTGCACCTGATTTCATAAAAAAAATTAGATTATATCGCGAAGATGCAAACATCTTTGATGCCTATGGTATCGAAAAAGAGATCTCAAAAATATTCCGTTCCCGTATCTACATGGACAGTGGCGGGTTTATCGTCATACAGCAGACCGAAGCACTTGTCTCAATAGATGTAAATACCGGTAGTTTTGTCGGCAATAAAAGTCTTGAACACACTGTAACAACAACCAATATCGATGCCGCAAAGGAGATCGCACGTCAAATCCGTCTGCAGGATCTGACCGGTATGATATTTATCGATTTTATCGACATGAATAAGCCGGAAAATCGACTTAAATTACTTCAAACCTTCCGCGAAGAGATGGGTAAAGACTACTGCCCGAATAAGATATTCTCCTCCAGCCCTTTAAACATGGTAGAAATGACCCGAAAGCGCGCAAAGGGAAATTTGCTTTCTAACTTTTATGAACTCTGCCCCAGTTGCCAAAGTGCGGGAAGAGTGCTGGCAAGGATCAGTATTCTCGATAATATCTTCCGCTGGATGGATCGGGCGGCAAAATATCACTCAAAGGATGAACTGGGAATACACATTCATCCCTGGGTTTATGAATACATTTTGGAAAAAAAACCAACTATCAAAACGGAGTATCCCTTTACCTGGAAATTCATTCTTGATGGAGAAATGGGAATCACGGAATACAGGATATTTTCTTCAAGATCAAAAAAAGATATTACGGATATGTATCGGGTTTAGAGAAATTTTTCCTATGGTTTTCATGTCATAAAACTGCATATCTCTCAAATTTGCTATCTTTCTTCAACCTGTCCATATTGGAAACATATCCCATTAATTATCAAAAATAAGCCCCATGATGGGGCTTTCTGATTCTGATGAACATACCTGAGATTATTTCATTAGGATCATTTTCTTTATAGAAGTATATTCGTCGGTATTTATTTTATAGAAAATATTTTGTCGTTAGGTATTTTTCTCCTCTATCCGGGAAAATGACTACTATTTTTCCTGATTGAATTTTTTTAGCTACCTCTATTGCAGCATACATAGCCGCTCCACTACTTGTTCCAACAAAAATCCCTTCCCTTTTAATAATCTGTTTTGCCATCTCAAATGCGTCCTCTGTCTCTACCATGATTGTTTCATCAATAATTGAAGAGTCATATATGGCGGGGACTATAGCTTCTTCCATATTTTTTAATCCCTGAATATAATGACCTTTTACAGGATGAGCTTCAATAATTTTTATTTTTGGATTATTTTCCTTTAGTGCTTTCCCTACACCCATTATTGTCCCTGAAGTTCCGATGGATGAAACAAAATAATCGATATTTCCATTTATTTGTTTCCATATTTCTTCAGCCGTTGTTTTGTAATGCGCAATTTTATTAAATTTATTTGAAAATTGGTCAGGCATAAAATATTTTTCTGGATTTTCTTTAACAATTTCTCTCGCTTTAATTATCGCACCATCAGTTCCCAACTTCGCATCTGTTAATGTAACTTTTGCGCCAAAAGATTCTATCATCTTTCTTCTTTCAACAGATACGGCTTCGCTCATAACAATTTCAACATTATATCCTTTCACTACTCCAATCATTGCTAATCCAATACCTGTATTTCCGGAAGTCGGCTCAATTATTGTTTTTTCTTTTGTTAACAACCCTTCTGATTCTGCTTGCTCAATCATCTTCAAAGCTATTCTGTCTTTTATGCTTCCTGATGGATTACTTCCTTCAATTTTAGCATAAATAGAAACATTGCTATTTGGATTTAATCTGTTTATTTTAACAAGAGGAGTATTACCTATTGTTTGTAATATAGTTTCGAATATCATAATATAATTATCCTTAATTAATTTTTTTTTAAGTGCAAACTTTGAAAACAGTTTATTCATGTCAACCAAGGCTTTTTAATTAAAACACAAAACAATTCAAAAATTTACTTTTGAACCGATTTGTGTTTATTAATAATTAAATAGAGCATTATTATCTTATCCAATATTCTGAATTTTGTAATTTAGATAATGCTTTCTCACTTAGCTGGTAAACGTGTTCTTCTCTGGGAAATGTTTTATTTTTTACTTTTCGAATATATATTTCTAAAGTTAATTGTACCAGCACTAAAAGTCCATCACGTCTCGTTTCAACACCCATTGAATGAACGTCTTTAATCGAATCCAAATATGTACAATATTCAAGAATAATCTCAGGAATAAAACACTCGGCAAATTTCGGACGGAATGGTTGATATAATCCTAGAATATCATGCATTATAAGAAGCTGTCCATCAACATATGGACCAGCACCAATTCCATAAACCGGAATAGTAAGATGTTTTGATATTTGTTCAGAGGATTCAGCTGGCATAGCTTCCAGCAATACGGCAAATACACCGGCTTCTTGTAGTCCTAGAGCATCTTTTAGAATGTTTTCAAAACTAATTATAGATTTACCCTGAACTTTATAACCACCAAAACTAGAGGTGGATTGTGGAGTTAAACCCAGATGACCACACACAAGTATTCCGGCATCAACAATGGCTTTAACCTTATCTGCAATTCGACGTCCTCCTTCACATTTAATTGCATCACAACCTGCTTCCTTAACGAATCTGAGTGCATTTTCCACAGCGAGATTTGTGCTTATTTCATACGATCCCTGTGGCATATCACCAATGATAAATGTATCTGGAGCACCTTTTCTAACTGCTTTTGCCATTGTTAACATTTCAGACATTGAAACTGGATTAGTTGTTTCATAACCAAGTTGCACCATACCACCTGAATCTCCAACTAGAATCATATCGATTCCTGCCTGTTCCGCACAATACGAAAATGGATAATCATAAGCAGTAACCCAAGCAAGAGGGTCACCTTTCTTTTTCAACTTAATAAAATCTTTAATTCCTTTTTTCATTGTAATATCTCCTTGAATTGATAAGCAAACCATACTTCATCATCTTTTTTCCATAGAACTTTTATTTTACTACTTTTTTTAATAAAAAAAAACGCCAGTTTTGATAACCGGCATTTTTCTTGATACTATTGTTTTAGAAAACAGTTATCCCGCTGGTGGTGAACCATGCATCATAGCTATCATCATAACTTTAAAGTACATATTATACTCAAATTCTACTTCATCAAAATCATTTTCTTCATCGAAGTATATTCACCTGTATTCATCTTGTAGAAATAAATGCCGCTGGAAACGTGTTTACCGTTTTCATCTTTTCCATCCCAAACTGCTATTCCATTTCTACCTTCAATAATATCAACTAACTGACCAACTATATTATATATTTTGATCTCAACCTCATCTGCCTTCTTTATTCCTCTGATTACATAAGTTATCGTGGTATAAGATTTAACTGGATTAGGATAATTCTCAAGTATATCCTCTTTATATATAGTATCAAATTCAATATTATCTACAGAAATTGAACCCGGGATTAGAGCAATACCTTTATCTGTGATAATATCCATTACACCAAAAGAATCATAGAAGAAAACATCTCCAAAAGTAAGGGAATCTCCAATTGTACATAGAACCTGGAATACAATATCTGCAATCAGCCCCTCTCCTTCCGGTGCTTCAAGCGTATCTGTGCCCGCTAATGTATAGGCAATACTTAAGATACCCGGAGTAGAAGTATCGATCATCCAGCCGAGTGCCGTGCCACCATTAGTAGTAAGTATGTTCGGTTCATAAGTAATGGGATTGGTTGCAGCAGCAGTTATATACTCAAGCTGATTCGAGTTATAGTTAACTTCAAACTCATAAGTGTCTAAATTGTGAACATCTATGGCATACACATCCACCCGGATGTAATCGCCTACACTTGGTGCGGTCATGGTAGTATTATTCTGGTTACCGTAAGTAGTGGCATTTAGGTCAAATCTTATACCGGCATTCTCATTAGGACCGGCAAAAATCAGGGAACTGAAAAATAAACTTAGTCCTAATACTAAGATTATTACTTTGGACAGTATTCTTTTCTTTTTCATTATTTATTATCCTTTCTTTGGTTTTCTCGTTCCCAAGCCCAAGCTTGGGAACGCTATTTCCTGCGAAAGCCATCTTTCGCAATTAAGATTACGGTTCATCTGTGAAGTTACGAAGCGGGGCTTCGTTTCAACTTGCGTTCCCATCAGCCAGCTGGCGGATGAGAACGAGATGAACGGGAAGGGGCTTGGGAACGAGAGGGTATAAAAAGACAAAAAGACAAAAAGACAAAGAGACAAGGAGACAAGGAGACGGGGAGACAAGGAAGGGGAGTATCATAATAGGTTGAATAAAGTTCTTTTATAATGTAAGGTTTTCTCGTTTCCGACTTGATTGGGAATCCACAATCTTTCATTTCTACTGGATTCCCACTTTCGTGGGAATGACATTTTTCGGGAGGAACAAGAGTAAATTTACAGAATTCCCCTCTAAAAAGAGGGGTGATTTTCCGAAGGAAAATCGGGGTGTGTTTCTTTCTTAAATTCATTTTAAAAATTCTTTCTAACATATAATAAACTACTTATTTTTTGCATCTAAACAAATCCTTTCAGTCTGGATCACGGCTTCTGTCAGGGAATGGTCCCTGACAACTCCTTTAGCGTTCCCAAGCAGGGGCTTGGGAACGAGATGAACGGTGGGGGCTTGGGAACGATCCGCCTTCATTGCATTCCGGCGTGACGGGGAGGGGCTTGGGAACGAGAGGGTCCGGGGGTGGGGTATGTTTTTTATCAAATTCATTTTAAAAATTCTTTCTAACATATAAACAATTAATCTTTTGCATCCGTAAACAAATCCTTTTTTCCTCGCTTTTAACTCATCCCACTCCCGGGGCTGTCCCATAACCTCAATAATATTTACAATAAATATGGTATTAGTTATCTTTAGCACATGATAAAATTTAGAGCTTACAGTCAGGATCAGGGATTGGCGTTGCCACCCTATTTGGATGAGTTAATAGAAAAGCA
>JAUWMT010000042.1 GCA_030613025.1 Candidatus Cloacimonadota bacterium
CTGCTGTATATGATTTTCGTTCGTATGAAACATAGTGATTTCCTTAAAAAATATTACTTATTTAACCATACTAATATTTGATCATTACTTTGTGTAAAGTATTTTGTGAACTATATTGAAAGGTTTTTAGAGTGAACTCAATTATTAATAATAAAAAAAATACTTTACAAACGAATATGCTTCAGAACATTTGCAGCTTGCTAATAAAAAGAAGAAGGTACAAAATATGCCAGCAACATTTACTTTACCGGATGGTGACACCATTCTTATACCTCAGATTAAAAGAATTTCGAAGATCTATGCCTACAAGATGGACATGAACCGGGGGGGTGTAAAGAGAATTGAGGATCACAAACAGCCCAAAAATGTATCCGAACTCGTGAGTATCGAGCGCTATATTGATGTCATTGACAAGAGCGACATTGCATCTGATTTTTCATATATTGGATTTGATATTGTTCTTTACGATAATGATATAAAGAGAGTATTCAATGATTTCTACATTGAGCTGAAAAGGATGCAGGGGCAAGAAGATTTCACCTACGATCATGCAAGAGCTAAGCTGCGTGATATAATACGGAGTATTGTAACAGTGAAAGAGGACCTTATAACATCAATTGAAGATTTCTATCAGACTCATGGTACTCTAAAATCTTAAAACTTATATATGAAGCTAAAAATTCCATTTATTATTCTTTTTCTTATTATTTTTTTATCCATTACGGATTCTGAGCTGCATGCACAAGATATACGAATTTTTTGGCAAAAAATATATGAGAATTTTAGATCACTTAACATAAGCTGTATTATACCAACTTCGGATAATGGGTTTATTATATCCGGAACAATCTTTGAATCCGAGAAAAATATTGATTGTTGGGTGATGAAATTCAACCATCTTGGTAGCATCGAGTGGTACAACAAATTCGGTAGTAGTGTACGGAATGAATTTCCGCACTCCTGTATCCAATTAAAGGATAAGGGTTATATAATTTGCGGAGCACAAAAAGATCGCAAGGGTAATAGCTCACAAGTTTGGATATTGAAAACAGATTTTCGAGGTACTAAAATTTGGGAGAAGACCTACGGGCTGGGAATTAGCGATGCAGCATATTCTGTTTGTCAAACCAAGAACAATGGTTTTATCATAGGCGGCAAGCAATTTGTTGGAGATATACAGAAAGAAGATGCATGGATAATCCAATGCAATAGCGATGGTGATATTGTATGGGAAACCACCTATGGCGGAGTTTATAATGATATAATTTATTCCATCATCAGTACAGATGATTCTGGATTTGCTGCCTGTGGTAAAAGATCAGTTGATATAAACAGAAATGCTGATTTTTGGATAATAAAATTAGGAGAAGAGGGCGAGTTTGAATGGGATAGGACTTTTGGAGGAAAGGGGGAAGACGGTGCAGTGGAGATCTTCCAAATGAATGATTTGGGCTTCACTTTTTGGGGAAATATGATCGGCATTGAGACAAACAAGACAGATACATGGATCGTGAAACTGAGCAAAGAAGGATATATTGAATGGGAAAAAACCATTGGTGGGTTTGGCGCTGAAATCGCATCGTCAATTTTCCATGCTCAAGATGATGGTTTCATGATCTGTGGAGAATCAGTGTTTTCGGGTCAGTTCAATAGTAATTTCTGGATACTTAAACTCGACAGCAATGGAGATATTGTATTCGACTATGAATTTGTTGGACCTGGGCTAAAGCAGCTTGGTTTAATTGTACAGGTAAGAGATGGGTCGTATATACTTACTGGCTTTGAGGAATCTGAAACGACTTTTGAAAAAGATTTGTTTTTGCTGAAATTCAAAAGAGATTTAAATGCTGAAGATTCATTATGGGCTGAAATTGCTGATTATGTAACCTCTGATTATGTTGGCGGTATGTTTTTACCACTTCGGAGAAAACGAGAATATCACTTTGAATCCATCATATATATTTCAGACCCTACAAAATTGGTTGAAGAAGAAAAAATACGACCGCAGATTATTTCGATTTACAAAAATACATATTTTGAACAACCCTCTCAATATCAGGTACAAAGTGAAGCGAGAACATTAAATGAATTTAACAAATATGGTGTATACAGAGCGCTCCCTGTAATTAGATATTATGGGCGCTATGGTGCATTATTTCCAGGAATGACTGCCAGATACCACAGTAAATATGTAGGCGGTTATTCACATAGGTTGCTTCCAAGGTGGTCTGTACGATTTGGAGCACGCACATCTTGTTATAAAGAAATCTATGAAAAGTATCCCAAAAATGAATATGAAATTACTACAGATATTCAGACTACAAGATTTTCATGGCAACAATCAAGTTATTCTACGAGCAGTCCGGTTTATTCAATAGGAAGCCGTTTGCCGCCAAGCAAAAAAACTGAGGAGAAAAGGTTACCTGTTCGATTAGGCGAATATAGCATTTCTTCGACAACCCTTATCCCCATGATCTTTCTATGGATGTTGGTTTTGGCTGCAATTATTATAAAAATATTATTCTCGATGCGTAAGTAGAATTCAATGAAAAAATTGTTTTTTCTTCTTCTGCTTTTCCCCCTGTTTTCTATGTCAATAATAGCCCAGGAAGCTATAAAGTCAGAAGAAATCATCATCGACCCCCCAACATTCCGATCTCTGGCTTTTCGCTGGATAATTGAAGGCGATGCAAATCTTAGCTCAACCGTGCTGGTTCAGTACAGAAAAAAGGATACAAAGGACTGGAAATTTGCGCTACCTTTGACCCGGATTGATGGTGACGTAGTTGATAGAGAACACAATCCTCTTAAAACAGGAAATCTGTTTTCCGGAAGTATCTTGCAATTGGAGCCGGCAACCTTGTATGAAGTGCAACTGAAACTATCAGATCCGGATGGTGTTTATGTAGAGAAAACAGTCGAAGTAAGCACACGCAATCCTGAAGAGAATTTTAAGCCACAAAAAGTACTGCATCTTTACCCGGAAAATTATCCCGGAGAAATAATTGAACCTGCATACAAAGATCTAAATGATATTCTCTTCCAACTTACTGGCGGTACTCTCGTTATGATCCATCCCGGAACCTATTATGGCACTTATGAATTCTTAATAGGGGGTTCCAGAAATAATCCCATAATTCTGTGCGGTTCTCCGGAAGGCGAAGCAATATTCGATGGAAAAGGAACCGAGAGCAAAATCTTTGATGTGTCGGGAAAGAGCAATATTCATTTTGAAAATATCACAATTAGAAATGGTCATACTGCCATAAAAGGAAATGATGCCAGCGGAATTGTTGTGAAGAATTGCACAATATTTGATGTCCATTACGGGATCATATCTTTTACAAAAACAAAGAACTGGGTCATTGCAAATAATCATATTATGGGACGAGTTGATGACTGGTCGGACAGAGATAGAGTAAAAGATAAATTCGGCACCTGTACGGGAGTGATCGTTGACGGCGTCGGGCATGTAGTATGTTACAATACTGTGCATGATTTCTGGGATTGCATAACGATCAGCAACCTCGAAAAACCAGAACCCTGGTACGAGCCCCATAATATGTGCATTGATTTTTACAACAACAATCTCTACAATGCTGCGGATGACTGCATTGAAACTGATTTCGGGTACTATAATATTCGTGTCTGGAATAATAAACTTACAAATTCCCACGTGGGAATCAGCACGCAGCCGGTATATGGTGGACCTGTCTATATTTTCAGGAATGCGGTCTATAATGTGAAAATTCCTCTCAAACTTCATAACTGGCCATCTGGGTTGCTCATCTTCAATAATACCTTTGTCGGCTCAGAACGTGCTTTCTGGTCTGATCCTATTTGGCAAAACGCTAAAATAATGAATAATCTTTTCCTAGGAGCGAGTTCCTACACGGTGGCAACCAGTTCACCCGATGAAAGAACCATCTTGGATTATAACGGCTACTACAGGGTTCAGGATCAGGAAAATATGTTCAAATGGAGTACAGATAATAGAAAATCCTGGTTCCGTCTTTCTAACCTCGCTGAGTTCTACAAAGAAACAGGTCAGGAAGAACATGGCACTATGGTTGATTATGGTATCTTTAATAATATCACTGTACCTGTTGAAGGTACGACCTATGATCCGGCAAAGATCGATCTGACGCTTTCGGGAAAGGGAAATGCGATTAATGCCGGAGTGTATATTCCCAACATAGCTGATGATTTTAATGGCACTGCATCCGATCTTGGATGTAATGAATTTGGCACTCCACTTCCGCATTATGGGCGATATTCAGGGTTTAATTATTAGCCCGAAGTTACAGAAATTTACCTGACTCGGATAAACCGAAACCAAAAATGAATTCACGACAGAGAACACAGAGAACACCCGTCTTCATTTCATTACGCCGAGGCAGACAGAGAGCACCGAGAAAGAGCACAAATTTTTTAATAAGAGATTTACAGAAATGTATGAAAATTTTTTGCTCCCGAAAGCATTCGAGGCAAGAGTATTAAAATTTTGCGACTAAACAGATTTAAAAGGAGCATGAAAATAAAACATTTTTTATGTATGTTAATTTTATCGCTTATCATCCTTAGCTCATGTCTTAGTGCTGAAAATCCCGATTCGACAAAAACTCTTCTCTTTTGCCTTCCTGTCCCGATGGGACAATACAGAACACTTGTTGATTCTTTTATAATAACTTCCCAAGCTGAATATGATTCTGCAATCTCCTATATAAAGGGGAAGCATACCTGGATAGATAGTGAACCAAGAAAAGTCAATTTTGATGATTTTTCACTGGTATGTGACATCAGTTGGGCGGACGGTTCAGCTAATTTTTCCTATCAGGTTTTGAAAGATACACTTGCCAAGTCAATTGAAGTGCATATTATCGAGCATTATGGCGGAGGGAGAGGAATGAATGTTTTTAATCATTGGCTCCTCATACCTCCAATTCCCGAGGATTATTCCGTGAAGTTTATCCATTCCGAAGGTGAACCAAGACGTAAATATGAAGATTAAAACCTGTCCCATCTGCGGAAAAGAGTTTCCCTGCTATGCTGATGAAGACGGAAGAACATGCTGGTGCGAATCATTCCCTAAAATCAATATTGATGATGCATTAGATTGTCTTTGTCCTGATTGTCTTGCAGATAAGGTAATCGAGCAGGGATATTCACAAAATGAAATTTCAACTCTCCATAAAGAAACTATAGGAGTGTCCATGAAAATTTTAGTTGTATATTACTCTCTTGATGGAAACACGAAATATCTCGCAGAATGCATTGCGGAAAGTGTTGGTGCTGATGTTTTACGCCTGATGCCAGTCAAAGATATAAAGAACAATAAAATGAAATATTTCTTTGGTGGCAAACAAGCATCATTGAGAACAAAACCGGAATTGCAATCCTTTGATGTGGATATTATAGAATATGACCTAATAATTATCGGCACTCCTGTCTGGGCTTTCACAATGGCTCCAGCAGTTCGATCATTTCTCAATAAAGTTGAATTAAAGGATAAAAAAATCGGTTTATTCAGCTGCCATCGCGGCGGCAGGGGAAAAGCAATAACGCACATGAAAGAGCTTCTTGATGGCAACGAAATACTCAGCACAACAAATTTTCAAGAACCAATAAAAGGCGAGCAGGATAAGAAAGAACAAATTTGCTCTTGGGCACAAAATCTTATCGAAACAGTTAAATCTCAATAGATGAAGGATATCGGCTTTGATAAAAATTTCGGGAAGTGGTTCGTAAATGATGTGCTACGGGCAATCAGAAAATATGAACTTATTAGCGAGAATGAAGAAATTGCAGTTGCATTATCAGGTGGGAAGGACAGCTCAACACTTCTTTACATTTTAGCGTATATAAAGCGATTTTCAGACCTCTCATTCTCTCTATCTGCTGCACACATTAAAATTTCAGACTACGATACTTCAAAGCTTCAGGATTTCTGTAAGGCATTGAGAGTGAACTATTATGAAGAAAAGCTTAACTCAGACATAGAAAATACAATTGAAAACTGCTACATCTGCTCACGTTTGAAAAGAGGTGCCCTATCTTCATTATTAGCAAAACACGGGATCTTCAAAGCGGCGTATGGTCATCATGCAACTGATGTTGCAGAGACTTTTCTGATGAATATTATCGAGAATAAAAAACTTGCTGCATTAACCCCCAAAGTAGAAATCGCAGAAAGCCCGATGTCTATAATCCGACCAATGATATATCTCGAAGAAGAAAAAATTTCTAAAATTCATTCACATCTCAAACTCCCGGATTTTGATATTCCCTGCCCATACAAAACAAAGACAAATCGCGATAAATATAAAAGGATAATTCAAAACATAAATCGAGCCCAACCAAATTTGAATTTTTCGAAAAAAACGATCGAAACTTTGGAAAGAAGCGATCTAAAAGATTGGACATAATAATTTTTCTTTCTGATAATGCACTGTATGAAGGGAAAGAGAGTGGAAGGAACCGTGTCGTGTCGGTTCAGGAAGAGGATAATCAAATAAAATTATGAATGCTATTTTTTTCTATGTCGGGATGCAATTAATGCATCTTTAAGAATTATTGACAGGATTATCATATATTTTTTGAATGTATTAATGACATTGTTAAAAAATAAAGTTATGGAAGTGAGCATGTGTAAAATTGAACAATTTTTTTCTGATCAAAAATTAATTGTGAAAATACAAAGTAGATTACCTTATCTCTTTCAATTAGCAGAACTTGAAAGTATGAGGGGGTGGAAAAATCGGCATGGAAGTTGGCTCAGTAAGAGAAAAAATAATTGTTGCACTCCTAATTTATAAATTTGGAGAGAGTAATGTAAAAACAGAATTTCCAATTACTGAACCAGAGGTTGATGTTGAAGTGAAAGGAGAGAAGTATTCAATCAAGACAATCACTCAGAAAAAACTTGGTGGTGGTGTAAAATTAATATGGACAGTGGATGCAGAAAAGGCAGAGGAATTTCGTGAACATTATTGTCCAATTTGCGGAATGTTTTTTGTCCATATTAATTGGTCAAATGGTGGTGGATTATACTTTTTTTCTCAAGAAATCCAGGAGGAAGTATTGAGTAGGTTAGGACGAGAATCATACCTTAAATTACCCAAAAAGGGTACAAACCCAAGGGGAGTAGAGATGACAAGCGAAGCTCTTAAATTGTTAAGTGACCATCCAAATAAATTTTTCATCCCGATTAATTGGAAGAAAACCAAGATTGAATATGATCCATTCAAAAGATGGGTGGATTATTGGTCAGAATAGTGAATTTGTCATGAATCATAAAGGAACAACAACTAGCTCTTTTGGAACGAATGGAAGAATCAATCACGATTCGAGCAAATTTTATAATTCTAAGCTTTATAAAGAGCTGAGAAGCAATAAGAGTATTAGCAAAGAGGTTAACAAATTTCCAAATGAATTATTAAATACTATTATCCTTAAATCCGCAGAGGATATGTCGATAATTCCGCCAAATTCCTTACATTTAATGATAACCTCACCACCATATAATGTTTCAAAAGAATATGATGAAGACCTTTCATTAGACGAATACCTTGAAATGTTAAAAAAAGTTTTTAAGGAAACTTTTAGAGTTCTTATGAATGGCGGTCGTGCATGCATCAATGTTGCTAATCTTGGAAGAAAACCCTACATTCCTTTATCAGATTACATTTCAAGAATGATGATTGATATTGGATTTAACATGCGTGGTGAAATAATTTGGAATAAGGCATCTAGTGCGAGTCCTTCAACTGCTTGGGGAAGTTGGATGTCAGCATCGAATCCAATTTTACGCGACATACATGAATATATTTTGATTTTTTCAAAAGGTGAATATAAAAGGGATAGAAAAAGAAAAGAAAAAGAGTTAAAACAAAATTCAATTACAAGAGATGATTTCATGGAATGGACAAAATCAATTTGGACTTTCAATGCTGAATCGGCTCGTCGAGTTGGTCATCCTGCTCCATTCCCAATTGATCTACCGTATAGATTGATCCAATTATACTCTTTTGAAACAGACATAATACTTGATCCATTTATTGGAAGTGGGACAACTGCTATTGCGGCTCTTAAAAGTAACAGAAATTTTGTTGGCTTTGAGATAAGTAAGGAATATATTAAAATTGCCGAAAATAGAATTATACCGTATAGGAATATGCTAAAATTATAAATATAATTTTCAACAAATCAGCTATAAAAAGAATTATTAGATTATAAGTTTTTAAATATTTCTAAGAATATGTGTTAAAAAATAAATTTTAAATTTTCTTTGAGAATAACCATGAACCCTTACGTCACCACGGAAACACTTGAGGTGAAGACCTCACAATGGCTTGAAAAGATTTCTCCCTTTAACCAGCATAAAATGGAACTTGATACTAAACATACCTGAATGCTCGTCATTGATATGCAGGAATTCTTTCTCGATCCCAATTTGCCGACATATACCTGCGGCGGCGCTGCAATTCTGCCGAATGTGAAGAAATTGATCGAACAATTCAGAAAGCATAAACGTCCAGTCATTTACACCAAACATGTGCATCATCCGGACATGCTGGATGCTGGCATAATGGGATGGTGGTGGGAAGGTATGTGCAAAGAGGGCAGTCCTGAAAGCGAGATCGTCGAGGAACTACGTCCATTGCCCAATGAGAAAGTTGTACTAAAGCATCGGTATTCGTCATTTTATAATACTGATCTGGAAATTATTCTAAGATGTCTTGGCATCAAGGATGTAGTTATTACAGGCATTATGACGAGTATGTGTTGCGAATCAACTGCGAGGGATGCCTATTATCGGGATTATCGCGTATTCTTTCCAGCTGACGGCACTGGAGCGATCAACGAGGAGATGCATCTGGCAACCTTACTGAATCTTGGTTTCGGATTTGCCTATATTACCACAGTGAAGGAGATCATGAGCCAGCTAGTGATAAGTCAATATAAGGAATTTTAAAATTCAATTATCATTTCCAATCGAAGCTTGACATGACACTAGGAAAGGGTACTTAATTTAGGAAAATAATTTTTCCCATATATTATTGCATTTTTATGTGAGCGTGTATTTTATGTCATTAATACAAATTTTCCTGATCGCAATTGGTTTGGCGATGGATGCCTTTGCAGTGTCCATGGCAAGCGGGATTTCGCTGAAAAAATCTTATGTGTTGTGGGCGTGCATCATAGCACTCTTTTTTGGCGGATTTCAGGCGCTTATGCCTGTGATCGGTTGGTTTGGTGGTTCGCTTTTTCAGGCATATATCGAGAGCTTCGACCACTGGATCGTTTTTGGGCTGTTGCTCATAATCGGGTGCAGAATGATCTATGAAGCATTTTTTTCTCATCCCGAAAAGAAACTTATTCGTCCTACAAATCTGCTCGTGCTTTTAGGACTCGCTATTGCAACAAGTATCGATGCGCTTGCTGTTGGACTGAGCTTTTCTCTTTTGAATGCTCCGATTTTCCTGCCGGCTCTTATTATTGGCATAGTTACGTTCATTATTTCATTTTGCGGAGTTATGCTGGGCAGATTAATGGGATTGAGATTTGGGAAGTGTGCTCATATTTTGGGTGGAGTTGTACTTATCGGGATAGGAATTAAAATATTGCTTGAGCATCTTTTGTAAAAAAATTTGACAATCTTATTTGCCTGTTGGCAAATTTGCCAACAAAGAAAGAAGGTTCTATGATCACTTATAGCGAAGCTGAAATAAGAAGCGAGGTCATCAAGGCAATGGCTCATCCTGTACGGCTTATCGTGATCGAGCTGCTGAAAGAAGGGGAGAAATCATTTTCTGAACTGATGGAATATTTTGATATTGATAAATCAACCCTCTCCAAGCATATTAGCGTGCTGAAAGTTACAGGTATTGTAAAATCACGAAGAGATGGTCTGGAAACAATATTCCATCTTCAGGTACCTTGTATAACAGATTTTTTCCAATGTGTGACCGCAGTTATTGAAGATAAGATCAAGCAACATCAATGTTGTGTGCATCCTGCCGAATAAAGGAAATTACATGAATAAAGAATTGAAAAAATTATTTTGGCTGATTGGCGCATTCCTTGTAATATATCTCCTTCCGTTTGACACAAAATCCGTATCTCAAGCACTTATCAACGGCTTCACATTGCTGCATGAATATGCGCGAGAACATGTATTACTTTGCTTGGTGCCGGCATTCTTCATTGCAGGAGCGATCACGGTTTTTGTAAAAAAGGATGCAGTACTCAAGCTACTCGGTCCCAAAACAAAGAAGTGGATTTCCTATCCCCTTGCATCAATTTCAGGTGGGATTCTTGCAGTGTGTTCATGCACGATACTTCCACTTTTTGCCGGTATATGGAAGCGCGGAGCTGGTATCGGACCGGCAACTACATTTCTCTATGCGGGACCTGCAATTAATGTGGCGGCGATCTTTCTCACGGGTACTGTTCTCGGCTGGGAAATGTCACTTGTGCGCCTGTTCTTTGCAATTGTCGGTGCAATACTCATCGGGCTGATTATGGGGGCGATGTTCAATAATAATAATGATTCAGCTCAAAATGGATTTTCAGTTTCATCTGACAAAAGCAGCATTTCAACTTTCCCGATCATTATTCTCTTCCTTATGCAACTGGCATTTCTCATAACCGGCGGATTAGCTATCAATGGCATTTTGAAAGCAGCACTTCTAGTTTTGTATGTTATTATCATTTTGTATATCGTATTTTTCAGAATTGATAAGGAGTATCGAACCAGTTGGGTCGATGAAACGTGGTCCTTCACGAAAAAGATACTACCCTTTCTCATTGTCGGAATTTTTGTTGCAGGAGTTGTATCCAAAGCACTACCCGAAAAAGTTGTCTATTCTCTACTCGGAGGTAATCGGCTTTTCTCAACTTTTTTTGCATCGATATTCGGCGCCCTCATGTATTTTGCCACACTCACAGAAGTTCCCATCATTCAGTCCCTGATGTCACTTGGTATGGGCAAAGGACCTGCGCTTTCGCTTTTCCTCGCAGGATATTCCCTCAGTTTGCCGAGCATCATCGTGCTCAATAAATTGCTTGGCTTCAAAAGAGCGATGACCTACATCATATTGATCGTGGTATATTCAGCAGGAGCTGGATATCTTTATGGAAATTATTTATTCGTTTAGGAGAAAAATGTTAAATAAAATTATATTAAGCTTATTTGTGTGTATGATGTTCATACTTTTGAGCTGCACTCAAGGTGAATCTGATTCAAAATATTCAAAAGCGGATCCGAATCAAACAAACATCCAGCATCAACAAGAAAAGAACTTAGATGAAGATCAGATCACTACTCCGCCAGAAAAAAAGGAAGAACCGGCACCGGAACCGGAACCTGAAATCGATACCTTGTCCGAAGAAGAAAATCTTAAAGTCACCTTCATTGAACTTGGTTCTAAGGGTTGTGTGCCCTGCGATATGATGCAGCCGATCATGGATGAGATTAAGAGTGAATATCCCGATCAGGTTAAAGTTGTCTTTCATGACGTGAGAACTAAGGACGGCTATGCTTATGCACAGCAATACAAGATCCGAGTAATTCCTACACAGGTCTTTCTTGATAGCGAAGGGAATGAATTCTTCCGTCATGAAGGATTTTATCCTAAAGAAGAGCTGCTGAAAGTGTTTCGCGAACAAGGTGTTCAGTTAATAGGGAGTTGATCATGATCGAAAACATTTTTACTTGGCTGAGTAGTGCACTATATACTTCTACTTTCCTTGCTTTGACTGCTTCGTTTTTGTGGGGCATCTTGAGCATATTGCTTAGTCCGTGTCACCTCACTAGTATTCCGCTCATTATTGGTTTCATCGATGAGCAGGGGCGCATATCGACAAAACGCGCATTTCTCATTTCATTGCTCTTTTCAGTTGGAATCCTCATTACTATTGGTATAATAGGACTGATTACTGGTCTTATGGGCAGGATGCTTGGGAATATTGGAAACATCGGGAATTATATTATTGCAATTATTTTCTTTGTTATTGGCCTGCATCTGCTTGAACTTATTCCACTTCCGTTTGTTGGTAAGGCTAATCAGCCAAAGTTCAAAAAGAAAGGTCCCCTTGCAGCTTTCGTTATCGGTTTGCTTTTTGGAATTGCCATTGGTCCATGCACTTTTGCTTATATGGCTCCAATGCTGGGTGTTGTATTCAGCGTATCATCCACCAATATCATTTATGGTGCTTCTTTGATCCTTGCATATGCAGTCGGTCATTGTATCATTATTGTCATGGCCGGCACTTTTGCAGGAATTGTGCAGAAATTTCTTCATTGGAATGAGAGAACCAAAGGTGCAGTTATTGTAAAAAAAGTATGTGGAGTATTAGTTATACTTGGTGGTATTTATCTTTTGATCACTACAATATAATCACTTATGCAATTTCTAAAAATGGAATTCAAATATTAGCATGATCAAGTCAAAAACAGGATAGACTGTTGCTCTATCCACGAAAGGTGCAAAAATGAATATAAAGATTTTAGGTGCAGGTTGCCCAAAATGCAGACAGCTTGAGAAGAATGTCCGGGCAGCTTTGGAGAATCTCAATATTGAGGCAGATGTTGAAAAAGTTACTGATATTAATGATATCATGAAGTACGAAGTCATGATGACACCGGCTCTTGTCATAAACGGAGCGGTGAAATCGACAGGCAGGGTGTACACCCCCAAAGAACTGGAGAAAATTCTTCAAACACAATAGCTTAATTTAGGCAGTGCCGACCAAGCCCAAGAGTTGTAAATAAAAATCTTGCCTTAATTCAACAAAGAACAGCAGATGACTTTATGGAACACTCTTTGAATATATACAATTCAAAGTCTGAAAATCGTGAGATCAAAAAAGTCACGTGGGTTGGACTTTTGGTGAATTTTATCCTTGCAGCGATAAAATTCATTGTGGGTATTCTCGGGCACAGTCAGGCGGTTGTGGCAGATGCTGTCCACAGTATTTCCGATATGGTTACCGATATTGCTGTACTGGTTGGGGTTAAATACTGGTCTGCGCCACCGGACAAAGATCATCCTTATGGGCACTGGCGGATCGAAACTATCATCACCGGTTTTATTGGATTAGGGCTGGTTGCAGTTGCAGTTGGGATCGGATATAATGCTATCGCAACCCTTAAGGAACAGTCTATTCAAACACCTACATGGATAGCCATAATTGGTGCATTCGTTTCCATAATCGTGAAAGAATTATTGTATCACTGGAATGTGAAGATAGGGAAGAAAGTGAAATCTTCTGCGCTCATGGCGAATGCCTGGCATCATCGCTCAGATGCATTAAGTTCTATTCCGGCACTTGTCGCAGTTGGAATTTCTGTGATCAAACCTGAGTGGGCGTTTGTTGACCGCATCGGTGCAATCATCGTTTCATTGATCATATTGAAAATTTCATGGGATATAGTTTTTCCTGCGCTCAAGAAATTATCCGACTCAGGAGCTTCTGTAAAAGAAAGGGAGCAGATACGATCGCTTGCCATGCATGTAAAAGGCGTGAAAGATGCTCATGCTATAAGAACGCGTAATGTGGGGCGTGGATTATTTGTCGATATGCATGTTCTTGTTAATGGAGATATTACTATATCTGAAGGGCACAGCATCTCAGAAAAAGTGCGGGATGAGATAATCAAGAACGGACCCGATGTGCTAGATGTCGTGGTGCATATTGAACCTTTTGTTAAGGATGAGCAAAACTAAAGATATTTCCGTTGGCATGTTCAAGGCAAGCATACTTTGCATACCAATACTACTCATCATCATTGCCCTGCTTATTCCCTTATATATTCGGCTTTATGGGGTAATGAATCTCTTTTTTGCTGCCCGAAAGATAGTTTTTGGATGGTGGTTTTTTCTTCCGGTTATATTTATAGGCATATTTCTGCATGAAGTTGTTCATGCGATGGTTTTTGGCATTTTGGGAGATAAGGGTTTTAAATATGTTCATATTGGAATTCAGTGGGATACGATCACTCCTTATGCACATTATGACAAAATTATTCGAGCACTTTATTACCGCATCGCCCTTTTAGCACCTGCGTTGATTTTGGGGGTACTGCCGATCGCAGTAGGATTTCTTTTCCAACAAGGGATATTATTTATTTTGGGGTTACTTTTCCTTCTTTTTTCCGGAGGTGATCTTTTGATCTTGTGGCTCATCAGAATGGTACCGAATAAAAGTTATGTTAAAGATCATCCAACCAGAGCCGGGTGTTATGTGTATGAGGATTGATCGGGAGTAACAATCTCTTCATTCTTCTTTGACATCCCACCCACAAATACCTATATTA
Source organism: Candidatus Cloacimonadota bacterium (assembly GCA_030613025.1). GTDB lineage: Bacteria > Cloacimonadota > Cloacimonadia > JGIOTU-2 > JGIOTU-2 > Celaenobacter. The sequence continues at coordinate 14,321 of JAUWMT010000042.1, forward strand.
TCAGTTAAAAATAATTGAGGAACCAACCTATGGCACAAGAGAAAAAACAAGGAAAACTAACTGTTCACACTGAAAATATTTTTCCAATAATTAAGAAATGGCTCTACTCCGAGCATGATATTTTTCTGAGAGAACTTATCGCCAATGCTGTGGATGCAATGAACAAGCGCGAAGCAATGGATCCAAATGTGGAAAAGGACGACCTGCAGGTTGAAGTAAAGATCGACAAGCGTAAAAAAACCCTCGAGATCATCGACAATGGAATCGGCATGACCCAGCATGAGATCAAGAAATATATCAATCAGATCGCCTTTTCCAGCGCAGAAGGTTTTGTAGAGAAGTATAAAGACAGACAGGGAAAGCTCATCGGGCAGTTCGGTCTTGGATTTTACTCGTCATTTATGGTTGCGAAGAAAGTCACCATAGATTCCCTCTCATTTAAAAAGGATGCAGAACCTGCATACTGGGAATGTGAAGGCAGTACGGATTTCCAGCTCGATGTCGGAAAGAGAAAAGAGCCGGGTACAACCGTCACTATTTATCTCAATAGAGAAAATGAGGACTACCTCGAGGACTCCAAAGTTCGCGATCTTATTGAGAAGTACTGTAACTTCATGCCTTTCCCGATCGTGTTTGATAAGAAGGTCGTGAACATTCAAAAAGCACTTTGGCATAAGAAGCCCAAAGACATAGAGGATAGTGAGTATAAAGAATTTTATAAGGAGCTTTTCCATCAATACGAAGATCCACTTTTCTGGATACATCTCAATGTTGATTATCCTTTTAAACTCGAAGGTATTCTCTATTTTCCCAAAATAAACCAGCTTGATCTTGACCTCAACCGTGGCAAGATAAAGCTTTACTGCCACGATATGTTTGTCGCTGATGATCTGAAGGGCGTTGTTCCCGAATTTCTGCTTCTGCTTCGCGGAGGAATGGACATCCCGGATATTCCCCTTAATGTGTCGCGCAGCTTCCTGCAGGAAGACAAGCAGGTGAAGAAAATATCCCAGTACATCATTAAAAAAGTAGCAGACAGTCTTAAAGGTATTTTCAAAGAAGACAGAAAGCGTTATGAAACCTTGTGGAAGGATATCAGCCATTTCATCAAATACGGCATGCTGACCGACGAAAAATTCTATGAGAACCTCACCGGACAACTCATTTTCAAGACTACAAAAGGTGATTATGTTACTGTTGATGAATATATTCTCAGAAATCCTCAGGAAGGCAAGCAGAAGAAAATTTATTATGCTCCCAGCGAAGATCTGCAGGTCACTTATATGAACATGATGAAGGAGCAGGGCATAGAAGTGATCTTTGCTCCCACAGTGTTGGATGGACACATCTTCCAGAAGATAGAAATGGATAAGGGCAATGTATCCTTTGTGCGCATTGATTCCGAGATCAATGAAAATATTGTGAACAAAGAAAAGAAAGAGATCGTTGATCAGGACAATAAAACTCCTTCGGATAAGATAAAGACTATCTTTGAGAAAGCATTGAATAACGATAAGATCACGGTGGAAGTGAAAAGCTTGAAAGTGAAGGACATTCCGGCAATGGTCGTATTTAATGAGCACATGCGCCGTTTTCAGGAGATGAGCCAGTTCGCAAATCCCGAAGCAACAGATATGCTTGCACAGCACACTTTGGTCGTGAATAGTGAAAACGAAACAGTGAAAAAGATACTCACACTTAATGACAAAGGAAAAACTGAAGAAGTAAATATACTCTGCAGCTATATTCACGAGCTTGGGCTTATCGAGCAAAAACCTCTCACCGGGAAAGAGCTTCAATCCTTTATAGAAAAGTCCAACAAAATATTGCAGATGATCGAGTAACATAAAGAAAGATTTCACCATAAATGAGCGGTTGCTAAGTGCAGCCGCTTTTGCTTTATAGATTTATTGACAAAAAACTTGCTTATTTCAGGCTCAATTCAAATTGTCGAATTCATAAATTTAATACACGAAAAGGAGCGCGCTTGAGTATATTTGAGTCGGCAGGTATCGGCATACGTACACGTCTTGAAAATACAAAAGAGTTCTATCTCTTTGTGGTGCAGGTTTTTCGTAAAACACTGACCTTCCACAGGCAAAAACAGATAGGATTTATGGTTCTATTGCGCCAGATAATGTTCACCGGCTATGAAGCTCTCCCTCTCATTTTATTTATCGCCCTGAGCATTGGCGGACTGATCATTCTTGAGGGAAATTATATACTCAGCGGGTTCGGGCAGAGCCAACTCGTGTATGTGATACTCGTCACAGTAGTTATCCGTGAGTTGAGCAGTATCATCACCGCACTTATCGTTATTGCTCGGTCAGGCACAGCCATTTCCACAGAACTCGGCAACATGACCATCAACAACGAGATCAATCTTCTGCGGTCATTTGGCATTTCACCTATTTCCTATCTTGTAGTTTCCCGTTTTATCGGTGTTGTGGTCTCTATGTTTTTGCTTACGATATACTTCAATCTTGCGGCAGTTATCGGGGGATGGCTTTTTTCAACGATTTTTTATCCCATCAACTTCGGTTATTTTATGAGCCAGTTTTTATATCAATTAACCTTTGCTGATATTATTATTTTTGTGATCAAGTCTATAGTTTTCGGTACAGCCATTGCGCTTATCTCCTGTTACCAGGGCCTGAAGGTTTCCACAGCATCGACAGAAGTTCCTCAACGTACAATAAAAGCAGCTGTATCATCATTGATCGCTGTGGTGGTATTTGATATCATCATAACCGCTTTGTTTTATATCTTATAGCATCATGAATATAGAAATTAAGAAACTGTCTGTTGATATTGATGAAAACATCATCATTAAGAATATATCCTTCTCAGTTGCAGAACACGAATCCTGCATAATTATCGGTTCATATAGTTTTTATAACGGCATTTTACTGAATGTACTTGGTGGATTTTATGATCCGATTGACGGAACAGTTCTCATTTCGGGGAAAGATATTTATTCCAAAACCGAGGACGAAATCATCGATCTGAGAAGGAAAATATCCTTTGTTTTTCAGGAAGGTGCATTCCTATCCAACCTGACTGTGCTTGAAAACTTACTTCTGCCTGTAAAATTCTATGCAAAGAAATTCGTCAAATCAAAGGTCATGAAAGAGATAAAGGAATATTGTGACTATTTCGATGTGCCGGCTGTTCTCGAAAAACGTCCTTCCTTTATTTCTTACACTTCGAAAAAGATACTTTCACTTATTCGTGCACTAATTACACACCCTGAAATCATCATAATCAATAAGCCATTATTCAATCTTGATATCAGGAATCAGATCAAAGTTGCAAATTTGCTTAAAGATCTTAAGAAGGACGGCAAGACCCTTATCATTGCAAGCAATTCCTATGATGTTATAAAAGCCATCGCTGATCAGGTTGTGCATATTGAGAATGGCTCGATCCGGAAAATAATGTATGCAAAAAATAAAGATTTTTTCAAAGAAATAAAAAAATTAGATATATTATCAGACTTATTAGGAGTCGAAGATGAAGTTTAAATTCAAACATACAGATAAAATCGTAGGAATGTTTTTTCTTTTTGCGGTTCTGGCACTCATTTTTACGCTGGTGGTTGTTGCTGCATCAAAACGGATTTTTGATAAAAAATATTATTTCACGACGCAATTTGTCGATGCTACAGGTCTCTCAAGCTCGACAAAGCTGTACTTCAAAGGATATGAGATTGGGAGATTGAAAAAGTTTACTCTCAACATAAAAAATCAGATCGATGCGGAACTGATTATTTATAAAGAATTCAGAAATAAGATCGTGGAGAATTCAGCAATTTTCAAAGCAACTAACCCCGTGACGGGAAAAAGCACAATGGAATTTTTGCAAGGACCGGATTGGAACAAGGTGCTGGCAGAAGGAGAGTATATCCCGTCTCTCGACACCCCGGAAGGAAAAAAACTCCTCAAAGAAGGGCTGATAAAAAGAAGTGGCGATATGATGGAGTCCGTGCTGAAAAATGTGGACCAATTACTGTATAACCTTACACAGGATAATAATCCCGACCAGGGAGCCCTTTCCCGTATGTTGTATAACCTCGCAAATATGACAGAAAAAATGGATGTATCATTGGGAGAAATCAATGCTCTTCTCGCCTCTTTCCAAAAGGATAATAATCCCGAAGATGGCGCTCTGTTCCGCATTTTGAGCAACATCGCAGATCTCACCGATAGTTTCAAGGGCACTGCTGCCCAGCTTGATGAAATGCTGAATAATTACAAAGATCCTGATGGTCTTGTAGTAAAACTCATCGATCCCGATAAAGAAAATCTCATATTTCCTATGCGCGATATGCTTCTCTCTCTCAATGAAAATCTTACATCAATGAATAAAATCCTGGAATTTCTGTATCAGCAGATGCCCGAGTTTGCAGACATTCTGGCAAAGAGCAAGGTCACCTTGCAAACTGCGCAGAAAACGCTGGAAGCCGTCAACAATAATCCCTTCCTTCGCGGAGGTATTAAGGAGGAAGCTCCCACCCAGCAAAAGAATACAAAAATCAGATTAATGGATTTAGACCAATGAAAAAAATAATATTATTCTTTGGACTTATAGCCCTTGTTGCCTGTTCAAGTTTGCCCAAATATGTGGAACTGCAATCCACAAAGGACGCCAACGATGTGGTGAAGCGAGCACAAAAAGCAGAAGCCGACGGCTATTACGAACAAGCACGACATCTATTTGATAAAGCTTTTGGCTTATATACGAGTGTTGATAATCTCAAAGGGATCATCATTTCCGGTCTTGCTGTGGCGCGGCAGTATTATTACCTTGAAAATATGGAACAGTACGATGAGTGGTATATGAAGATGTCTGTCATTGCACACAACGATGCACCCGATCTCATCCCACTTCTGTACCTTCTACAGATGGAAGTTGCCTTTGATGGGGGAGAATACGGCAGAGTGATAACCTTGTCTCTGGCAATTGATGCTTCACAAAAAGAGATGCAGACCGAGCTTCTTTCATACCGTTTATTGGCTTTGCTGAAGACGGGTCAACCATATCAGAACGAGTTTGGGAGGATCAAGCACAATATTCCCGGCTTGCGTTCCATGTTCAAAAAGAACAAGCTCGATGATCCAAAGATTATTTCCTATGCTGCTTACACGCTTGGGTATGCGCTGAGCAAGGAAAAGCAGTGGGAAAAGGCGCTGGAATTCTTTGATATTGCTCATAAATACGATCAGCTTATCGAGAACACAAGCGGGTTGGCTGATGATGTATATGCAACAGGTGTTGCTTACGAAAATCTTGGTGATACTGAGATGGCGCTGAGCTGCTTCATTCGGGCAAAGGACATGTATGATATCATAAATAATGAGGAGATGAGCTCGGTTACGGAAAATAAGATCAATAATATTACACAATAAATTCGGTGAATAATGGGAATTGGGCTGGATAAATTTTTGTTAGATTGATAAGATAAACTCAACACTAATGATCAAAGAAATCACTGCAAAGACCATTCTCAATTACGTCAAACAGCCGGACACGTGGTTTGGACTGAGTTATAATCTTAACCTCTACCGCGGATGCCAGCACCAGTGCATCTATTGTGATTCCAGAAGTGACTGCTATCAGATAGAGAATTTTGCAGATATTCTGGTTAAGACGAATGCAATTGAAATTTTGCAGGATGAACTCCCCAGAAAACGGAAAAAAGGCACGATCGGTTTTGGCTCGATGAACGATCCCTATATGCCGATTGAAAAGGAACGAGAACTCACAAGAAAAGCGCTGGAAGTAATTAAAAAGAACCATTTTCCTGTTCATATTCTGACCAAAAGCACGCTTGTTCTAAGAGATATTGATATACTTCAAAGAATTGCAGAGCAGTATGCAGCAGTCAGTTTCACCATCACAACTGCGGATGATGAACTCTGCAAAAAGCTCGAACCCGGTGCACCGGTTGCGTCCGAAAGATTTTATGCTATTAAAGAATTAAGTGATAAAGGAATTTACACAGGTGTTCTCATGATGCCTATTCTGCCCTATATTGTAGATACAAAAGAAAATGTTGAAGCTCTTGTTTCACGGGCTGCTGAGAGCGGCGCATCATATATTCTTCCCTGGTTTGGTATGTCGCTTCGCAGTGGACAGCGGGAATATTTTTATGCAAAATTAGATGAGCTTTTTCCGGGAATGAGAAGGAAGTATGAAATTCGTTATGGAGAGCAATATCAGTGTGCAGTTCCTCATGCTAAGGAGCTTAACCAATTATTTGACGAGCTATGCAAAAAATACGGCATCACAAAAAAGGTGAAAGTGTATAAAGAGTCGTGTGCGGTGCAGGGAGAGTTGTTTGTAAAGGGATGAATAAGAAATTTTGAAATGAATTTGAATATCACAATTAATAATAACTCGGATGAAGCTAAAACAAAAAGAATATAACCACAGAGAACACAGAGAGCACAGAGAAAGACAGAAAATTATATATAAGAAAATGGGAAAAAGAAATTGATAAATTATATCTCGTTGCTAAAGCTTTAGGACTTTAAGTGCTTGCCCTGTGTAATCCACGAAGTGGTGCAAAGCAATTACACAGGGCGGGCAAATTTAACTGTTCCTCTTTAGCAACGCTTTTTTGAATTCCAAAATTGTTCATTCTCCAACTTATTTATCTGTACCTCTCTGATGCTACTTCTATATGAAAATTTTTGGGGTTATGCTTATTTATATAAATTAGTTATTGACAATAAAATTATAGTAACTAAAAAATACTTATTGATGAGAAAATGAAATACATATCAGAAATAAAAAGGAAATAGTAAACATGAAAAAAAATAATATTATCATATTTAGTTTATTAATTATTACCACCATCTCTTTCGCAGACACTCACATCCCTGCAGGAAATGTAAATGGAGTTTGGACATTTGCTAACAACCCATACATAATTGATGGTGAAATTTCTATCCAGCAAGGAGATGAATTAACCATCGAACCCGGAATTCAAGTAATTTTTTCCGGTCATTATAAATTTAATGTTTATGGGAGAATATTAGCAGAAGGAACTCAAAACGATACAATTATTTTTACTGTTAGTGATACAACTGGTTTTAGCACTTTTTATTCAAATTCTGGAAGTTGGCATAGTTTAAGATTCTATGATACAAATTCAACCGGGCAGGACAGCTCAAGGGTTGTTTATTGTAAACTTGAATATGGAAAGGCTACTATAGGCGGATCTTCAGAAATTTATGGAGGTGCACTGAGATTTTATAATTCCTCTAATATTTTAGTTAAACATTGCTCGATAATAGAAAATACCGCATACTCTGGTGGTGGAATTTGCTGTTATCCAAACTCTAGTCCACGCTTAGAAGATGTTATTATAAAAGGGAATATCGCAAAATATGGTGGTGGAATGTATTGCAGAGATAATTCCAATCCATATTTAAAAAATGTGGATGTAATTGAAAATTATGCGATTGGCTTTTCTCTTGGTGGAGGTGGTATTTACTGTGAGAACAATGCCAGTCCGCACTTAGATAATGTAACCATAAAAGGAAATAGTGCTTTTTATTGTGGTGGTGGAATGTATATTAGATTTGATTCTTATCCAATTTTAGAAAATGTTACTATAAGTGAAAATACTACTGATAATTTTGGTGGTGGGATTTACTGTTCTTATAATTCTTTTCCAATTTTTGACTCTATTAATAGTTGCAATATATTCTTTAATTCCAGCGGCTCAGGATCTGATTTATATGCTGGTTATGATTGTCCAACTATAAATGTAGTCGTTGATACTTTTACCGTTTTAGAACCAGATAATTATTTTGCTTATCCTATAAACAATTTTACATTTGATATCCAGAATAGTAAGATAGAACAAGTTAATCATGACTTATATGTCAGTCCTACAGGTTCTGATGAAAATAGTGGATTAAGTCCTGATGAACCACTTCTTACTATTTCACATGCTCTGAGAAAAATTGTTGCGAATATTAATAATCCTCATAATATCTATCTATCAAATGGAATATACTCACAATCTCAAACAACAGAGAAATTCCCTTTAAACTGTAAAAGTTTTGTCTCTTTAATTGGAGAAGATGAGGAGCTGACAATTTTAAACGGTGAGGAATTAAAAGGTATTTTTTTCTGTGAAGGCGATAGTTGTTTTTCCATACAGAAAATGACAATTCAGAATGGAAAAGTTAGACATAATGGTGGTGGAATTTACTTAAAAAGTCGTTCCAGTCCAAGTTTAGAAAACGTCATCATAAGTGAAAATGAAGCTTATTACTCGGGTGGTGGGGTTTATTGTGAAGATAATTCCAATCCAACTTTAAATAATGTTATCATAAGTGAAAATTCTGCTTCAAGTGGTGGAGGTTTATATTGTCATTATTACTCGAATCCGAGTTTAAACAATGTAACCATCATAGGAAATACTGCTCATATGGGTGGAGGAGTTTCATTAGAGGCATATTGTAATGCGAACTTGAATAATGTTACGATAAGTAATAATCATGGCAATTATTATGGTGGTCTTTATCTTTGGGATTCAAGCCCAAGTTTATTCAATGTTAATATTAGTGAAAATACCTCCAATCATGAAGGAGGTGGTATTGGCTGTTTTGGACTTAACATTGCTGGTTACTTCATTTTTTCAAACCCTATTTTGGAAAACGTTACTATAAGTAGAAATACAGCATTGGGAAATGGGGGTGGTATTTATTGCTGGGAATGTTCGAATCCAACCTTATTGAATTGTATTTTATGGGATAATACTCCAGAGGAAGTGTATTTTTCTCCTGAAGGTGATTCAATTTCCATTACAATTTCTTTTTCAGATATTCAGGATGGAGAAGCTGGAATCGTTACAAATAACAATGGCACAGTATACTGGTTAGAAGGCAACATAGATGCTGATCCACTCTTTGTAGATATGCTTAATGGAAATTATCATTTAAGCTGGGTAAATTATCCAACTCCTGACTCAACAAAGTCACCTTGCATAGATGCAGGAGACCCGAGCTCACCACCCGATCCTGATGGCACAATCGCAGACATGGGAGCATATTACTTTAACCAAGGTGTATCAGTTGACGATCCGCAAGGAATATCAAATTATATGCTTACAAATTATCCCAACCCAATTAGCACAAATATCAATAATCTCACAGTAAGTTTTTCAATTCATAAACCAGGCAAAGTTAAAATCCAACTATTCAATATTAAAGGACAACTGGTCTCAACGCTTATTAATGAAGAAAAAAATATTGGGCAACACACAATCAGTCATTCGGTTAATGATCTGCCATCAGGAATTTATTTTACAAAATTGAGCATTGATGGAGTTGATAGAGAGATTAAGAAAGTAGTATTATTGAGATAGAGGGAAGCTCTAAATACAAATAAAATCACATTTCTTACCTGACTATTTTGCGGGCAAATGAAAAAAAGTCTTGACTAATTTGCAATGGCGTGAAAAAAAGTTGCATGGAACGTTTACAGAAAAAAATAATTCAGACCGATCTACAAAAGAAGATCGTATTTCTTGTTGGTCCACGACAGGTGGGAAAAACTTGGTTGGCAAAGGATATTGCACAGTCCTTTGAACATTCCCAATACCTTAATTATGATAGAAAAGAGGACAGGGATATTATTCACGAAGAAGCTTGGCTGGAAACAACAGACCTTTTAATATTAGATGAACTTCATAAGATAGTGACATATGTCCCCTCGGGTAGACTTATATTATAAATAAAGACCTGAGGAGGCATAATGCAAGAACGCAAAAATCCATTAAGCAGGATTGAATTAAAGAGCTATGAGGGAGAGTTTTTGTATGAATTAATCA
>JAUWMT010000095.1 GCA_030613025.1 Candidatus Cloacimonadota bacterium
ACCAGAATCTAGTGATAAGTCAATGGTTAAATGACGTAAATTGAATTTTAACAAAGTTTGAAACCTCATCCTAACCTTCTCCTATCTGAGGAGAAGGCAATATAAGGAATGTCAAAATTCAATTACCATTTCCAATCGAAGCTTGACATGACACTAGCTGCATAATCAATAAGACGGTCCTGAAAATCGCATTTCTTATGATTATTTTCTTTATTTTTTTCCTTCATCATTGGATATTCCGTGTTGGATATTGGATATTATTAACTTATACACTCAATTCTCAAACGAACCCTTTCTTCAATATTGTCACCTTTGTATCACCGTATATTTTTTCTTTGATAATAAAATTCTCAAATTTTGAAATATCTTCGCTTTTTCCTGTTTCAGCAATAATTAAGCCATCCTCAGAGAGGACATCGTTCATATATATTGCCTTGATAACTTTTTCTGCAAATTCTCTTTTATATGGAGGATCAAAAAAGATAATATCGTAGGTCTTCGTACAATTATTCAGATAGCTGAATGCTGAACAATTATGAATATTAGAATATTTATCAAAGTCAAGATTGCTGATATTTTTTTGAAGAGTTTTAACAACTTTGTAAGAGCTTTCCACGAAATCGCATCTCTCGGCACCTTCGCTGAGTGCTTCCAATCCAAGACTTCCACTACCGGCAAAGAGATCGAGTACTTTTGCATTCATCACTTCACTTCGGATAATTGCGAAAATTGCTTCCCGAACCTTGTCCATAGTTGGTCGAACAGCACTCTTTGGAATTTCGAGCTTGCGCCCTTTATGTGTGCCTGATATGATATGCACTATGTAGTTATATAACTGAAGTTTTGTAGGCGTGAAAATTACTTAAAAAAATCATATTTAACCTTTTATTACATATTCTGCGAAAGATGAGTAAGATTTAAATTAATTTCTAAACCCAAATTTCTAATGACAAATAAAATGTCAAAATTTAAATGTCAAAGTAATTTTTTATTTCTTGATTTAATTACAATTGAGAAAATTAAATTAAGTTCGTTAGCTTCTTTCCAATAAATTTTGGCTTCATCTTTTAACTTTGGAATTGCTTTTGCAATCATCCTCAACCAATGTTTTGATTCTTTAGACTCCTTTTTGCAAATACCTATTTTATGTTCGAAATCTCTTTTTATTTGTTCACCCCGTTAGATATTCATCTTGTTTGATTTTTCACTATTGTCCACTGCAAAATTATCTAACGGGGGTAAATTTGTCATTTGAAATTTCATTAGAAATTAGATATTTGAAATTTGTAATTCAAATTCCACAGGATGGAAATTACTTAAAAAAATCATATTTAACCTTTATAATATCTACTGCGAAACTTTAGTTATATCAGTTGCGTTATACTCTTCGGCGTTTCTTCTCCGAATGTTTTGTCTTCCAATTTTTATAAGCAACAAGAACAGGGCTTGCAATAAAGATGGATGAGTATGTACCAATAAGAATACCTATGAGAAGTGTGGTTGAAAATGCTCGAATACCCTCACCGCCAAAGAAGAACAGGATCATGACAACAACAAGTGTAGTGAATGATGTGATAACAGTTCGTGAGAGCACTTCATTTATACTATGGTTGATAATTGATTCATAGTTTTCTTTTCGATATATTTTCAGATCTTCCCGGATTCGCACGAAAAGCACGATCGTATCATTCAGTGAATAACCCACAATTGCCAGCAACGCAGCAATAACGCTGATCGTTATTTCAATGTTTAAAATGGAGAGAAGTCCTACAGTGATAACTACGTCATGCAAAAGAGCGAGCACTGCTGCAAAACCAAAAGTGAGTTCGAATCTCCACCATATATATATAATGATACCGAGCATAGCGATCAGAATTGCAATAATAGCTTTTCCACGAAGTTCTTCCCCTACTTTTGAACCTACATGCTCGCTTCTTCGCAGAAAGTCAACTTCGGTTTTATTTGCTGCATAACTCGGGAAATTAGTACGAAGGATGCTCATCAGAGCTTCTTCATCTTCACGGGGATTTTCGCTTGTTTTGATCTTTATCAAGATGACGTTTGGATTTCCGAATTCCTGAATGACCGCCTCGCCGAAACCCTCTGAACTCAGTATGTTACGAATAGCCTGGATCTCAACAGGAGGAGTCTCAATTGTATTGGGTGTAAAATCAAATTCAAAAAGTGTTCCCCCGGTAAAATCAATACCATATTGAGGTCCGCCATGAATGATCCACGACACAATACCTGCGACAATCAAAAGAGCAGAAATAACAAAAGCAATTTTACGCTTGCTAATAAAATCTATATTAGTATTTGATAAGAAATTCATATTGATCTCCTCTTAAATGCTAAGTTTTTTTCTGGGTTTGCGAGTAACCACACCATCAAAAATAGCTTTGGTTACCACAATCGCGGTGAACATGGAAGCAAGAATACCAATACTCAATGTAACTGCAAAACCACGAATCGGACCAGTTCCGAACTGATAGAGCACAATCGCTGTAATAAGAGTCGTGATATTTGCGTCAGCAATGGTGATAACCGCTCGTTTGTAGCCATTATCAATTGCTGTTCGCACCGTTTTACCGGCACGAAGCTCCTCTCGAATTCTCTCAAAGATAAGCACATTCGCATCGACTGCCATACCGATTATTAGAATGATACCTGCTATACCGGGCATTGTCAAACTGGCATTAAGCATAGTAAGAACTGCAAGTATAATAAGTATATTTGCGAAAAGTGCGATATCAGCAATCAAGCCGGAAAGTTTGTAATAAATTATCATGAAAATCATAACAAGCACAAGACCGATCAATGCAGCTTTAAATCCGGCTTTGATAGAATCTGAACCAAGTGTTGGGCCAACAGTACGCTCTTCGACAATATTAACCGGAGCAGGAAGGTTACCTGCAGTGAGCACGATCGCAAGATCTTTTGCTTCTTCCATCTCACCGATACCTGTGATCATAGCATTTCCGTCTCTAATCTTATCATTTATTACCGGTGCAGAATGTACAATATCGTCCAGCACGATTGCGAGTTGTTCATTAATATGACTGCCTGTTACATTTGCAAAAATTCGCGAACCTTCGTTATCAAATTGCAGACTTACATAGGGTTTGTTTGCTATCTTGGGATCCATTCCCTGCCCAATACGGACGTCTGCATTCTTTAGATGAGTACCTGTGAGTTCGACAGTGTCATACAGGAAATAAACGGGACGAGCTCCTTGAATATTATCCTTATCGACCTTTCCGAAAAGGATGACCACACCTTCGGGCATGACCTCTTTTATCTCAGGTAGGTTTATAACCTTCCTGAACAGATCGATATTTTCGGGGCGCACTATCAAACGCTGTCCATATATAGCAATGAGCCCAGAGAATAGATGATCATGGGATGTATCTTCAAGTGCTGCGGCAGTTGAATCTGCAAGTGAATCAGCATCTTCGCTTTCGAAAAGCGCTTCTTCTACTGCAGTTGTCTGCTCAACCTCAATGGTTTTCAAGTATGAATATTTATCATAATTGCTTTCTAAGTATTCATCAATAGCTTCAACAGCATTTCTAATATCTTCTGTTCTTGCCACAAGCTGAAATTCCAGTAAAGCAGTTTTTCCGATAAGATCTTTTGCTCTACCTGCATCACGAAGTCCGGGTAGTTGTACAAGAATTCTTTTAGTGCCGATCTTCTGGATTGTGGGCTCTGCCACGCCGAACTGGTCAATACGGTTCGTTATGATATGCTGGGCGCTCTTTATAGCATTTTCCGCAGTTTCAGAATCAAGTCCTTCTATATCAACCTCAAGCACAAGGTGCATACCGCCCTGCAGGTCAAGACCAAGTTTGAGTTCCTTTCTGCTGAACCAGGTGGGCAGTTCTACTTTTGAGGTTTTCTCTACCAACTCAGCTTTTATCAATTGATCTTTAGTAAAATCAATCTCCCCTTCTACATTTCTGAGCATATGATCAGGCAATTTACCTCTCACAGAAATGGAATCATACAGTTCTGTCATAGTTATTTGATTTTCAAATTCCTGCCCGAAAAGATTACTTCCAATTTTATATTCATACTCATTTTTTTCATAGATCAGAGTTGAGTCCTGATCAAAGACATCAATGTTCACGATCGCATATTGGTTTTTCGCAATGAGTGGTAAAAGATAGTAGATCGTTACAAGAAAAACAACAATAATGATTGTTGTCCTAAACCAGTTTTTCTTCATGAGGGAACCCTTTCATATACGTAAATTATTTTTATGAAAAATTTGTTGAATTTTTTTAGTGCATAATTTTAAGTCAAGTATAACTTGATAAAACATAATTTTGCAATACAAGTAAGAAATGGCACACAGATTCGCCAGCAGGCGAACAAGTTTCTGCTGATGAAAATCTAAAAATAAAGAAAATTCTTAAAATTGACTATCCCCGTGGCAGAGCCAAGGAGTATTTCGCCAATTTTATTTCAATCCAATGATTGAAAACCGAATTTTCATTATTTTACCTCACCCCAGCCCTCTCCAAAATGGAGATGGAGA
>JAUWMT010000025.1 GCA_030613025.1 Candidatus Cloacimonadota bacterium
GCGAAGAGGGAAGAGAGAAAAGCGAAGAGAGAAAAGAGAAAAGAGAAAAGTGAAGAGGGAAGAGGGAAGAGGGAAGAGGGAAGAGGGAAGAGCGTGGAGCGAAGAGAGAAAAGAGAAGAGAGAAGAGAGAGGAGAGACAAAAGAAGAAAAGTAGAGACGGGTTTATCCCATCGGTAAAAAAAGCACAACAAACAGATCCTTCGAATGGTCTTCATTTCATTACGCCCAAGTGGCTGGCTCGGTGGAAATCTCTTTTGCTCTTGATTATGCTTTTGTAAAAATTCGTGGTGGGAACGAACCTCAACTCCTCGCTGCGATTAGGAGTCGAAAAAGCATTGTGACCTATACTTCTACGCTCTAAATATTTTTATGTTAACTTAGAATCGTTCTACAGAATAACCTTTCGCTTCAAGAAGCTCGACCAAACCTTCTTCACCGGTAAGGTGTCCGGACCCAACTATTACCAGATAATTTTCATTATCCTTTGTGTATTCGATCACTTCATCTAACCAATTATAATTTCTAATAATAAATAAGGATTGCTTGAGGGCAGGATATTCCTCTAATCCCTTATTAAGAAGCTCATCCAGTTTCTCCAGATCTCCCGCATCCCACGCATCGACAAGGTTCTGGAAATCTGATTCCATATCATCGAACTGATCTATAGCTTGAATGATAAAGTCCTCCTGGTCTTCCCCGCCCAAAGTTGAAAGCAGGTCGAGTTGATATTCCGGCGTCTCCAAGCTAATAATATTTTTTTGTGCTTCCTTTGCCCGCTCAAAGAAATGCATGTCCACACCCAGTTTGGGATCAAATCCGAGCTTCTGCAAGTTAAGACTCAGCATCGTAATTGCAATGAACCACGGCTGGAATGTATTTAGTTTTTCTACAGGTACTCCCAGTTCGAGAAACTTGGTCTTTACCAAAGTGTATGTGGAATCGCTTACCGATCCCTGAAAGGTTTCCCCCTGAGGATAAAATGCTTTCAGTACTGTATATTGCTGAAAAGCTGGTGTTTGTGTGCTGTCAAAATTCAATTCGAACACAACATTCTCTGCGTCTTCGAAGCATTTGTAATACCTGTCATCAAGTGGGTAATCCGCTTCTTTCAAAAAATGGATCGAGCCCATAAGATATACTGTATTACTGTCCGATTCAATCTTCCAGATACAGACATTTTCATTCTCGTTTTGGAGCTCTTCTGCATATAGAAATGATGTAAATACAATGATCAAAATAAATATGATTTCAATAATTCTAATAGGTTTCGTTTTCATGAAATTCCTTTTTGATACTAAATGATAATGCGTTTACTCTTCAGATGAGTTTGATCAATGAGATGTCAATAAAATCCATTTTGATTATTTGAATTAATCTTCCTCATGTGATTAATATAAAAATATTGACTAAAAAATTAATATTTTTTTTATTTTGTTATGGTAATAAGAAGAAAAACATGATTAGAAATAAATCAACAGATCAGATAATATCGAATGACATTGCAAAATTTTCAAACTATAATGCTAAGTTAGAATCGTTACTGATTGATCCAACTATTTTGAATGAATTAAAATTTAATAAAATTATAAAACCTGAAATTATTAATGGTGCTTCAACAAAAGAATTGATAAGATTAATTTCCTACGATATTAGGAAGAGGAAGGGATTATTTTTCACTAATAATGTGATTTCTAATATACTGGCAGAAATGATATCTTCTATGTTGAGAAATGGATGTACAATTATTGATCCAGCATGTGGAGCTGGCAATCTTCTAATATCTTGTGCCAAGTATTTACCAAAAGGTAATAATATTGAAGAAACGCTATCAATTTGGTCAAAATCAATCATGGGTTATGATCTTTATGCTGAATTTATAAAAGCAGCCAAATTAAGACTAATACTATTAGCAATAGGTATTCATTTAGAAGAAATTGTTACCCTACCTGACTTAAATTTATCTTCTTTTTTCGATGGTCTTAAAGTCGGCAATTCATTAAATAACCTTACGTTTACGGAAGCTAAGTGTATTGTTGTTAATCCACCTTTTGGTTATACGCAATGTCCACCTAAGTGTAAATGGTCAAAAGGTAAAGTGCAAATGGCTGCCTTATTTATTGAGAATATAATTTGTAATGCTATAGAAAATCAACATATTGTTGCAATTTTACCAGATGTATTGAGAAGTGGAACAAGATATAAAAAGTGGCGAGATATTATATCAACATATTGTAAAACAATAAAAGTTGAACCAATTGGCCGTTTCGATAAGAATACCGATGTTGATGTTTTCATTTTGCATTCTATAATATCGAATAATAGAAATGTTTCAATGCACTGGCCCAAACTGAAAAGAAAATATAAAAAATATATTCACGTTATATCAGATTTTTTTAATGTTCATGTAGGTTCTGTTGTACCGCATAGAGATTCTCTCTCTGGATTGACCTATAATTATATTCATGCTAAAAATACACCAGCATGGCAGATTTTAAGAACAATTAATGAAAAACGCAAGTTTTCAAAAACTGTTTTCAAACCACCTTTTGTTGTTGTAAATAGAACATCAAGTCCAAGTGATAAATACCGTTGTGTAGCTACTGTTATTCACACAAAAAATTTTGTAGCTGTTGAAAATCATTTACTTATTCTAGCACCTAAAAATAAAAGTCTAAAAAGTTGTGTTGAATTAATTGATGTTCTAAGATCATCAGACACAAATAAATGGATGAACGGTCGAATTAGATGTCGTCACTTGACTGTGTCAGCTTTAAAAGATTTACCATGTAATAAAATATTTTAGAAATGATTAGTTTTAAAAAGGAGATAAAATGGTTATAGAAAGACGAGTTTCAACTCAAGATTTAAGTTGGTTTCTGGATTTAGATGCTCATGGTCAAATTGATCTAAATCCTCCATATCAGCGACGAAGTGTATGGAGTCCAAAAGATAGGAGGTTCTTTTTAGATACAATATTTCGAGGTTATCCAAGCCCATCCATATTTCTGCACAAGCAAATTATAGAAGGTAAAACAATATACTTTGTTGTAGATGGGAAACAGAGACTTGAGACAATATTCAAATTTGTCAAAAATAAAATAGCTATTGATAAAAGTTACGGTGATAACAGATTAGATGGTAAAAAATGGAAGGAAATAAGAAAAAATAATGAATTAGCACGTAATTTTTGGGATTATGTCATTCCAGTACAGCTTACTAACATTATAGCAGATACTAAATTAATAAATGAGGTTTTTGATAGGCTAAATAGAAATTCAAGAAAACTTGTTGAGCAAGAGCTAAGACATGCTAAGTTTGATGGTTGGTTTATTTCTTTTGTTGAAAGAGAAACTGATTCATCAGATTGGGAAGAATTACATATTGTTACAACTTCTAGAAGAAAAAGGATGGCAGATGTTCAATTCTTATCTGAATTGCTTATAGTTATTTTAAAAAATAAGATCGGTGGTTTTAATCAAATTGAAATCACTGAGTTTTATGCACAATACGATGATTTGGATGATTTAGATTTTACATTCGATGAAGAATTGCTTAAAACTAGATTTGCAAATACTAAAAAATTCATGATAGAACTTGAGCGGGGAAAATCTATTATTTCAACTTATTCGAAGGATTTTACAAATTTTTATAGCCTTTGGTCAGTTATAGCACTGAATAATGACAAGTTACCTTCGGTTGATGAATTTGCTATTAAATATGCATTATTTATGGATGAAGTTTTAAAATTCAGAGAAAATGAGTATCTAAAAAATGCAATTGATGGTAAAGTAAAACTTGATATACCACAAAGCCTTAATTATCATCAAAACAGCATTGGAGCTAGGACAGAAGAACCTCAAAGGATTGAAAGAAATAGAGCACTTTTGTCATATTTATTCAGGGATTAATACAATGATGAAAATCCCAAAATCACTAAGAGATATTTATTCTGAAAACGAGATAAAATATAGAAAATTAAAAAAACAAGTCGATAAATACATAAATTTATATAAAGATAAACGTTGGCACTATGAAAGCCGAATAAAAAAACGTGAAAGTTATGCTCTTAAAGTTGAGACAGGTCGCTTTTCAGAACCAATAGAAATTGATGATTTCCTAGCATGTACTATTGTTGTTGAGAATTTGGAGTCCTTGAATAAAGCTGAGAAGCGTATAAATAAAAGATTTAATGTTGTAGAACGTAGACCGCCTGATAAATATCTTACTACAAAGCCCTCTGAATGTTTTATGTTTGATGACACAAGACTTTATATAAGATGGAGAGACAATCCTAATATACGTCCAACAAGTTTAAATGGTCTATTGTTCGAAGTACAGATAAAAACTTTTCTTGCTCATGCATGGAGTGTAGCAACTCATGATCTTACTTATAAAACGGATGAAAAAAGTTGGTCAAAAGAAAGAATAGCTTTTCAAATAAAAGCTATGTTGGAACATGCTGAAATATCTATTTATGAAGCAAAAAGGTTAGCTAAATCTAAATCTCTTAAAAAAACTAATAAATCTTCTGTAAGTATATCAGAAATAATAAAATTAATGAATGAATTATGGCCCCCGGAAGTTTTACCAAAAGATAAAAAACGACTTGCTGAAAATATTGATAAGCTTATCAAGAATATTGGAATTGAAATAAATATACTGAAAAAAATATTGATTAAAGAAACTGAATTAGGAAGAGGTACAAAAACATTAAATCTATCCCCTTATTCAACTGTGATACAATCTTTATTTAACCAAAGAAAAAATAAAATTACAACTTACTTGATTGGTCGTAGTAAAAAATTTAAAATTTATATCCCAAGTGAGATCGAAATTCCTGAATCTTTATTAGATATAGAATTAAAAAATGCAATCTTAGATAAAGGTAATTAAATTCTTTATTTGCTTGTATTTTAACCAACAATTATTGAGTATTTTTTGCCCGATACCAATATTTATACTGCTCTTTAAAACCAAGTTTCTCATAAAGATGTCGCGCAATTTCATTCTCTGTCATAACTTGCAGATACGCAATGGCTGCTCCTTTTGTTTTCCCCCACTGCAGGATAGATGTCACAATATAATAGCCAAAACCCACACCCCGATATTTCTTATCCACAACAATATCAAAGAGTCCGATATAATTTCCCTGTTTCACTCCAAGCCCACATCCGATAATTCTGTTACTTATCGAATAACCGGCAAAGGCGGTTTTAGGAATTATATTTTCCAGGATCGAGTTATAGGTTTGGATCTTATCCTCATCAAACTCATTCAGCTCTACAAAAGCTTTCACCCATTTTTCATCAAGCTCGTTCTCAATTTTGATCGCAGGAAAAATATCGAAATCCGCATCCTTCAGATCGAATATTTGTACTGAGGTTTCAGCTTGTTTGATATATCCTTTCTTTTCAAGCACAGCATCTAGCTCAGGTTGACATACAGCAGAAGTCATCTTAAATATCGTCGGAAGGTTCTTTTGGGAATATTGTTTTTCACAAAATGCAATTTTCTCTTCTATATCAATAGTGGAATCATAGATCGGATTAACTGAATTTGCTCTGCGAGTTACACCATATGCAAATCGAAGTACCCAGCCGTCATACAGCATGGTTTGAATAAAGGGCCACGCATTCATGGTGATTTGTTCTAAAATTTGAATATTTTTCTTTTTCATTTTATATTATCTTATAATATCCTTAAGAACAGCTATAAACCATTTTTTGTGTTCCTCTTTTATCCTGAAAATTCACTCAATTTGCCTCTCTCGTAGATATCAAAGAAAGGTTCAACTTTCTTGTCATTATCCCATTTTACCAATCTGATTTGATCATTTTCTATTTCAAGACAGGTAATCCCTGTGGTGAAGAGTCCGCAGCCGGTGTTGAAATAGCAGGGCAATGGTTTGCTTCCCGGTTCTGTGGGATCGATATCTCTGCTCTTTTTCTTCTCATCTTTCAGTTTTATGTTTAATTCTTTGATTTTCTTTTTGTTTTCTTTTACCCGTTCAAGATCATCCTTGTGAGCTGTATTTTCTTCACGCAAAGCTTCGATTTCGTCTTCCAACCTTCTTGCATAGGAAGTGGAAGCAAATATTGCTCGATGTGAGTGTCCGCAAATAAGAATTACCTTATTCTCTTTTGCCCATGCATACATGATCTGTTCGTAATCTTTTGTGACCTGCGATTTTATTGCAGGCGGGTGTGTGCCTATTTTCAGTTTTTTCAACCATGGCTCGATGACTTTATAAGCTCTCACAAAAAACTTGCTGGACCAGCTATTTTTATCTGATTCGATATTTCCCTGGTGACCATGCACGAGAAGGATGCAAGGATCGTTTTTACCATCTTTCATTTTCAGGGCTTCCGGCGCTCCTTGTGTTTTTTCGGGATTGCTCATTACCGGATCGTGTGGATAATCCCAGTCTTTGTCGTGATTACCGAACACTCGTATGACACGTTTATTATCGAATTTTCTGAATAAGTTATATATTTCCGTATCGTATCTTTTTTTGATCATATCCAGATCGAATTGCCACAATTCTTCGATATCACCGAGTAATATTATCCGAAAATCGTTCTCACTATAATGATGGAGCAACCGCTTCATGGCTTCGATATTGTTCCGAAAATCATCAGCGGGTCCACCATCACCGAAATGCAGATCACTTAATATTGCGTACTTTTTACTCTTCGTTTCCAACACACTTATAGTATTATCCTTCCACAAACAGGAAAGTTGTCTGAAGGTTTGTTCTCTATCCTGTGCCATTTCTGCCTCCTTTTTATTTGTGCTTTTGTTTCATCATTCTTCTCAACTCGCACCTACGGCGCTAATATTATGATTGGTTTTTTGTTCCAAGCGCTTACGCTCCTTTTTACAAACATATCGTTCCTAACGGAACTTTTGTAATTGGGGGATATATAATTTCATCTTACATCCATATCGTTCCTGACGGAACTTATTAATAAGTTATTCTTCATCTCTAATCATAAACACCGGCTATGTTTGGTTTTTTTGTTCCATGAGCTTACGCTCATTATTACAAACATCTCGTTCCTAACGGAACTTATTAATAAATCGTACATTCATTTCATTTAAACAAGGGCTAACGCCCTTTACTACAAAGATTTCGTTCAGAATGGAACTTATGAATAAATTACACATTTATTTCAGCTAACACCATCGGTGTGACACATTCTAAACCAGATGCGTAAGCGTCTGGAACGTAATATAAAACCGATGCAAAGCACCATAGGTGCGACATCTTATTGGAAAATATATCGTTCATCATATTCTATTCCAAATAAATCCAATAATTTTTTATATTCCTCTTTGAAAGATATTTTCTTATGATGTTCCTTCTGATTTTTAATATAGTGGATAACGTCGTCGATATGAGAGCGGGAATAGGAAAACGCCCCGAATCCTGTCTGCCAATGAAATTTGTCAGTGAACCATTTTTTTTCATTAATGAATTTGGACGAATTTGATTTAATATCTCTTACCAAATCGGATATCGATTTATCCGGTTTTAGACTGGCTAGAATATGGATATGGTCGGGCATTCCATTGATCTGTAATAATTTTTGTGCTTTGTTTCTAATGATTCCAGAAATATATTTGTAAATTTCATCTTCGTGCTCAGCAGTTATGAAGTTTCTCCTTTGCTTTGTCCCGAAAACCAGCATTACATAGATTTGTGTGTATGTATTTGCCATAGTACTCCTTTACATTCCGCACCTAGGGTGCTAATATCCTGTTTGGTTTTCTCTTTTCCATGAGCTTACGCTCATTATTACAAACATCTCGTTCCTAACGGAACTTATTAATAAATCGTACATTCATTTCATCCCTTTATTATGACCATTAAGTTCCTGATGGAACTTTTGAATAAATGATTTATTCATTTCAACTAATAGGTAAACACCAGCGGTGTGTAATATTTGTAAGTAGTTGTTTTAGTATCTGGAAAATTTATAATAGCCGACTTACCATTCACTTTAGCATCCTTCATATTTCGCACCTACGGCGCTAATATTATGATTGGTTTTTTGTTCCAAGAGCTTACGCTCCTTTTTACAAACATATCGTTCCTGACGGAACTTTTAATCGACATTTCATTCATTTCCATTAACACCAGCGGTGTTTAATATTTATAACCGGATGCGTGAGCATCTGGTTTATGAAAAAAATATACAAAGCGCCGTAGGTGCGGTATGTTATTCGTTTCTGCATCTTTATCAATCCAGATCAGAAACCCTTGAAACAGGACCCTTGAAAGTTACATCCTCAAATTCTCTAAAATGAGCCTTACCGCATTTAATCTTTTGAGTTTCACTTTCCCGCAATTGTTGACCTTCAGATTTTGTTTCTGCAACGAAATAAACTTTTGTTTCATTCTTTTTTATTAAAGCCCAATCAGGATTATATTTGCCGATAGGTGTTTTTATATGAAACCAGAAAGGAAGTTTGAAATAAAACTCGATATCATCTCTCGTTTCACATTCTTTCGCAAACTCATACTCAACATTTGAATCGAGTGGAATTATGTTATCGTATATTGTTTTCTTATTATTTTTAACTTCGAATTTTAATCTATCTAAATAAATATTAATTTCATCTTCTTCAAAAAGATGCATTTCGTATTCTTTATTCCCAATTTTTTCGTATTTAATCCCATCAATAATTAAATCATTCAAAACTTTATTTATCTTTTCTGCAACAAAATCCATGAAGAGTTGCGGATTGGTGAGAGAATCCGGTAAACGACTGGAATTTTTCAATATCTGTAAAATAGTAAAACGGGTTAAACCGGTTTTGTTCTGAATATAATTTAGAATATCTGGTATTGAAAAACTACTCTTAATATATATTTTCTTTGTACCTTTAAGGTCACCATCGACGCCTTCATATTCATATTTCAGTAACTTTTTTGTGAATTTTATAAAAGTTTCAGTAATTTCAGGCATATCTTTAATTGCTTTAGATGCTTTATCAACTAAATTGGAAGTTTGATAATTCACGCAATAGGTTGTCTTATATTTTATCCTTTTCCAGATTTCTTTGAAATTCTCATCGAGTTCAAAGCCTTTACGATATTCAACTTTTACTCTATCCTGTTTGTTCTTAATTCTACCTTTGAAAGAAACTCCGCAATCATCTTCGATCTCTTTTTGAAGCTGCTTGGCAAAATCTTCATAACTCTCATTGGCAATCACGGTTAAGCGATTAATGTTATTATCAAATATTCTTTCACCTTCCTGATTTACCGAAAGTCTTAAACCTCTGCCGATTTCCTGTCTTTTCTTCAATTCGGATTTAGTTTCATTTAAAGTACAGATCTGAAAAACATTTGGATTATCCCAACCTTCCCTTAAAGCTGAATGACTGAAAATAAATCTCAAAGGTTCATCTGAATCCAAAAGTTTCTCTTTTTCTTTCATTATTAATTTGAAAGTATCGATGTCCGCTTGAGATTTTGCTGCTTTTTGAGAATCTTTAAAATGACCCTTTTTATCCTGAGCAAAATAACCATTGTGAACTTCTTTTATGGAAAAAGGAATTAAATCTTTATATGCTGATTTCTCTGTATATTTATTAAATATCTCCTCAAACCAAACTGCAAATTTGCCTTTCAATAAATTCCCCAATTCATCATACTTTCTGTAATTAGCAACTCGATCTATGAAAAAAAGCGAAAGAACTTTTATCCCTTTTTTCTGCAAAATTCTTTCTTTTTTGAAATGTTCCTCGATTGTTTTTTCAATCTGGAATTTCATTATTTCATCTGTTATTCCACCACGAGATTCACCAACAAAAATATCATCTCCATTCGATAAAGAAATACATTCATTGGAAACATCTATTTCATTGATGATATAACCATTTTTGTAAATTTCCCGATAATTGGAAAGTTTAAAAAGGTCATCCCCAACTTTTACAGACACAGCTTTTTTGATAACTCCTTTATCTGTGTTTTGGATTATGCGGATTCTGGCAGAAGTTCGGGTTGCAGTTGAACTCACTATTTCCAAACTTATAAAAGCATCGTTAAAATCATTTTCCGAAACTACGGAATCCACTTCGATATGTTTTACCAAACCGAGATCATAAGCCTGAACCGGGTTCAAGCTGTAAACCAAATTATAAAAATTTGTGTGCGTTGCTGAATAACGAAGAGTGCAGTAATAATTCAAATTTTTGATCGCTTTCTTACGAATGGATGTTTCCATATTTTGCGGTTCATCCACAATTACTATCGGGTTTGTGTATTGAATGAATTCTATCGGTTTTTTACCGGTCAGTTTATCATTCGGTTTATTGATTATATTTTCATCTTTGGCAAAGGAATCTATATTGATAACCAAAATTTGAATATTATTATTTGTAGCGAATGAACGTAGATTGGAAACTTTCCTGGAATCATAAACTTCAAAATTTACAGGAGTTTTATCATATAGGTTTTGGAAATGTTCATGAGTGATTTGCAGATTTTTGATCACACCTTCACGAATAGCAACACTCGGAACAACTATCACAAATTTCTTGAACCCATAATTTTTATTAAGTTCGTAAATGGTTCGCAGATAAACATAAGTTTTGCCGGTTCCTGTTTCCATCTCAACTGAAAAGTGCATTCCATCTAATTTTTTAGAGATCGGTTCTATTCCATTCTGCTTTTGAACAGATTGCAGATTTTTCAGGATTTGTTCATCATTCAAAACAATTCTATTACCAACGCCAGTTTCTGAAAATTGCAGACTTGTATCTAAAAATGTGAAATCCAATTCGCTTTGATTTAACGGCTGTCCTTCAAATAAATCTACGATTGATTTTATTGCATCTAATTGGAAGGATTGATTTGGGTCAAATTGGAGGATCATATCATTACCTAAATAACTAAAAAAGATTTAATCTTTTGTTGTAAATATTCTGTGTTTTTTGTTTTGATTTCACATTGCCAGACTACTAAAACACTCCATCCAAGTTCTTTAAATTTATCATAATTTTTCTTATCTCTTTTTACATTTCCCAAAATCTTTTTTTCCCAGAATTCTTTATTTGTTTCCGGTAATTTACCTCGTTTACAAATGTGATGATGCCAAAAACATCCGTTAATAAAAATGACTTTTTTATATTTTGGGAACACTAAATCGGGTTTCCCGGGTAAATCATTACTATGTAAACGATAACGATAGCCCAATGAAAAGATTAATTTTCGAATAAACAACTCTTGCTTTGAATTCTTAGGTCCAATTTTTTTCATTATATCGGAACGTTTATTTGAATTAAAAATATCAGTCATTTAGATAAACTTTCAAATGATTATAAATATTTTTTGATTGTATTTCGCTAAATTTTGGAGGTAAAGCATTACCAATCATAAGTGCTAATGATGTTTTTGATATATCAGTTGGAAACTTATAATTTCTTGGAAAAGTTTGTAATAATGCAGCTTCTCGCGCTGAAATACAACGATTTTCTTCCGGATGCAGAAATCGACCTTTTGAAGGATTTAAACATCCACCGGTGATTGTTGAAGATTCTTTATCCCATCTTAAACGACCGTAAATATCATTGAAACCTACATTATTCTTCTTGTGACACTCAAGTATATATCGTTTTGGTAAATCCTTTCTACTGCCGCCATCTTGAGGAATTCTTTTTATAATATTTTGGATTCTCTTTGTATGGTGAGCTACAATCTTATGAATCGGATCTTCAGTTTGATTTATAGATTCTAATGAACCTATCGCATCTCTCACCGTAATAATTTCATCATTTCCATTAGATACTGTTATTTCCCCTAATTTAGAACCTAGTAATACAAGGCGTTTTCTTCTTTGCGGAACTTTATAATTTTTTACATTTACTACCTTATAATCTATATGGTATCCTAATTTAATAAGTTCTTTAACAAGTTTTTTAAAAAGATAATAATTTATAATTCCCGGAACATTTTCAAGCATAATTGCTAAAGGATTTAATTCTTTTACATACTTTAAAAAATCAATAATTAATTTATTTCTTTCATCGGGACTGCTATACTTTTTATTTCTTCTTCTAATCGAAGAAAAACCCTGGCAAGGTGGACAACCTGCAAGTAAATGAAGTTGTGTTCCATTAAGTTTGTTTTTTAATTCTCTCAAAACAGAAATATCTCTAATATCCTTAACGATCAAATTAGTTTCAGGATGATTTAATGCATAGCATTTTGCAGCATCTTTATCAATCTCAACTGCAGCAATTACTTTAAAACCAGCTTGTTTTAATCCTTCTGTTAAACCACCACATCCGGAGAAAAGGTCGATTGCATTTAACGTATGATTTTTATTCATCTATTTCTCTTTTGCTAAATACCGGAAGATGCGTTCACCTTAGCATTATCCATTCGAGTTATTAAATATGAAACCAAACTCAAAATATTCAAACAATCAAGTTCAGTAAACAAAGCAGGGACATTGGTGTCAATTGGTCCGTGTGATATGGGGTTCCTAAAGCCCGTTACTACTCCTCTGGATAAATGACCTTGCCCTTCCTGAATGTTTTTCAAAGATTCTGTGTCTAAGTCATTTAATTGGATCTCTGGGATGGTATCAAATGGGCTACTCCCGAATATTCTATTGACTAAATCTCTCCCGTCCTCTCTTCTGTCTGTCAGTTTTCTGATTATCTCGCAATATATCTGAACTCCTTGGCTTGCAGCATCCCCGTACTGCTTATGCTCGTAATATGATTTAATTCTTTCTCTTAGGTCATTGTGCAAATGTCGCCAATGAAGAAGAGGGTACTCTGGGATTATGTCGTGAAGAGCTTTGATTACAGGAGTGTATTTTTCAAGCGCATCTTCTCCGCCCAATGTTGCTATAATTCGTTTGGTGTTTTCTTTTACGTCATCCGGTAAAGTATTTGTCCAATTTTCTGTATCAATACCTGTCTTTTCCTTTAAATCAGCAGCTTTTTTTTCTTTTCTTCTCTCTCGCCAATCTGCATTAACTTGTGAAACTATTCCGGAAAGAAATTTTCTTAATTTGGCCATATCGGGATGTTCCCAGTCTATGGATTGACGATTCGTTGATATAACATCATCATCTAAGAGATCTATAAAATCTACATTTATCCAGCCAGTAAGGTATTGGAAAAAGTGGCTTGAGGTGCTACTGGAAAAAAATTCTGGAGCGTTTACAAGTTTTCCTCTCGAAAAAAGAGTAATTCCTCTTAAACCGGAATAAGGTGTAATTGGTTTTTCCGAAGTTATTAGATGACCGTTTATTTTCTCGTGATATTCAGATTCTGAAGGTACCAAAAATGTGGATTCAAGATTCCACTCAAATTCTTTATTAAGTAGACCGTACTTTCTTTTATTATCTATTGAGATTATGTCTCCTGAGGGTGATTCAAGCACCAAATTAAAATTTTTAGCAAAAATAAATATTCGAGACAAACTGTCTGCTAACCCATTAAAATCAAATGGCGTTTTTCTTTTTAGCCCTGTCATAGTAATAACCGTACCATCAGCATCACTTGTATCAGTGTTAATACTATTTGCCCTAGGTCGATAACTACCTTTAGCTGTCATTAAATCATCCCAGTCTAATACAAATTCATTTTGTTTTCCAGATTGCCTTGTTGAAATAGTAATTGTTTTGGCAAGTCCAAACAGAGCAAGTTTCCCAAGGCCTTTTTTACCTGTAGGCAAGCGATTATATTTTTTTGAAGGCTTGTCCCCTTCATCATCACGCCTATTTCTACCAATTACTAGAAATTTGCTATTGATTTCATCATGTGGGATTCCTGTTCCATCATCTTCAATCCGTATCTCTTTTGGAATTCCATTTTCTTCAGTCAAAACAATGGTGACATTATTTGCATCGGCATCATATGCATTTGAAATAATTTCCGCTAATGCGGGTGCAAGCCTGGAATACATTCTTACACCAAGATGCTTGATTGTTTGAGGGTCAAACCTCATTTCAAATGGTGACTCAGTCATTTTTATATCCTTTTACTAAGTTAAATTCTATCTCAGAATCTTTCAAATATCATCAGGTTCTTGAAAATATTTATTAAGATACATTTTAAACAAATGATTTATTTCACAGCCAGTTACATTTCGTCGTAAAACAGCCCATCATTTAGGCAATTCTTCTTTATTGCCATTTATTTTAGTCCAATTTGAAGGAAACCCCAATTCGGTCTCAGCTTCAGAAATAGTTTTATTTAGCATTTTAAAATTGTTTTGTGTATAATACCATTTAGCGCTTAGAGTAAGTTTAAACTCTTGATAACAATCAAGAATTAGTTGTAGCAATTCAATAAAATATTTGTTACAGATAATAAATACATCATCATTAAATTGAATGTCTTTAATTGTACCAAAATACCATGATATTTTACCATTTTTCATGTCTCCACGTTTAATAAAATATTGTCCTTCATGTATAGACAAACGCCTATATTCATTAAAAAAACGAAAAAAAATATTCTTTTTCATATACTCTTGTTTTTCATTATACCAAACATGAAACCTCTCGGAGTTATGTAAAACATATTGAAGTGCAAAAGTAATATTTCTACACGATGAGACAAAGGCATTTACTAAACTGTTGATAATCAAAACATCAACTTTACTATTTTTTATTTCATTAAGGAAATAATCACTTTCGGCAACCTTCATATCGATTAATTGTGCACTTTTATAACTCACTATTTTCACACCGCCTTAAATTCAATCCCCGCATCTTTCATCTGCAAGATCGTATTGGTTTTTAATTTATCGTTTCCCTCGAAAAGTTTGTCAAGAGTAATTACTTTCTGCGGTTTTGCTTCAATGATGTTTTTTATAATTTCTTCATTGATTTTTGATAATGCAATTATCAATTCATTTTCGTTGATTAAATAATAACACACCCCGTCTTCCGACAAGTCGGGATCCACCCCTCTTCCGCCTTTGCAACGCTCCGGCGTGACAAGCGAGAGGGGAATTTTCTCAATTTTACAATTCAAATCTATCCCGGATTTTAATAGAAGTTCATACAGCATATTCTCTTCGGTTGATCCTTCTTTTACCGGGTTTACAAATGTTTCTAACTGTTTTTCCAGTTCTTGTTCAGTTTCAAATTTATCACCACGCCAGATCTTGAAATTGGACTCATGCAACTTGAACACTTTGAAACCGAGATCTTGTTTTGAAAACACGGATTTACTCGAATTATCACTAATTTTGTCCTCATTTTTGAATATATCGGGCTGCTCCTTTTCGTGTTTATTCGTGTCAATTCGTGGTTCCGATTGTATCTTCTTTATTACTCTTCTGATTCGTTCTTTACCAATGTCTGCAATTGTTTCAAATCCCGCTTTATATGCTTCCGATTTTTCGTCTGTTTTTTCGGGTAGTTGCACCATTATGAATTTACGGCTGCCATAAACTTGTGCTGAGCCTGCCTGCTGCGCCATAGCGGAGCATAGGCGAGTCGAAGCATCTTCTTTGTTTAAATCAAGAACTGCGTGAGCTGTTGAGGAAGAACCGGAGAAGAAATCGAGAATTATATCGTTATTTTTTAATTGTGATATCTTTAATAAATACTTAATTAATTTTTGAGGTTTTGCAAAATCAAAAGGAATATCTAATTCTTTCATTTCTTGAGAGCTATGTCTATTCTCAAATTTAGTTATAAAGTCTGTTGGTATTCTTCCTTCTTTCAGCCTATCTTTTAGCCAAATTTTTGTATAAATATTCCAAATTGATTTTTCGCCTTTTTCGTTAATTAAGCTTGAAGTTTTTGTTTTTTTAAAAAGAATATTATTTTTATTCATCTCATTTACAAAAGTTTCGTAAGTCCAGCGCCACACACCATCTCCATTATGTGGTGTAGTTTTATTGCCATCTTTTATTTTTAGAGGTATGCTACTTCCAGGGGGTATTACATAACTGCAATCGGGACACTTAATCCAGTATCTTTGATTGGGACGTACATCTAATCCAGCTTGATAAAGCCCCATTATTCTGTATTTCTCTCCTTTTTTCGGGCCTTTATCTTCAATTTGTGTATATACTTTTTTTATTAAACTTTCGGGTAAATCATCTCTGAATCCATTTAATTCGTTTATGTGTTTAGCATAAATCACAATATATTCTGTGTTTGGAGAAAAAAAAGTACCTTTATTTCCTCCAGTTTTCATTAACCTAACGAAATTGCCTATATGGTTTTCTTCACCAAATATTTCATTCATTATCAAAATTAAATTGTGTATTTCATCTTGTCCGATACTAATAAAAATAACCCCATCATCACGAAGCAGGTTGCGAGCAAGGAACAAACGAGGATACATCATTGTAAGCCAGTTGGAATGGTAATGTCCGCTTTCTTTGGAATTTTTTCGATACAGATTTTCATTTGTTAAAAGTCCTTCTTCATCTTTTTCACCGGAACGAAGAAGATATTCATCTCTCTTTTCGGCAAATTTGTCATTATAAATAAAATCATTTCCAGTGTTGTAAGGCGGATCGATGTAGATCATTTTAATTTTGCCGTAATATGCTTTTTGCAAAACTTTCAGTACTTCCAGATTTTCACCTTCAATAAAGAGATTTCCGGTTTCATCAAAATTTACAGATTCTTCTTTATCGGGAATCAATGTTGCAGTCGTTTGTGTTTGAATTGCTCTGAAAGCATCTGATTTTCCTGCCCAGTTTAAGACATATCTTTCATCGGCAAAATTTATATCATCTCCAAAAGTGGATTTGAGTTTTTCCCAATCGATTTTATCTTCGTTAAAAACCTGCGGTGCGATTGTTCTTAATTTTTTTATTACATCTTCTTTCGTATCTAACGATTTTCCATTCATAACAAAAACCTCTTATTCATGTTGTAAAATATTGAGTGTGCTAATTTTATAGCAAGAAATTTCTGATGAATCTTCTTTATGAAGTTGGGTTGTATTGTAAAGCTTAAAAAAAAATGGTACACCCACCGGGGCTCGAACCCAGGACCCGCTGATTAAGAGTCAGCTGCTCTACCAACTGAGCTATGGGTGCACCTAAAATGTATTTACTTGATCAATAATAATCTTTTTACGCCGGACTCGTAATTCTCTGTCAATAATTTGTAAAGATAAACGCCATTTGCCAGCGCTCTGCCGCTGTGATCCCTGCCATCCCATTGAACGGAATAAGAGCCGATTGCAAATGGAATTTCACAAACCATTTGCCCTTTGATATTGAAAACCGCCACCTTTGCCTGTTCAAAATGGAATGTGCCGGGATTATATGAGATCACTGTAGAATTTTTGAATGGATTCGGGAAATTTTGATAAAGGGCAAAATCATTGGATGAAATTTCCGGTTCAACTGCATAAGTCATATTATCTGCATAGTTGCCTGTTCTCTGTATGTTGCCGCGATAGATCGTCCATGGATGGAACGAGCCGTAAAGCCCTTTATAATCCCAAACCGAAATACCTGAAGTGGAGCCGGCTATGATCTCGTAGTCACCATCGTCATCAAGATCGTGAAGGGCAATTGGTGAAGTAACTGAGGTCGGATTGCAAATTGGAAATTCCGGAAGCAGTGTGCCGTCATAGGCATAGCAATAGATTTTTCCACCAAATGTTGAAGCAAGTATTTCCACACTGCCGTCATTATTGATATCTGCTGCAACCGGGCTTGTTTTTGAGGAGCTATTCATACTCTGGGGCCAGCCGTCAATCGTTGCGCCGTTAGCTTCGAGCAGCTTTACCTCTCCATCCAAAGATGAATAACCAATATTGAAAATGCCACCCGGATTTTTTGTAAAGGCAATTGGTGAGGAGAACAAGCTTGCAGAGAGATATTCCTCATGAATGATCGCACCTGTGTGATCTATAATGTACAGTTTGTTGCTGCTATTTCCAAAGGTGATATAATTCGTATCAAAGATTATCGGAGATGCCCAAACATGGGATTCTGTCTGAACTGGAAATCCTGTGAGCACCTCGGCATTGCTGTCAATGGCATATATTTTCCCATTTGTTAATCCGACAACCATATCTATCACACCATCTTCATTGATATCACCAACTGCCACATCAGAACAGAGCGGTGCATCAAACTCATGCGGGAAATTCAGGAAATCATTTCCTTCGTGGTCAATCACGTAGAGCTTGCCGTCAATGCAGGAAATGATCGTTTCAAGATAGTTATCATTATCGAGGTCGGCAAGAGCAGGAGTGGTAATTATCTGACCGCCGGTTGTATAAGTAAAGACCTGCGAGCCATCGTGATTAAGCGCATATACAGTACCGTTTCTGCCGGCTATGACAAGTTCGAGTTCATCGTCATTATCAACATCACCTGCAGCGAGAGATTCCCAAACCTCATCCTCGAGTGCGATCGGGAAACCGGGTTTTGTCTGGGCATCAGCAGTGATGGCATAGATATTTCCCATACGATCCACAGTCACGATCTCCTCTTCTCCGTCGTTATCAAGATCAATAACAATGGGTGAAGATTTCACTTCCACGCCGAGATATATAGGCCAGTTATACTGCAACAGAGAAACCTGGAATGTATCGTAATACATCTTATCAAAAGGATAGGTAGCAGTCTGATTTGCAGTGATATGCAGTTGGAAATGAATGTCCTCATACCCGCAGCTATTGCTCACAGTAAAGGTAAAAGGATTGGAACTATTATCTGCGGTGTTGCCTGCAGCAAGAGAGCCGTAATTGTGCGTGCTGTTCTGAATCACAATGAAGCTGCTGTCACAAATGAACTCAACTTCGATATTTTCGGCAAGCTGCCAGTCCGGCAAATTTTGTATCTCGACCACCATTTCGATCTCTTCGCCTGGATTGATTATGCCGTCATTATCTCCTGAAGTATCAAAAAATTCAATATTGCTGACTTCCACATAAGGAAATTCACCATCTGTCATAATGATCGCAGTTCCGGGATCGCCAAAAACCACAAGCTCATAATAACACCAACGCATCCATGGACTATTAACAGTCGAAACAAGGGCTGTTTTTGAGTAGTCGTTTGCTTTTCCCAGCTCTGTGATATTCTCTATAAAAAGTGCATCAAAGAATGTTCGGTCAAATTGCTGTGAAGGTCCTTCTATCGAGCCGGGAGAATACCAGCCATAGCGGGTATTTCCGATGAATGCCATTGGACCGTGCTCAGCGATAACAAGACGTTCGCCCACACATTCTGAAGAGCCGCTTGTGCCGTTATCAAAGGCAGCGGGAAGGCAGCCCTGCGTATAGATAAAGCCATACTCGTCATTAATAAAAGTATCGGGTGTGTTCGGGCTCATTCCCATAAGAATACTGTAATTCGCATGTCCCATATGATTGATGATACCCATGCCTGAATTGATCGCATTCTTCACTGCAGTTCCGGAATAGGTTCCTTCGCGCTGATATAATGTATAAAAATGATAATTATCAACAGGAATACGGGTTGCAACATCGTCTTTATAATCGCCACCCCAGGTTACGGGATTCCAATTAAGATTTTCCCCAACCATACATGCCTTTTCAAGCGCAGGTTTTGGGATATCTGTATAACTCTGAATTTTATAAATAGCATTCACAAAATCCTGCTGAACATCTCCGGGAATTCGACCTACAGCAACTTCGGGATAGAAATCGGGATCATCTTCCATCTCACCAAATCTGTTATCGCCATCGGCGTTCCAGTTGCCATCCAGTCCGCCGTAATAGAGATCTGAAGGAATGTGACCTATTGTACTGCCTGCCTGGACATAAAATTTCACACTTGGTATGATCTCATCATCTCCGCCAAGAAGCACATACTCAAGCGGATTACTTGAACCAAGCCAGGAAATATAGGCGAGGATAATGAAATTGCGAATTTTGTCAGCATTGGTCGTGCCGGAATAATTGTCATAAATATCTTCAACTGTATATATCTCTGCTTGTACACCCCTGTTTATTTTCCAATCCCTAAAATCGGTAAAGGTGGGAAGAAAAATTTCTGAAGTAATAATAATATAGTCGTGAGGATCGGCAGGATCGATGAGATTATCACGGTAGAATGTTTGGGCTTCTTTTCCAATATATGAGTGCTTTTCGTGGGCATTATCAACCATATTATCAAGCTCGCTGAGTATTGCATTGGTATTCTGCAGCATTTTTGATTGATGATCTGCAATCGCGGCATCTAATGCAGTTTCCACTTCCAGTGTCCAGTTCGAAGCATACTCAACCGTTCCTGTTCCGGGTATATATCTGATGGGATATATATTGATCAAAGCTATGGAATGACCTGTGTACATCTCAGTACTGATAAGCTCATACTCTACAGCAGGATAAGGAACATTTGATTGATAAATCACTTCATTCTTTTGTGTGGGGATAACCTCTTGTACACTCGTGGGTTGCGGAGTTCTGGTAAAATCAATGTACATGTCGGAAGTAACGAGTTCCCAGTCTGAATGAATTATTTGGATATTAACTATCTTCTCGCCAAAGGGAAGAAGTATCTTTGCTCCGTAAAAAGGAATAAGCGGTTCGCCGGGAACCTGCTGCTTTGTAATGAAATCGGTTACAATACGATTTTCGGAAATTGAGGGTCTGTCAAAAGTGAAGTCCACTTCAAGGTTTGATGCATGGGCAACGCTGAAGGTCAACAGCAGTGCACCGAGGGCTGCAAAAAAATATTTTTTCATGTATGCTCCAAAAAAATAATATTCTATTTAATTCTATTACAATTTAGGTTGGTAGTATTTTTTGTCAAAGTTAATGGAAATTTGAAATTGGAAATTTAACCACGAAACGCACCCGTCTCCGTTACATTACGACGAGGCAGGCGAAAAACACGAAAAAAATCAAGAAAATGGAAATGCAACACAGATTAACACTAATAAACACTGATCCAGAAAATAAAATGAATATTTTTCTTAATATTTTCTCAGCGTGCTCTGCGAATTCTTTGTGATCTCTGCGTGAAAAAAAAGCCGTATTTTTTTGTCCGGCTGTAAAGGTTTTATGGATGGGATTACTTCATATATGAATGATCTTCGATATTCTTTTTATAGAGAAATTAATTTGATTTAGTTTTTCTGCAGTTCTTTCTGATAATACTTTGCTTTTTCAAAGAGTTCATCTTCATCAATCTCAACTAACTTTCTGTCCCGCATGAGCACTTTGCCGTTAATAATTACATCCTGAACCGACTCGCTGTGCATTGTATATACAAGATGAGAATACACATTATACATCGGCATATTCTCAAGCTTATCACGCTCAAGAAGAATAATGTCCGCCTTTTTCCCCACTTCAAGAGAACCGACCTCATCCTCTTTATTGAATATCTTTGCCGGTTCGATGGTAACCATGCGCACAACCTCTTCGGCAGGCAGGAATGTGGGATCGTTGTTTATGGCTTTATGCACTTTTGAAGTCATATCCATCTCATCGAGAATGCTGAGATTATTATTACTTGCCACGCCATCAGTAGCCAGTGAAATCGTGACTCCATTCTCTTTATAGCCCTTGATGGGAGCAAACCCGGATGCAAGTTTCAGATTGCATTCAGTACAGATATTTACACCAACACCTTTTTTTGCGAGCAATTTCTGTTCATCATCATCGATCCACACGCCATGAGCAATGGACACATCATTTCCAAGAAAACCGATAGAATCCAAATATTGTACCGGACGGACTCCATGAGCTTTCAGGCAGTCAACAACTTCTTTTTTGGTTTCTGAGAGATGAGTATGAATTAGCATGTCGTGAGCGCGGGCTTCTTCCGCTGCAATAATAAGATTTTCCTTTGAACAGGTATAGATGGAGTGAGGCATTAAAGCAAAATCTATCAGCTCATTATCCTTGAATTCTTCATGACCTTCAAGTGCATAATTAATCATACTTTCAGGAGTTTTATGAAAAGCCATTGGGAAATCAAGAATACCCTCTCCAAGAATTGCACGCATACCTGCTTTTGTCGCAGCTCGTGCAGTTTCTTTGGAATAAAAATACATGTCATCTATCATTGTGATACCGTTCTTTATAAGTTCTGCACAGCCATGAATCGCTGCATCATACACGAATTGAGCTTTTACAAATCGTGCTTCGGCAGGCCAGATATGATCTTCCAGCCATGCCCGGAGCAAAATATCATCTGCATAGCCACGCAGATAGGTCATGGCAATATGACTGTGTCCGTTTATCAAACCGGGCATAACTATTTTTGATGAAGCATCAATCACATTTTCGCTTGTATAATTTTTCTCAATTTCTTCAGTGTTTCCGATCGCCAGTATTTTTCCTTTTTCAATTGCAAGAGCGCCATTTTCTAGGATGTCCATTTCAGGATTGATCGTTACGATGTAGCCATTTCTAATTATAATATCGGTGTGTTGCATATTCGCTCCCTAATTGAAGTTTCGTAGAAGTGGAAATTACTTAAATAGATCATATTTTACCTTTATAATATATACTTAGAAAGTTAAGTAAGATTTCAATTAATTTCTTCCCGACAAGTCGGGACTAATGTCAAATAAAATGTCAAAACAATTTTTATTCGTTGGTTTAATTATAATTGATGAGAAAATTAAATTTACCCCGCTAGATAATTTCATATATATCAGAAAAAATATCTAATAGTATTAATATCTAATGTGATCAAGTTCATGAGCTTCTTTCCAATAAATTTTTGCTTCATTTTTAATTGTGGAACTGTTTTTGAAATCATTCTCAACCAATGTTTTGAATCTTTAGATTTTTTTTATTCGTCATTTGAAATTTTATTAGTCCCGATGCATCGGGAGTAATTAGTAATTCAACTTTAACAGGATGGAAATTACTTAAATAGATCACATTTTACCTTTATAGTATCTGCTATAAAATCTGAGTTCTCTAACCAGAAATTTTCAGATATCCTTTATGATATAATAGAGCTTATCACCCATAATGTGTACTTTTTTATTTTTATCGGAACGCCAATCTTTAATAGTGTTTCTTGTGAGAAGTGCAAAGTCACTGTTCTTCTCTTTGGAATTGGAGCTTTTCAAACTATTCGCCAATTTCTTCATTGAAACCCAGATAGTCTTCACTCTGCGGTCATCGGCTTCTTTGAGAAGTTCCTGCACGTAGGGATACACTTCTGCGGGACGCGAACGTGCAATCTGAATGAGCGTGTGAGTGATCTTTTTCTGCACTTCGAGACTCTCGTCATCAATAATTTTGGTAATGAATTCCATTACAAAATGAGGATCTTTTTCAGAAAAGTTTTCCAAGCCATGAAAGGATAATGATCGCTTTCTTTCGTCATCGCTCTCGATCCATTTGAGCATATTCTGTTTCATAAGCTGTGGATAGTCTTTCCAGAATTGGTCCATTATGTTCTCTGCTTCCCATTTGATGGAATCGTAATAGTCGCTCACAATTTCGATCATTTCTTCCGGCTGCTTTTTATAATAATAGAGAAAAAAGAAGAGGGCGGTTGCACGTTTTGCATAGTTCTTGGAATCCAGCAATCCCCTCATCAGCTCTGCGAGTTTTTCTTTTTCTTCTGATTCAGCAGCAGTTTTGCCAACGATTTCTCTGCCAAAATAATTCTTGCAGGCAGCAAGTTCTTCTATTTTCTTCGTACCCTTTTTCACATTTGTATTATATATCTCAAGAGCAGCAATAGTCTCCTGCTGAAGTTCTTTTTCTTCTCGATCTGTTAAACGGCCGATTGTATTAACCATGATAATCCTTTCGTGGAACTGAATGCATTTTTGTTTGATTAAACTGATTTATAGTTTACAAGAAATCCAAAAAATTACAAATTACTTATCCAATCTCCTCATGGGGTATGCTCGATTGCAATTTGTGGTTATCAAAAAAGAAATCGGGTTTTAGTTGTCAAGAATAAAATGAAAACTTTACTTAGCTTCATATTTAGAAATGATTGATACCATCGAAAAAAATATAATTCTATGTCTCATGAAATTTAGGAATCATCCCTTTTTAAAATTATTCAGGACAAATGTGAATCAAAATATAAAAAAAATTTGACAATATTAAAAATTAATTAATAAAATTGTTTTTAATAAATCGTAGCTTTGGGATTTGAAATAGATCTTGTTTTTGATTTTAATTTGATCTATAAAAAAACTAAATTCCAGTTGATTACATATAGTTGCTCAAACTATTACAGACATGATTATTCTCTATTTGTTTGATGTTTATATTTGTCTTAATTAATAACCAATTATGAATTATTAGAAGGAGAAAAAAATGTTAAAAAGAAACTTAGTTTTAGGAGTATTGCTGATAATGTTATTGGCAATGAGTACAAACCTGTTGGCAACTACTTATACAGTTGGTGCAAGTGGCTGTAATTTCACCACGATTCAGGCGGCGATTAATGACGCAGGAACGTTCAACGGTGATATCATCAGCGTTGAAGATGCCACGCATACAGAAGCAGGTATCACTGTAAACAAAAACCTTACAATTCAGGGACAGGGTGCAGGTTCCACCATTGTTCAGGCTCATGCAAATCAAGGGTCTGCGACAGACAGAGTATTTGAAATTGCTTCAGGAAACACTGTAACTTTAAAAGATATGACCATACAGCATGGCAAGGTAGGCGGAGTTTTGGACGGCGGCGGTATCTTTAACAATGGAACGCTGGTGCTTATGAATTGCACTGTAAGCGGTAACTCTGCCGGCAGCGACGGCGGTGGCATCAGGAATAATAGCACGCTGACGCTCGAGAATTGCACTTTAAGCGGAAACACTGCCGTCAACCACAACGGAGGCGGTATCTACAACGACGGCACGGTGACGCTCACGAATTGCACTATAAGCGGAAACACTGCTGCCGCCGGTGCCGGCGGCGGTATCAGGAATAAAAGCACGCTGACGCTTACTAACTGCACCATAAGCGGAAACACTTGCAAATACAACGGCGGCGGTATCTACAACGACGGCAGCGAGCATCTTTATATCAAAAACACCCTCATTGCCAACAATAATACGTCAGATGGAATTTATGCTGATTTTTATAAAGATAGTGGAACGGTTACAAACAACGGCTATAATGCAGTGGAATCTTCAAATTATGATTTTTTAACCGGTACAGGATGTTATACGGGTACACAATGCGGTGATCATCTAAGTAATACTCTCGAAGAAAATCATACACTTAATGGAACCGAAACCCTCAAAACCACCTTAGGCAGCGTGGCAATTGATGCAGGAACAAGCGGCGGCGCTCCGACTACCGATCAGCGCGGTGCAGGTAGAAATGGAACAACTGATATAGGAGCTTATGAATATTGGGATGATGCTGGTTCCCTCCCAGTTGAACTTTCCACCTTCACTGCTCAATTCATAGAAAATACTCCAACATTATACTGGTCAACTCAATCGGAAACTGACAACATGGGCTGGTTTGTTTATCGTAATGAAGAAAATGATTTTACCACATCAAAGAAAATATCAGAATTTATTGAAGGACATGGCACAACCACACAACAGCATTCATATCTGTATGAAGACAATATTGAGAACCCGGAAGTTGGAGACATATACTATTACTGGTTGGAATCCATTGATTACAGCGGAATGGTAAATCATTATGATAAAGTGGCACAACTTACTATTCCTGATCAACCTGATCCGGGAAGTGGTTTGATACCTGAACCGGTGCGTTATGGCTTATTCCAGAACGAACCCAATCCTGTTATTTCAAGCACTAAGATTTCTTTCAATCTACATCAAACAGCAAAAGTTGAACTGAAAATTTATAATCTTAAAGGTCAGCTTGTGAAATCGCTTTATTCCGGAGTGGCCTCATCAAAAACTTTGGATTGGGATGGCACAGATGAGAGTGGAAAAAATCTTCAAGCAGGTGTGTATTTGTATAAATTATTGGTGAATGGTAAAACAGCAGAGACGAAGAAACTGATAATAATAAAATAGAACTATGAAAAATATTACCGAACCATTGCGAAGGATTCCTACGTCAACCGTTCGCAAGGCTGGAAGGAACGAAGAAGCTCATCCTAATGAAATAATTCTTGTATGAACAATGCTTTACCAAGCTGGGGGCTTGTGTGAAAATGATTTTTTTAAGTTATAACGATCCCCATCCCTAACCCTTCCCCCTATCGAAGGGGAAGGGAACTGCCTACGGCAAAAGGAGATAGATTCTCCCCCTAAATGGGGGGAGTTAGAGGGGGTTGAGAAAATATCGAGCATTTCATCAGTTTTCACACAGTCTGTGGGACTTGGTTAAGAGCAATAAATTGTAGGGGCTGAAAATTTTCAGCCCTTTTTTTCCACGATAGATCAATAACTTGGGAGATTCTTCGCTCCGCTACGCTCCACTCAAGAATGTCAATTTTGTTTTTTGGGTTTGCTTTTTTGATTATTGGAAATTTATTCGCCAGCCGGCGGATGCTATTCTCATTACGGAGACGATTCACGACTCGTGGTTTATTTCTTTATAGTCCCTTCTTTATAAAATGGCGGCTTGATGACCGTGGCAGGATACATTTTCCCCCGGATGTCAATTTCGATCAGATTTCCTGATTTCATATAATCGCGATGCACATAACCCGTTCCGATACCGACTCCCAAACTCGGTGACATTGTACCGCTGCGCACTTCTCCAATCTCTTCACCATCTTTGAAAATTTTATAATGTGGTCGTGGAATGCCTTTTCCATCCATTACAAAAGGAATAAGCTTTCTATGTATCTTTTCCTGCTTAACTCTTTCCAGCACTTCTTTTCCGATAAAATCACCTTTTTCAAACTTCACTGCCCAGCGGAGTCCTGCTTCCAGCGGATTGGTATCTTTATCAATATCATTTCCATAAAGAGGATATTTCATTTCCAGACGGAGTGTGTCACGAGCACCAAGTCCGATCGGTTCGACATCAAATTCTTCGCCGGCTTTTTCCACTTTATGCCACAAATCTTCTGCCCTATCTAGGTCTGTGAAATATATCTCAAAACCATCTTCGCCGGTATAGCCGGTTCTGGAGATCATTGCTGGCACACCATCTATCTCAGAATGTATAAAATGATAGTACACGAGTGTTGACAGATCATCCTTTATAAGCTTCTGCACCACCGTTTCTGCCTGAGGTCCCTGCACACCGATAAGGGCAGTATCATCGCTCACATTTATAAGCTCTACGTCATCAATAAGATTGCTCTTCAACCACTCAAAATCCTTTTCCAGATTTGATGCATTTACAACAAGATAGTAAAAATTCTCATCTCTATAAACAAGTAGATCATCTACGATCCCTCCATCAAGGTAGCACATATTGCTGTATTGTACCTGCCCGATCACAAGTTCGGAAACATCATTGATAGTTGTTTTCTGCAAAAATTCAAGGGCTTTGGAGCCCTTTACAATAAATTCCCCCATGTGGCTGAGATCGAACATGCCAACAGATTCACGGACTTTTTTATGCTCATGAACGATACCGTTTTGGTATTGGATCGGCATTTCATAACCTGCAAAGGGCAATATTTTTGCTCCCTTTTCTTTGTGAATATTATAAAAGGGTGTCTTTTTGATCATCATTACTCCTTATATATAAATATTTTTACCACCCGTCTCCATTTCACTACGCCGTGGCATACAAAAAGCACTAAAAGCACGAAAACAGGTTTTAAGAGAAAATATTCTTTTAAACGTTATTTTATTAATTTCGTGCCTGCCTTGGCGTATCCGCCAGCTGGCGGAGAAGACTGGTGTTTCGTGGTTTAGCATTTTATTCCTTATATTTTATCAATATTTGGTTGTAAGAAATGTAATGCTATTGTAGATTGTCAAATTTGTTGGCTTACTCATTTCACATCAGCTCTTGCTGCCTTTTTCTACTTTTCGTATTTTCATAGAAAAATTAGCCCGAAAAGAAAACCATCGTTTATACTCTATCCAATTTTATCATATTGACCTCCGTGCTGGTCTGCAATGGGATACCTGCAACAAAGACTATTATGTTATCTTTCTCAATAAGATGTTGCTCCAGAGCAAACTTCTTCACTTTTTGAAGCGTGACATCTGTCTCTTCGAGATTCGTTAACAAATAACAGTTCACACCCCAGACCAGTTGAAGAAAACTTATTGTGAGCTTGTTCTCTGTGAAGGCATAGATTGGTGTTTGCACGCGGAATTTGGAAAGATGTCGGGCAGTTCTTCCTGTTTTCGTGATTGCAAAGATCGCAGATGCGTTTGTATCCTGCGCGATCGCGCATGCTGCTTTTGATAGATCGATGGCGAATTGGTTAGTACGGAAGGATGAGCTGAAGAGTTCCGGATTTGGAGTACATTCCCGC
This sequence comes from Candidatus Cloacimonadota bacterium, assembly GCA_030613025.1. GTDB lineage: Bacteria > Cloacimonadota > Cloacimonadia > JGIOTU-2 > JGIOTU-2 > Celaenobacter. Next base: position 28,308 of record JAUWMT010000025.1, read on the forward strand.
TCAGCGCGAGTAATGATCTTCTTCATCATTGCCACTGCAGCGCCCGGATGTTTGCCGATTGAAGTTTCTGCACTCAGCATAACCGCATCTGTACCGTCAAAAACTGCATTTGCCACATCGCTGGCTTCCGCACGGGTCGGAAGCGAATTTTCCACCATAGATTCAAGCATCTGTGTTGCAGTGATTACAGGAGTACTTGCCTTCATGCACTTTTCTATGATCTTCTTCTGGAGAAGCGGCACTTCCTCTGTGGGCATCTCCACTCCTAGGTCGCCTCGAGCGATCATCACAGCATCAGAATGGGAAATGATCTCATCAATATCTTCTATGGCTTCAGGTTTTTCAATTTTTGCAATTATAGGATTGTGAGCATTCTTTTGCAGCAAAATCTCTCTCAGTTCATCAATATCATGATAAGATCGTACAAAGGAGAGTGCAAAAAAATCAATGCCCTGTCCAAGTGCAAAATCAATATCCTTAATATCCTTTTCCGTGATAGTTGGTGTGCTAATTCGGACACCCGGCAGATTCATGCCTTTCCGGGATCTGATAATACCGCCATCCGTAACAATACAATGAACCTCATTTCCAATTATATCTTTTACTTCAAGCGAGATATAACCGTCATCAATAAGGATAGCATCACCTTTTTTCACATCTTGCGGAAGATTGGAATATGAAGTGCTGATTTTTTGTGGAGAACCAATGATACTCTCAGTCGTAATAATGAGCGTGTCATTAGCTGCTACCTCGAACTCATTTTCAACATTCCCGATACGCAATTTTGGTCCGCTGAGATCTGCAAAGATGGGAATATGGCATCCAAGCTTCTTAGATGCAGTTCTAATGTTTCTGATATGCTGCTTGTGCTCTTCATGAGTACCGTGCGAGAAGTTCAAACGCGCCACGTTCATTCCGGCACGGGCAAGCTTCATTATTTGTTCAATGCTTGAAGTTGCCGGTCCAATTGTACAGATGATCTTCGTTTTTGTAAAGGATGCTTTATTCATTCAAATTGCTCCGCAAATAGTGTTGATTATTAAGTGAAAAATTGTGAGCAGGTTGTCAATATTTATCGAATGTAATTTTTTGTTCTGCAAAATAAAAGAGTCTTATACCATGTATTCAGGAAGGAAATTGTACTATTTGCTCCTTGTTCCTACGTTCTAATCATTTCTCGTTTTCAAGTTGAACTTGGGAACGAGTAAAGACGAATGAAAAAAAGCCCTCGAAGTTTTCCTTCAAGGGCTATTAAATAATCTAAAAATGAAATTTTTACATGTCTTCAAAACGCTCCACACACTCGATGTTCTGATTTTTCAATTCATCAAGTACGGGTATATAGATTTCCGGCTCAACAGGGATCTTCACACCTTTTTCTTGAATTTTTCCCTGAAGGATGAGCTTCACTGCAATTGCTGCAGGTAGTCCCACAGTGCTTGACATCGAGGAATCACCATTTGGAATTCCATAGTCTATCATTGTTGAAGTAATATGTTGTTTTTTATTCGGGAATTCTGCAATAAATTCATGATGAAGCACAAGAAGATCCCTCTCGCCCGGCTCATAAGTCAGTTTTTCATTAAGAGCATTGCAGAACACATCCATAGCAGTTCCCTTTTGTAATCCAACCTTTTCATCACCGAGGAGTCCAAGCCATTCTACTCTATACATAGGATTTGCATCAACTGGAATATCCCACTGTTCGGCAAGGTCCTCTTTCAGTATTTTGTGAGATTTGACTGTGACTAATTTCTTCATAAAATCAGCATAGGTCAAACCATCAAGATCATATTCCTTTTCGTCATCAAGAAGCCCGAAGTCAGCGATCTTCTTCATAGTAGCACACCAGCCGGGATAGCGAAGCGTACCACGGAACATTGTTTTTGTATCCTTGATGGTGTATATGTCAACATATGGAACAGAATTTCTATTTGGATAACCTTCCAGTTTGCCGAATTCAGGAATTTCTATTTCCCAGTGATGGGCAAACAGCTCTGGTCCGGGAACATCGATTATCTTTCCATCTTCAAGCCATTTAGCTGAGTTCTTCCCAGCCATGACAACGCCACGTGGACTCCACGAAAATTTGTATCCCCAGGGATTTGTATTAGCTTCCTGTGCAGGAAGTCCGCCACAGAAGGATTTGAAACTCTCGATCCTGCCATTTTTCTCTTTCACTCCGTCAATAACTCTCATTGCAGACATGTGGTCGATACCGGGATCGACGCCGATCTCGTTAAGAAGAAGCACATCTGCTTCACGTGCCTGGGCATCAAGCTCTCTCATTGCATCGCTTACATATGATGTGGTGACCATATGCTTTCTGTGCTTGATACATAGCTTTGCCACTTTCACATGATAGGTATATGGCAGTAAACTTACAGAAAGGTCGTGCTCGGAAACGAGTTTATCCAGCATATCATCATCTTTGACATTAAGCTCGACAGGATTTCCGTTCGGGTGATCTGCAACAAGTTTTTCTGCCTTGCTAACTGTTCGGCTTGCCACTGTTACCAAAAAATCCTTTTGAGCAAGTAGATAGTTCACATGAGGTCTGGAAACAAGTCCAGCCCCCAGAATAAGTACTTTTTTCATCGAATTATCCTTTCTTTCCTTATAAAAATTTCTTGATATAAGTATAATCTTTTGTAAGATTACCATCATGCAGGATCAAAGCAGTTTGAAATTCTTTCGGAAGCTCTATGACTTTCAGTCTTCCAGTACTTTGAGCTGCGAACAGGTTTGGAACAAAATCTACCAGCGCTTCACCAAAAGAGGTTGAGGCATCCTTTGGAATCTCGCAGGGCAGATTATCGCGACCCACAACAATGACCCCATTGCCTTCATTTCCATCAGTCACATTATCTGTCAGAGGATCATAAATGTAAGTCGGATTGTCCGGTTCTGTAATTTTGCTGGTGATCTCGATCGACCCCTCAATATCACAGCTTATGTCCCCTATCACCTTTAATTTAAGCTGTTTGCTGCCTGTAGTAAGTTCCTTCAAAGCAGCTTTTGTGACAAGTCTCGGACTACCGAGCGACCAATAAATACAGTTCATAAGAATGGTAAGGTGAGGTATATATTTAGTAAATTGGGACTTATATTTTTCTGGATGACTAAAATAGTTCTGTAGCTCAAACTTCGCGGATTCATCTTTGGGTTCAACAATGTCGTTTTCTTTGAACACAACTTTGTAAAGATGATTTTTGGAAATATTGTTGTTCTTTTTCAATGAAAGAAGATCTTCAGGGATAATCTCAATAAAGGGGAAACAATCCAGGATTTCCTGTGCACCTTTAGAAACATTTCCGTAGCCGGTAAATCCAACCACGAGAGGGCAAATCTCATCTGGCAATCCCTTTTCAGATATTTCATTCCCCATCTTCTTTAAGGCAACCTTAATATCATCCACAGATTCATATTCATAAGCTTTTTTGATTCTTTCAAAAGCAGTGTGCATTCCCTCGTATTTGAGATGCTGTCCATAAGCCCAGAGTGAATCCACCATGCCAGCAATGCCTGCATGTCTGCCGAAAAATATCAATCTTTGACCTTTGTCATTCTCGATCTTTTCATATTCAATAAGATTGCATTTCAGGTCCATCAAGCGTTGCAGCATCTTCATATTATATAGCTGTCCCTTGATCACATGGGAGAAAAACACATAGGTTTTTCCGGGCAGGAAAAAGGACGAGGGCATCTCTTTCACGCCAAAAATTACAGGACATTCAGAAAGGTCTTCCTGTATGATTGCCCCAGCGTTTTTGTACTCATCATCAGAAAAAATGCGAATCTCAGATGGCTGTACAACCGTTTGAATACCAAATTTATCTTTCAGCAGTGCCACATGTTCAGGCGTGAGAGCTACTCGTCGTTCCCACTTGCTTTTATCTTCTCTGCGAATTCCTATTTTCATATTTCGATCTCATCAAATACTGTTTTTATTCGTGCAAGCGAATCCCGGATCTGATTTTCCGTAATGACGAGAGGCGGGGCAAAACGAATAATAATTTCATGTGTCGGTTTGACAAGAATGCCTTTTTCTTTGAGTTTCAAACAGATTTTCCATGCATCAATGCCGTCTTTGGGAATGATGACTATAGCATTGAGCAGTCCTTTTCCTCTGACAGTTTCAATGAGCGGAGAGTCAATTGCTTCAAGCCCGGCACGGAATATTCTTCCCAGTCTTTCTGCATTTTCAGTAAGTTTTTCATCCTTTATAACGTTGAGTGCAGCAGTTGCCACCGCACATGCAAGGGGAAATCCTCCAAAGGTTGAGCCATGCTCACCGGGCTTGATCGTGAGCATAATATCTCTGCTGGAAAGCACCGCAGAAACGGGAAGCACTCCACCGGAAATGGCTTTTCCAAGAATCAGCACATCAGGTTTGACATCTTCATAATCGCAGGCAAGCAAGCGACCAGTTCGTCCGATACCTGTCTGCACTTCGTCAGCGATAAAAAGTACATTATGTTTTTTGCAGATGTCATAGCAATTTTTGATATACCCTTCATCCGGCACAAAAACACCGGCTTCACCCTGAATCGGTTCTACTATAAATGCGCACACTTCATCACCTTGCTCCTGTAAAACTCGTTCGAGCGCTTCGGTGTTATTATAAGGTATTTTGATTATTCCGGGAAGGAAAGGACCAAACTGCCTGCGGCAGTCAGGATCTGTGGATGCGGAGATCGCACCGAGAGTTCGTCCGTGGAAATTATTTTCACAAAATATGATCTTCGCTTTATTGTCTTCAATCCCTTTTTGGGCATAGCCCCATCGACGTGCAAGCTTCATTGCAGTTTCCACACCCTCGACGCCTGTATTCATAGGCAGGACCATCTCAAATCCGAAGTATTCAGTAACGAATTTTTCATATTCGCCAAGTCTGTTATTAAAAAATGCCCGGGATGTTAAAGTTAAAATTTCTGCCTGATCTATAAGTGCATCAATAATTTTGGGATGACAATGTCCCTGGTTAACTGCAGAATATGCAGAAAGGAAGTCATAATATTTATTTCCTTCGGGGTCCCATACAAAAGGTCCATCGCCTTTTGCTATCACAACCGGAATGGGATGGTAATTGTGCGCCCCGTAGGTTTCTTCGAGTTCCATTGCTTTTTCGCTTGAAATATAACCAAATTCAAGTTTTTCAGCCATGAGTCCTCCGGTAATTTTTTGTTCTTTTCTCTTGGAGGTTTTTGAAATGTCAAGGATAGTGAATACTTGATGCCATTAACATATAAAACCGATATTGCGTAGCATATTTACCACGAAAAACACGAAAGACGCGAAAAGGAATTTATTTGTTGCATGTAATAATTTGTTCCACAATTAGGGTTTTATAAATGCAAAATTCCGATTTTAGTTGTTACCAACCACGATTTAACGCAAATGAACACTAATAGAAATTGAATGATGAGTGAAGAACGCCGAATGGAGATTAATGAAGTACAACCGTTGCGAAGGTCTTCTGCGTCGACCATTCGCAAGGTCTCGAAAGTGCAGTAACGCAAGATTCCGATATTGCGTACTCAACATCTGCTTTTATTTCATTACACCTCAACATCGGAATATTGAGTTACTTTCCCAATTTTCCATTTTTAATTTTCAATTTTACATTGCGCAGCGTTAGCGAAGCAAGGTCATCTTCCTAACAACCGCATTCCCGTTATATTCCAGCTTATAAAAATACGTTCCGGGTGCAACCTGCTTGCCCTGCTCATCCGTGCCGTCCCAGACTATTTCAGTTCTTACCCAGAAGTCGTCCTTTGATCCATAATATCTTTTTACAAGCTGCCCTTTGGTATTATAAATAGAAAGTGTGTAATCCTTTATTCTTTCATAATCTGCTGAAATAAAAGATATTGTTGTAGATTCCTTGAAAGGATTGGGAATATTTTTGAATAGATACAAATTATGAATAAATGATGTATCCGGCTCATCTATGCCATATCCTTGATACTCGTATGCTCCGATATCTATCCTCCCGTTATAAATTCTTTGATTCCCTGCTAAGTCCGTTGCAGGGAGATTTAAGCCGGTTGTATCAGGAGTGCCTGCATCTATGCAGGGAGAGTTCTCTGATAACTCATAACTGAATGGATCTCCACCGACAAAGAGAGGATTTTCATCAATATTTCCGAATCCCCAGATAATGGTACCATTATTTTGCGGGAAAATTCCTGATAAACCATCCCTTATGTCACAATAGGACAATAAGATTGAATTAGGTTCCTCAGTTGAGAAAAAAACTATCTCATGGGGTAAATTATCCCATAAGATTGAGTTCAATAATTCAGGATGAGAATTATCAACACACAATATTCCAGCTCCAAGACCACCATGATTATCTGTTATTGTAGAATTGATTATTTGCAAATCCGCACATCTAACTAACACTAGTCCGGCTCCATATGTTGCAGTATTTTCAAAAATCAATGTATTAGTAAAACAAGCAGTGCAATTCTGTAGATAAACCCCACCTCCAGCAGTACTACTATTATGGGAGATTTCTATATTGGTGAGGCTAAGATTTGAGTTGTCCCATATATGCATGCCCCCACCCATGTGAAGCTGACCAACCCCAGGATCGCTTATGCCTGTATTATTAGTAACCAAAAGATTTTTTAAAACCGAATAAGATTCACGAAAATATAGTCCCGTTCCAAGACTAAAGCCATAATTATCTTTTACAATTAAATTCTCAAGTGTGGGGCTCGTCTCATGACAATAAATCCCCCTTTCACCATTCTGAATAGTCAAACCATTTAAAATTGCATCAGAATTCTCATCATTATTAAAGCTCACAATATTGCCGGTTGTATTTCCATCAATTATGGTTGTATTAATATATATATCATTTCCCGTTAATAAATATTTACTAGCAACTGTAATAATTTTCCCGTTGAAATTAATGTTTTCAAAATAAGTTCCCGGATATACTAAAACTGTGTCTCCGTTTGCTGAATTGTCTATGCCCTGTTGGATGGAAGTGTAATCACCTTTGCCTTCAATATCAACTATGATCGTGTCGGATCGTAAAACATTTTTACTGAACAGCAGGATAAAAAATAAAATTATCAGATACTTCATTTTCATCAATTACCCCCAATTATTTTCGATTACCATTGTACTCCTTATATTATGTATTCTATTTTGAAGAGTAATTCCCACAAGTACTTGTTTCTGTTCCACTAACTTGCTCTCTCGTCCTAATTGCAGTCTTCAATAAGAAAAATCTCTCTATTCTGGGAAGTGTGATAGAGAGGTGGTCGCTAGGTGAATTTGTTCTTAACAATATAATTCATACTTTTTCCTTTTATATATTTGAGTCCACTCTAAAAAGTTCAATTTAAGAAATCGAGAAACCGTTGAAACGGTTAATGTATTTTTTTGTTTTATTAACCACCAACTTAAGTTGGTGGTTAATAGAAAGATAGCTAATTGTAACCGATTTATCGGTTTCCAAATATTTGATGCATTTTCTAACATATTTCTAATTACACACTTTTTAGAGTAAACTCATATTTATAAAAAATTAAAGTTATATTTTTTATGGTATACTGAAAATATTTTGTCAAATTTTTTATCTAAACTTAGATTAGATTTTCGATATTTCAACAAAAATTCGTCTAATACTTCAAACTACTTCCGCCAATAAATTCTCTTAATACTGAATGTTCTGGAACTGAAGAATCATCTTCAACCGGAATGACTTCCTGCAAAAATTCTCGGACCCGGTTTGCTCTTTTGAACGCATCCTCTTTTAATGGATCGTCTATGAATTTTTCAGTCCATTCTTCAAATAAACTCAACATCCTGCTCGCATACAAGGCGATCTCATAAGGCATCGCGCTGTTTATGATGTAATCGGAAGTGTTTATATAAGGAATGATATTTCGCAATTCACTGCTACGCACATAATGCCAGTGCTCTAGTGTTTGCTGTGGATTATATGCCCGGTGAGTGGCATCCCGAAGCATTCTACGGATCAGGCGGAGGTCTGTCCAGCGAATGAATTGCCCTTTTTCATTCTTCATCTGCAGCAAAGGTTCAAGGTAGAGTTTAAACTTGATCTCATCATCAACATCCTTTGTCATTGCAGGGAAAAGCCCGTGCAGACTGTCAATGAGCAATATTTGGTTTTCTTCCAACTTCAGATTTGTTCGATTTAAAAAGCGTGACCCTGTTTTAAAATCATAGAAAGGTATTTTCACCTCTACGCCTTTGCACAGAGCGCTGACGTGTTCATTTATTAATGGCAGGTCGAGTGCCTGGGGTGTTTCAAAATCATAATCGCCGAACTCATCTTTCGGGTGCATTTCCAGGTCGAAGAAATAGTTATCTACATTGAGTGTTACAAAGCTCAAGCCATGTTTTTTCAGACGCTGTTCCAGCTTTATGGTTGTCGTGGTTTTACCTGAAGAAGAAGGACCGCTTATCATCACAACCTTAATTTTATCTTCTCGTTCAAGAATAAGGTCTGATGCGACACTCACCTCGTTTTCATAGGCACTTTCGGACTCATGCACAATATGGGGAAACTCACCATTTTCTATACGGGCATTCATTTTGGGAATCGTATTGAGATCATTTTTTGTAGCCCAATCGAGCACTTTCCAGAGTTTTGCCCATGGAATATTTTCAGAAGGATGGGATAATTTCTGATTTCTTTCTTCCCTCTTGCGGTTCTGCTCGTTGCGGTAAAGTATGTATTCTTTTGCCACTTCATCGTGCCCATTCTTTATCAAAACTTGCTCAACGATATCTTGAATTTCTTCCACATGCGGAGGATTATCTTTAGAGAACTTGTTTTTTAGAATTTCCTCAACCTGATCTGCAAGAAGTTCTGCTTGTTTTTTGTCCCTGCCACCCACTGCTATCGCAGCTCTGTATATTGCATTTGCGACGCGGTTAGGATTGAACCGCACCTTTGCACCGCTTCTTTTTATTACATGAGTTATTTCAGCCATTATGACTCCTTGGGAACCTTTTTAGGAGGAAGGTAATTTTTGTCAACTTGTCAACATGAGATCATGCTTCATTTTAGAAGGGAAATAATTGAATGCCGAATATCGATTAACGATTTGAGATCTAAGAAGATGGACAAATATGACACTTCTAAAATCTAAAATCGGTGTTCGGTGTTCTTAAATAAAAAAATAAAGAATAGTACGCAGATTATCGCTGATTCGCCAGTGGGCGAACAAGTTCATGCTGATAAACACAGATTTAAAAAATAAAATGGGATGATGATTTGAAAAGGAGATCGTGCACAGACTTGCTTCGTAGCGAAGTATGAAGCGAGGATGTGCATCCAGTCCTCCAACTTAAGACATGGTCTCCAACTCGCCTTCCAGCGCAGAAGGTATATCTCAAGTTTCTATATGATAAAATTCAGAAATGATGATTTTTGCTTTTTATTGACAGAAAAAGTACAATCAAAATGAAAGAAATGTGAATAAAAATATGAGAAGCTCTTTTGATAATATAGAAAATCTATAATGAATATCCACGAACTTGTTCGGAGATATATATATCATATGCCAATATAAAATTATGAGGAGGTTATATTTATGACAAAATCAATAGCTACTTTCAAATTTCATAATGTAGGACAAGGATTATTTTATTCTGGTGAAATAGATTTATCCGTCTCAACCTTTCGATTTATCTATGACTGTGGTTCAAAAAGTCGTAAGTTAATCCAATCAACTATAAAACAATTTAAAAGAGATGTAACTGACAATAAAATAAATTTATTAATTTTATCTCATTTACATGAAGATCATATTAATGGATTAGAAGAATTATTTTTACAATTTAAGATTAGTGAAGTTATATTGCCATATTTCACCCCCGTTGAAAGATTATTAATCGCATCAAAACGATTATATTATCCTGAATGGTATTATAATTTTTTATCAGATCCAGTGAAGTACTTGGTTGAACATGATGTAAAAAGAATAATTTTTCTTGGCGGAAACAAAGGAAGTGAAGTTGGAGCACCTCCATCTGAAATTGAACCATTTTCAAAAGAAGATATTTCTCAATTTAAAATAGAATTTGATAAACTTCCAAACGATGAAATACTTATAGAACAAATTATTAAAAATGATAAAAACTGGAAAAAATATATTGATTCAAGAAGAATTTTAATAAAAAAACACGATTACAATGTTTTCTCAATGGGAAAATGGATGTTCAGGTTCTATAACTATAAAGTTCCATCTAAAGCAATCAATACATTTAATAATTGTTTAATCAAATTTGGATTAACATCTATAGATTGTAAGCATTTAATTATCAATCAAAATGATCGGAAGAATCTAAAGGAATGTTATAAACGAATAAGCAGAAGTTTAAATTATGATTTTAATAATACTTCTTTAGTAGTATATCATTCTCCGATAGGAAAAATTGATGTTGATTTTATTATAAGTTGCACTCCGAGTTGTTGTTTCTCACAAAATATAAATTATTATTATTGTAGATATTATAACGACTTTAATAGAAATTTATTTGGGCAATTATTAACTGGTGATTTAAATCTTAATTTAAAATATGCTAAACTAATATTGAGTTCACTATAAAAACCCCAGTTTTGAGTGAGTGATAAATTTCATATACTTCATATTTCAACAAAGCATAAATATCTAGATTTTGGATTTTGGAGTGTAATATATAGAATTTTATTGGTAATTATTCGAAATAT
>JAUWMT010000010.1 GCA_030613025.1 Candidatus Cloacimonadota bacterium
CTGAATTAAAGCAAAGAATCATACAATATATTAATGAAATAAATCAAATGCCAACCATTTTCAGGTGGAAATGGAAAATGGATGAAATTACAGTTTCGAAATAGTTCTCATTGTAAGGTTAACTTGGAATCTAAATACTAGTAATATTATAATAAATTATGATAATTTAACCTATGCAGGTGACTTAACTAAATTTAATAAAATAAATTCCAATGTTAATTATCAATTTATTAAAGGGGATATTTGTAATAGAGACGCAGTATCAGAATGTTTAGCTGAGATTAAACCAGATGCCATTGTTCATTTTGCTGCTGAATCACATGTGGATAGATCAATCGAAGGACCTTCTGCTTTTATACAGACAAACATTGTTGGAACTTCTATATTATTAGAAGAAACAAATAAGTACTATAAACAACTGGAAGGCAATAAGAAGGAAAAATTTAGATTTCTACATATATCAACCGATGAGGTTTTTGGGGAATTGGGGAAAGCGGGTAAATTTAATGAAAGCACTCCTTATAATCCCAGTTCTCCTTATTCTGCTTCAAAAGCATCTTCAGATCATCTGGTTAGAGCATGGCATAGAACTTATGGACTCCCAATATTGATTACTAATTGTTCAAATAATTATGGTCCATTTCAATTTCCTGAAAAACTAATACCATTAATAATAATAAATGCGATCTCTGGTAAAGATCTACCTGTATATGGAAAAGGAAATAACATACGTGATTGGCTCTATGTTGAAGATCATTGCGATGCGATTTATGAAGTACTAAATAAAGGTAGTATAGGAGAAACTTATAATATCGGTGGCAATTGTGAGAAGACTAATTTGGAAGTTGTAGAAAATATTTGTGTTATACTTGATGAAATAAAACCTAATAATAACGGAAGATCATACAAAGAACAAATAATCTTTGTGAAAGATCGACCAGGACATGATTTCCGTTATGCAATGGATATCACAAAAATCAATAAAGAACTGAACTGGCATCCTAAAGAATCCTTTATAACAGGCATAGGAAAAACTATTAAATGGTATCTTTACAATGAAAAATGGTGGTTAGAAATACAAAAGAAAAAATATAATCAGGAAAGATTAGGGCTTATAACATGAAAGGAATAATTCTCGCCGGTGGTGCGGGTTCTCGTCTTCATCCACTAACTTTTAGTAGCTCAAAACAATTATTACCAATATATAATAAACCTATGATTTATTACCCTCTTTCAATTTTGATGCTTTCAGGGATTAGAAAAATATTAATAATTTCAACTCCTTATGACCTTCCGAGCTTTGAAAAACTTCTCGGCTCTGGTGAAGACATTGGGATGAAATTTGATTATGCTGAACAGCCGAGTCCTGATGGATTAGCACAAGCTTTTATTATTGGTGAAAAATTTATTGGTAATGATTCTGTGTGTTTGATTTTAGGAGATAATATCTTCTATGGTCAAGAATTACCAAGAATTATAAGGAAAGCAGCTTCATTAAAAAATGGAGCGAATATTTTTGGCTATTATGTGCATGATCCGGAAAGATATGGGGTCGCAGAATTTAAAAAAGATAAAATAACACATATATACTTTAATAAACCAATAATGGAAGAATATGTGAAAGATTGGCAAAATGGGCAGCATAGTGTTATCTTAGAAGGAATGAACAATAACATATTAATTTTTGAGAATCAATCAGATGAGCAATATTTATATAAAATCAATTACTGAATTTAAAAAATTGGAGACAGAAAATAATAATGAAAGCAGTAATATTAGCAGGCGGTTTAGGAACAAGGCTAAGACCTTTCACAGAAGTTATACCAAAACCGCTTCTTCCAATTGGTGAAAAGGCGATTTTGGAAATACAAATAGAACATCTAAAGAAATATGGATTTGACGAGATATTTTTAGCAACAAACTATAAATCAGAATACATAAAAAACTTCTTCGGTGATGGCTCGAAATATGGTGTGAAGTTGAAAATCAGCAAAGAAGATAATCCGCTTGGAACAGTAGGCCCTTTATCGCTTCTCAAAGAAGAACTCTCTGTCGAGCCTTTCCTAGTTATGAACGGAGATATTCTTACTAAATGTAATTATTCAAAATTGTATCAATTTGGTTCTAAAATAGATGCTGATTTAACTGTAAGTATAAAAAAATTTATCACACCGTTCCGATTTGGCAATATCCATTTCAATGGAGATTATGTTACAGGGATTGAGGAAAAACCAAATATAAAAACTAATATTCTCGCAGGTATTTATATAATGAAACAAGCCATTTTTAAATATATACCATACAATGTACCACTTAGCATGGATAAATTGATAGACAAGATGCTTGAAGATAATTCACCAATTGCAAAATATATGATAAATGAATACTGGTTGGATATCGGTGTAGTTGATGATTATAAAGAGGTTCAGGAAGTTTATAATAACCACTTTAAGGATAAATAAATGAAAAAGATTTTAGTTACAGGTGCTGATGGATTTATTGGAAGTCATCTTACAGAAGAATTAGTAAAACAGGGCTACAGTGTTAAAGCGTTTGTATATTATAACTCATTTAATTCCTGGGGTTGGATTGATACTTTTCCAAAAGAATTAAAAGATAAAATTGAAATATTTGCTGGAGATATTCGTGATCCTAACGGAGTTAGAGAAGCAATGAAAGGATGCGATATAGTTTTTCATCTTGCTGCTTTGATTGGCATACCGTTTAGTTATCATTCGCCAGATAGTTATATAGATACTAACATAAAAGGAGCATTAAACATTTTACAAGCAACAAGGTTATTAAAAACAGAAAGAGTTCTGGTTACTTCAACTTCCGAAGTTTATGGCACAGCTCAATATGTTCCGATTGATGAAAAACATCCTTATCAAGGTCAATCTCCTTATAGTGCAACAAAAATTGGAGCAGATAGACTTGCTGAATCTTTTTATCGTTCTTTTGAGCTTCCAGTTACGATTGTAAGACCTTTTAACACATATGGTCCGAGACAGTCAGCTCGTGCGGTAATACCAACAATTATTATACAGCTTCTTAAAGGATATAAAGAAATAAAACTAGGTGATCTTTTACCAACAAGAGATCTGGTTTTCGTTAAGGACGTCGTTAATGGATTCATTGAAATAGCAAAATCAGATAAAACCGTTGGAGAAGAAATTAATATTGCTACACAATCGGAAATATCTATTGGAGATTTAGCAAGAAAATTAATTAAAATGATTAATCCGGAAGCGAAAATAAAACAAGATAAGAACCGAATTAGACCTGAAAAAAGCGAAGTGTATAGATTATTTGGATCTAATAAAAAACTGATAAAGCTAACAAACTGGAAACAGAAATATTCACTCGATGAGGGATTATTGAAAACCATTGAATGGTTTAAAAAACCAGACAACTTAAAAGGATACAAACCAGAGATTTATAATGTATAATCGTGAGTCGTGATTTGTAATTTGATAATTAAACAGAAGGTTTGTTTTGAAAACACATAAAGATTTAGATGTTTGGAAGAAGAGTATAGATTTTGTTACTAAAGTATATAACCTTACAGACAAGTTTCCAAACAATGAAAAATTTGGTATTGTAAGTCAGATTAGGAGAGCAGCAGTCTCTATTCCTTCGAATATTGCAGAGGGTTCTGCACGAAATTCTAAAAAAGAACTAGTACAATTTTTATATGTTTCTTTAGGTTCTGCTGCTGAATTAGAAACACAGCTAATAATTTCAGAAAAATTGAAATACATAGATAATTTGGATGTTTTAAATGATCTAAACGATATACAAAAAATGATAATGGGATTAATAAAATATTTACGTAATAAAGAATTTAAAAAATGATTAATCACAAATTACGAATTACCAATTACGATTTTATTCCTCTTTCTGTTCCCTCAATTCAGGGCAACGAATGGAAATACATAAAAGAATGTCTTGATACAGAGTGGGTATCATCAGCAGGAAAGTATGTTGCTCTTTTTGAGCAGAAAATTTGCGAATTTACAGGAGCAAAATATGCTGTTGCTTGTGTAAACGGAACTGCTGCCCTTCATATTTCTTTATTATTAGCAGGCGTAAAACCTGATGACGAAGTAATTGTTCCAACTCTAACTTTTATCTCTCCAATAAATGTTGTACGATATTGTAACGCATATCCAGTTTTTATGGATGCTGATGATTTTTATAATATAGATGAAGAAAAAACGATTCAGTTTATCGAAAAAGAGACAATATTTAGGAATGGATTTACTTATAATAAAAAAACAAATAGGAAAATTTCCGCAATTATTCCTGTGCATATTTTTGGTAATGCCTGTAACTTGGAAAAGCTTGTTCCAATTTGTAAAGAACGAAATATTAAAATAATAGAGGACGCCACAGAAAGTCTCGGAACAAAATATACCAAAGGTAAATTCTCCGGAAAACACACTGGTACAATTGGAGATTTGGGCTGTTTATCTTTTAATGGAAATAAAATCATTACCACCGGTGGTGGGGGAATGATTCTAACAGATAATGAAGATTATGCAAAAAAAGCAAAATATTTAACTACCCAGGCAAAAGACGATGAAATTAGATATGTTCACAATGAAATTGGTTATAACTACCGATTAACAAATATACAGGCTGCAATGGGAGTAGCCCAACTTGAACAACTACCTGAATATTTGAATATAAAGAAAAATAATTATAATTTATATAAAGATGAAATTGACATAATTCCCGGATTACATATTGTGGAAACACCGGATTATGCAAATAATAATCATTGGATGTATCCACTTAAGATTGATCAAAATGTATATAACAAAGATAGAGAAGAATTAATGAGTTTCCTATCTGAAAAGAAAATCCAAACGCGACATGTTTGGTATCTTAATCATCTACAAAAACCCTATAAAGACTGTCAGAAATATAAAATTGAAAATGCTATCAAATTATGGGAAAAGACATTGAATATACCCTGTTCGGTGAATTTAAATGAAAATGAAATTAAAAAAGTTTGTGAGGTATTAAATGAAAGATAGAATAAAACTCAGAGCATTAACATACAATGACATAGAAAAAACACTGAAATGGCATAATCAAGAAGAAGTAAAATATTTTTATAGTGGACATCCTTTTCCAGTTAATATTGAAAACGAGAAAGAATGGTATGAAAAGATATTAAAATCAAATATACCAACTAGTGTATTTGGTGTTGAGCATATCGAGGATAAAAAGCTGATAGGATTTACAATCTTAAAAAAAATTAATCTGATAAATAGGAATGCTGAGTTTGGTAAAGTTCTTGGAGAAAAAAAATATCAAGGAATAGGGGTCGGTACAGAAATGACATTAAAAACCCTGAAATTCGGTTTTCATGAATTAGGATTAAAAAGGATATATGCCTATCAATTACATGATAACTTCGGATCGATAAAGGTTAACGAGAAATGTGGTTTTATTAAAGAAGGAATATTACGTTCAGCAGTTTTTAAAAATAATAAATTTATAGATGAACAAATAATGAGTATACTGAAAGAAGATTTCGATAAAATCTGGAAAGAAAAATATGGGATATAAGTTATTGGACCTTTCGAATAAGAAAGAATGGTCTAAATATATATCGAAATTACATGAATTACAACAAGACATCTATTTTACTCCTGAATATTACTCTCTCTATGAAAAAAATGGAGATGGAAAAGCACAGTGTTTTGTTTTTGAAGATAATGGTGAAATAGCTTTATATCCGTTTCTTATTAATTCGGTTAACAAATTAGGATATAAATTAGATAAGCAATATTTTGATATTCAAGGAGCTTATGGATACAATGGCCCCGCTGTATCCTCTAAAAATGAAAATTTCATTTTATCATTTAGCAAAGAATTCAAAAACTTTTGTACTTCTCAGAATGTTATTGCAGAATTTATTCGATTTAATCCCGTACTTCAGAATCAGAGATTTATAAACTATATTGATCCTATTTTAATAAATTATAATATTATTTTAGACTTAAATATGCAAGATATCTGGATGAATGCGTATGAGCATTCAACAAGGAAGAATGTTAAAAAGGCTTTAAGAAATAATCTTATTGTTAAGTATTATACCGATTCGAATATTTCTGACTCTGAATTAATGAGTTTTATAAAAATATATTATAAAACAATGGATCGTAATTCCGCTGCTTATGGTTATTATCTCTCAGAAGAATTTTTCAGAGAAATTGTTTATAACTTATCGGGGAAAGCACTATTCTTTTTTACTTATAAAGATAATAAAATAATTTCTTGTGAGCTTGTATTGATTAGTAAAAAAATTGGGTATTCTTTTTTAGGTGGGACACTTTCTGAATTCTATGAATTTAGGCCAAATGACTTACTGAAACATGAAATTATAAATTTATTAAAGTTGAAAAAATATGATTACTTTTGTTTTGGAGGTGGGACTAAACCCAATGATGGAATATTTAATTATAAAAAGAAATTTGCAAGAAATGGAGTTTATGATTTTTATATCGGTAAGAAAATACATAATAAAGAAATCTATAATGAAGTAATAAGGCAATGGGAATATAAGTACCCGGTGTTTTATGATAAAAATAAAAAAATGTTATTAGGTTATAGAGAAATAACAAAAAATGAAAAATAAAATAAAAGTCGCTTGGATCTGTCATTTTACGAATGCACATATCCAAGAAATAATAAAACCAAGGCGTAGTTTCGCTGAAATGGCTACCTGGGTTACGAGTTTCATAAAAGTATTACAAAATAAAGAAGATATGGATTTACATATCATTTCACCTCATCGCTGGATTACAAAATACAAAACCTTTATAGAAAATGGGATAACATATCATTTTTTTAATCCGGGGATACCGTTTTATGGAAGGCATTGGCCATCGTTTTTCCGTTTTGATAGAATGACAAATTATTTTTTTAATAAAAGAAAAGTATCTCGGATAGTCAATAAAATCAAGCCGGATATTATTCATCTTATGGGGGCTGAAAATGCTTATTATTCTTCTACTCTTTTGCAGTTTAAGGGTAAGTATCCTTCTTTAGTTACTGTTCAGGGTTTTATTTCACATTCAAATGGTAATTCAAAAGATGCTTTATATAGAAAAACAGTTGAGAAAAAGATATTAGAAACATTTAAACATTTTGGATATCGTACAGAAACAATGGGTGAATCGATAAAATCTTTTAATAAACAAGCAATTTTGCATTGGCATCGTTTCCCGATGTTTGTAAGAGAACCATTAAATATTGCTTTTGATCAGAGAGAATATGATTGTGTTTTTTTTGCCAGAGTATCTAAAGATAAGGGTATAGAAGATTTATTGGAAGCAATAGCTTTACTAAAAAAAATGAAGAATGATATTAAACTATTGGTAATTGGCTCCTCAGGAAAAAGTTATGCTGATTTTTTGAAAAACAAATGCGTTGAATTAAATATTGCAAATAATATTACTTGGGCAGGTTTTCTTCCTACCCAAGAAGATGTGTATATTGCAGCATCTCATGCTAAAATATGTGTATTACCTACTTACCATGATATTATCTCAGGAACTATAATTGAAAGTCTTTTTTTGAAAATACCTGTAGTTGCTTATAATGTTGGTAGCATCCATGAGCTTAATAAAGATAAACAACATGTGATTTTGGTAGATAAATTTGATATAAATGGATTAGCAAAAAATGTTTCCACCTTACTTCATAATGATAAGTTGCTGAATGAAATGGCTGAAAATGGATATAAAATAATTCGACAATGGTTTGATAATTCCAAAGTATATCCTGTACTTATGAATGTTTACCAAAAGATTATTCAGGATTTTCAGAATAATAGATCAATCCATAACTAAGAACTTTTATACAATGCTATCCCGGTTAATATCAAACTCTTTTATTGTTCGTTTTATTAATAAAGGTCATCCTCGATCTCAGAAGATAAAGAAGAATATAAGTGCTTCCTTTATCCTCAAAGGGATTTCTATTATTATAAGTCTGATAAATGTACCTATTTTGCTGTCCTACTTAAATGCTGAAAAATATGGCGTTTGGCTTACAATATCATCAATAGTAATGTGGGTACAACATTTTGATCTTGGATTGGGTCATGGCCTACGTAATAGATTTGCCGAAGCTTTAGCCAATAAAGATACAGATAGAGCCAAAGGGTTAGTGAGCACTGCATATTTTTCCATGTCTGTGATGATGTTGACTATTTTAATCATTACTATTCCTCTCGTTATACTATCCAATTGGAATAAAATACTAAATGTGGATACTATAAGTAATTCGGAGCTTATAAAATCAGTACTATTAGTATTAGTAATTTTTATTCTGAGATTTATTTTTCAATTGATATCAGTTATTCTTAAAGCAGATCAGCGTCCTGCTATCTCTGAAGCTTACCTGCCGATTGGTAGTAGCATCTCTCTTTTTCTTGTATTATTATTACGTTATTTTGTTCCTGATTCTTTGTTCATTGCTTGCGCTATAATTGCAGCACCTCAGATGCTTATCCTTGCACTCAGTAATATCTATTTTTTTAAAACTCAATACAAAAAATACCGACCTTCTATAAAATTCTTTAGTAAGAAATATCTGAAGGATATTTATTCTTTAGGATTAAAGTTTTTTGTTGGTCAATTAGCAGCTTTAATTATGTTCAGTTCTCATAATTTCATTATTGCAAAGGTAATAAATCCTACAGAAGTAACTATTTTCAATATTGCCAAAAGATTATTTGGTTTGCCATTAATTTATTTTATGATAATTTTAACTCCATATTGGTCGGCAATCACAGAAGCTTATACAAAGGACGAATTTGGTTGGATAAAATCCAGCATGAACAAGTTATTGAAATTAGGCATTGTTATTTCGCTTGGGATTGTTCTTATGTTGATATTTTCTCCCTTTCTTTATAAAATCTGGATCGGAAATAGAGTATCTATTCCATTTAAGCTTTCACTTATTTTTGCTGTATATAATATTGGTGTTGTTTTTTTAGCACCTTTCACGCATTTTATTAATGGAGTGGGTAAATTGAGTTTAGGAATTAGAGTTGTGATTTTCAAGATAGTTGCTTTCCTGCCGGTATCAATTTTTTTAACAAATAAATTTGGTGCAATGGGTTTGGTTTTGGGAATGCTCATTGTTAACCTGGTACCAAACATTTTTATTTCTACAATTCAGTATAAGAAAATTATCAATAGAACAGCTACCGGTATTTGGAATAGATAAGTTTTTAAAGTGAAAAAAGCATTTAGTATATTTATATGATAATAATAACTTATTTTTATTTCATCATTTCCGGGAAAGCATTTGGTACAAGTATTATCTATTTCCATTTAGTTGAATATATAACTATATTCATCTTTTATATTCGTTTTTTCAAGATAAACGATTCATTAAAATTCGTTTAAAATATACTGCTATTTTGTAATTATGTACAAAAAAAATAAGTCTTTTTAGTATGTTTAAAGTAAATATCAATAAAGACATTTATATATCCTTAAATAAAGTTCTTCTTTATTTGGTGCTTTGTGTTATTACTTTATTCTTGTGATAAACGACAAGTACTTTTTTCTGGCGTCAAGGAATTATAAATTTCGTTAATCAAGAGAATATTAAACAGTTTGAGAAGTTATATGATGCATTATAAAATTTGCACAAAAGATATCACAAATAATAATAAAAAAATGTGTACTAATCCGTGTCAATCTTGTGCTGAATAAATAACAAAATATGTTAACAAAAAGAAATATTTTCCGTATTCTCAGTTTTATGCTGTTAATTACATCAATACTATATGTTGTTGCCAAAAACATGCCATCACCTTTTGGAAGTTTCCGGTTTTTGTATGGACCTCTTTGGTTAATAGTAGTTACCTTTTTAAAACCTGAGATATATAAACAAAAATCTGTTCAAGTATTGTTATTATATGGTTTAATATCAATTTTACTTTTAGAAAACATCCTTTGGCTTCATATGAACGACTGGTATCAGCACATGATATTAGAAGAGTTTTATGCTTTAATTGTTGTTGTAATGTTAATGTCTTATTTTATCGTAAGTAGAGATTTTAAAGGATGGGCTATTCTTAGTAAATGGGCTTTGATTTTTATTGTTATCACAGGTGTAATGACTATTATTGCTACATCAATAATGCCAACAATAGCTAGACAATCAGCAGCTGGATTTGAAGGATTATCAGGAATGTATGCGCTGTACGATAAAACTGGTTGCGGAGGATATGGCTTTGGACAATCATTATGTCTGCTCTTCCCTATATTGATCTATAATATTAAATTCAAAAATCAAACCGTTTTTTCACGTAGAGCCTTGATAATTCTTGTTGTATTTCTCTTTTTTGTAGTAATAAGAATACAAGCATTTGCAAATATTATTACGGCATCTGTTGCTATTGCAGTATCATTATTAGGAGTAAAACGCATTAAAACTTCAATTGCAATTGTCGTTTTAGTAATTATTTTTGCATTTGCAATACCTGCTCAGTTTTATGCAGATATATTGATTTCTGTTAGCAAATATTTTGCTCCAGATTCTGTGAATTATAGTAAGCTTAACGACATGGCATTCTTTATTGGTAATCCGGTTTTAGATTTTTCTGCTAGTGGAATTGGTGGACGTGCAGATAGATATCCAATGCTATTTGAAGCATTTTTAAAAAGCCCATTATTTGGTGATTCTTTTTATAATAGTCCTTACTATTATCTAGTTCTTGCAGGTGGTCATTTGCATTGGATGAGTCGATTAACCGTTTGGGGCATATTTGGATTTGCGTTTTACTTATTTATGCTAAAAACAATATTTAAACGGTTATTTTCTTTATTTGATAAGCAATTTGGCTATTATTACGCACTATGCATTGTGGCGTTTATCATTCTTGGTTTGTTAAAAACAGTAACTGGACGA
Source organism: Candidatus Cloacimonadota bacterium (assembly GCA_030613025.1). Taxonomy (GTDB): domain Bacteria; phylum Cloacimonadota; class Cloacimonadia; order JGIOTU-2; family JGIOTU-2; genus Celaenobacter. The sequence continues at coordinate 10,948 of JAUWMT010000010.1, forward strand.
GAAAATGTGATTATGTTATTTGTAATTATTCCAGGGTTATATTATCTGCCATTAATTTCAAAAATGCCTAAAAAGAAAAATTATATTGAACAAGTAAGTAATAAAAATTAATTTTATTATATATGATTGACGAACTCGTAAAAAAGAAAAAATCGGGCTTTTCAACAAAATACCAGTTTTCATAACTGTTAGTATATTACTATGTTACAGATTTTGAAAATTTCCTAAAATATTAATAATCTGACTTTTTACGAGTTCGTCATGATTAACAAAACTCTTCTAATTACTGGTGGCACCGGCTCTTTCGGAAACGCCGTTTTAAAGCGTTTTCTCCATTCAGATGAATTTTCTGAAATTCGCATATTCAGCCGGGATAAAAAAAACAAGATGATATGCGAAAGAAATTTAATAATCCGAAAGTGAATTTATATATTAATGTTTAAGATAACTTATCGTTATTGGTAATTTTAAAAAACAAAATGGAGATAAAAATGAAAGTGTTAGTAACTGGTGGTGCTGGTTTTATCGGTACAAATCTATGTAATGAATTACGTTCAAGAGGTCATAAAGTAATTGCTTGTGATCTTTATAATACTGAAAGAGATGATTTCATTAGATGTGATGTGAGAAATTACAGACAATTAGAAAAAGTATTTGATGAATATGGTCCTTTTGACTATGTTTATCATTTAGCAGCAGAATATGGCAGATGGAATGGTGAAGCCTATTATGAGAATCTTTGGCAGACAAATATTATTGGAACTAAACATATAGTACGTCTACAAGAAAAATATAAGTTTCGAATGATATTTTTCTCATCAGCTGAAGTTTATGGTGATTATGAGGGTGAGATGAAAGAAGCTGTTATGCAAGAAAATAGTATAAAAGATACTTATCAGATGAATGATTATGCTATTTCTAAATGGGCGGGTGAACTAATGTGCATGAATTCAGCTAAAATGTTTGGAACTGAAACAGTTAGAGTTAGACCGGTTAATTGTTATGGTCCACATGAAGAATACACTCCCTATCGTGGTTTTATACCAAAATTTATTTACCACGCTTTGTTCGATAAACCCTATATTGTTTATAAAGGGCATAAAAGAATTATTGATTTTGTAGAAGATACTTGTAGAACTTTTGCAAATATCACAGAAAATTTTTTTTGCGGAGATGTATATAATATAGGTGGTAAAGTTGAATGGGAAAAAGATATCAAAGAATATTCAGATATAATTCTAAAAGCTGTTGGTAGAGATGATTCAATCATAACTTACAAGGAATCAGAAGGTAACACCACAAAAATTAAAACTATTGATTTCTCAAAATCGATAAAAGATTTAAAGCATGATCCAAAAATAGATCCTGAAGAAGGAATAAAAAGAACTGTGAAATGGTTTAAGTGGTTTTATAGAATAGAAAAATAAATTAAGGAGAATGAAATGAAAGAAATAGAAAAAAAGTATGAAGAAAAGAGAATCTTGGTTACAGGTGGTGCTGGTTGTATTGGCAGTAATCTTATTAAGAAACTTAGTGAATTAGGTGCGAAAGAAGTAATTATTCTGGATAATTTATCATCTTCATATATATGGAATATACCTCAAGCAAATAATATTATATTTGTTGAGGGTGATATTTTAGATGATGAAATGTTGAAAAGAGTATTTAAAAGAAAACCAGAATATGTATTTCATCTTGCAGCGCATTTTGCGAATCAAAATTCAGTTGATAATCCCGAGACTGATTTGATGGTAAATGGTATGGGAATCTTGAAAGTCCTTGAGTATGCCCAGATTAGTGGAATTGAAAGATTTATATTCTCATCTTCGGGTTGTGGTGTATATGGCTTAGATTCAAAAATGCCTTTTGAAGAAAATGATATTTCAATTAAATTGCATTCCCCTTATCAAGTTACAAAATTACTCGGTGAATTGTTTACAAACTATTTTAATAATCTATATAATTTACCAATTGTTAATGCTCGTTTTTTTAATGTATTTGGACCAGGTGAAGTCCCCGGAAAATACAGAAATGTTATTCCGAATTTTATTTATTGGGCTATGCAAGGTAAATCTTTACCTATTACAGGTAATGGTTCAGAAACTCGTGACTGGACTTATGTTGGAGATATTGTAGATGGTCTTTTGGCAATGGGAGTAAAAAAAGAAGCAATTGGAGAAGCAATTAATCTCGGCTCTGGCAAAGAGACAAAAGTTATTGATATGGCTAATATAGTAAATGACTTAACAGGGAATAAAAATGGAATAAGATATATAGAAGCAAGAAATTGGGATGTCAAGAAGAGACTCCTTTCTTCTATTGATAAAGCTAAAAGAATATTGGACTATGAACCTAAAACGAGCTTCAAATCAGGAGTTGAAGAGGTTTATAAGTGGTTTGTTGATAATTGGGAAAATATAGAAAAGAGCGCAGAATTCTGATATGGAGAATAGAATCAAGGTTCTAATTGTTTTTGGCACCAGACCAGAAGCAATCAAAATGGCTCCTGTTATTAAACAATTTGAATTAAATAAAGACAAATTTGACACCATTGTTTGTGTAACAGCCCAGCATAGAGAAATGTTGGATCAAGTTCTGAATTTGTTTGATATTAAACCCCAGTATGATTTAGGTTTGATGACAAATAATCAAAGTTTGCATGATTTAACCTCAAAAGTACTTCTTGGGATAACAGAAGTTATTGAACAAGAAAAGCCTGATTTAGTGTTAGTTCAAGGTGATACTACTACAACTTTTGTATCGGCTTTGGCTGCTTACTATTTAAAAATTCCTGTAGCGCATATAGAAGCAGGATTGCGAACTCAAAATAAATATAGTCCATTTCCCGAAGAAATTAATAGAAGGATTACAAGTCACATTGCTGATTTCCACTTTGCACCAACTAGCGAAGCAAAGAAAAATTTACTTAATGAAGGAATTCCTGAATCTTCAATTTTCGTTACAGGTAACACAGTAATTGATGCATTGAAATGGGTAGTTAACAAACAAAAAGGCGAGTCAAAAAAATGGAATAATTACTTTTTGTCCAAATATAATATTTCATTTTCAACTACGATTAGAACAGTTTTAGTCACAGGCCATCGCCGAGAAAGTTTTGGACAAGGATTTAAAAATATTTGTATTGCCATAAAGCAATTGGCAGAAAATGATTCGAATATACAGATAATATATCCAGTTCATTTAAATCCCAATGTTCAAAAACCAGTGTATTCTATTTTGAACAATATAAGGAATGTCTATTTGATACAGCCACTAGATTATGAACCCTTTGTTTTTCTAATGAATAAAAGTTACTTAATTCTAACAGATTCAGGGGGAATTCAAGAAGAAGCACCGTCTTTGGGTAAGCCTGTTTTAGTAATGCGTGATACAACAGAAAGACCGGAAGGAATAAAAGCAGGAACTGCAAAATTGGTTGGAACAGATAGTAAAACAATAGTAAGTGAAACTGAAAAGTTACTATATGATAAAGTTGAATATGAAAAAATGGCAAGGGCAATAAATCCATATGGTGATGGGAATTCTGCTAGAAAGATTTTAAAATTTATAAAGGTTATCAATATTTAACTGAAAACTTAAAAGGAAAAATATGGCTGATAGGAAACAACATATATATTTTTCAAGATTAACTTGGTCTGCAAAATGGGGTGCAGCTCAGGCTTTATCAGAAGCATTATCAAAAAATGATGATGTTTTGTTTGTCTCTACTTTTTGTAATTTTTTTAAGAGCTTTTACTCAAAAAAAGATAGAGATGGGATTATACATTGGTTAAAAGGGGAACATTTTAAAAAAGTTAATAAGAATCTCACTATTTTCTATCCACCCCCGTTATTCCATTTTGGACGATCTGATCCAAATATTAAATTTAATGAGATATTAGTAAAATTAAATTTGAAATACTTAGCATGGTCAACAAAAAGATTTGCAGAGAAAATCGGATTTGAAGAACCCATTATTTGGATTGAGGATTTTTTAGCACATTCTTTTAGAAGCATTTTTAAGAGTAATTTATTAATATACTATATATACGATGATTATAGGCATATATCTAATTATAATAAAAAAATAATTGTAAAAAACGAGAAGAAAAATTCACAAATATGTGATTTGATAGTTTGTGTATCTAAAGCATTGGAAAAACGATTTAAACAATACGGTGCAAAAATATTATTGACATCAATAGGTGTTTCTTCAGATAATATAATAAAAAATGGAGAAATCCATTCCCCTATTTCCAGTATTAATAATCTCAATGGGAGAAAAATTGGATTTTTAGGTATCGCTGATTTTAATGATCATTCTTTGGTTGAAAAAATTGTTAAAAACTTTGAGAATTCTAAGATAGTTTTTGTAGGTCCTTTAGAAAGAAATAAACGATTTTTAAGATCTTTATATTATAAACATAATGTTAAATGTTTTCCTACGGTTAATATTTCTGATGTGCCAAAAGTTATTGCTGCTTTTGATGTTTGTATTTTACCATTTGAAAAAAATGAATTTACTAAAGGTAGTGACCCAATGAAAATGTATGATTATTTAGCAGGTGGAAAACCAGTTGTTGCCATTAAAATTAATGAAGATATGGAAAAGTTTAATGATGTTGCTTATTTATGCGATAATCACAAAGAATTTTTGGAAGGGATTGAATTTTATTTAAATATAAATATTAATGAGAGTAAAAAATTAAAAAAAAAACAATTAAAATTTATTAAAGAATATACTTGGGAAAGCATCGCATTGAAAATATCATGTTTCATAGATGAGAATTTAACTAAATTATGAAGAAAATATTCTTGTTACACTATTTGAAAATGAAATATTAAGTTTATAAAAAAAGAATCATTATTAATATATTAATTTATTAAGTATATGATAGAATGATAATTTTAGCAAGAGTTTTAGAAAATGAAGATTTATGTAAATAGCGGATACAAAAAAAGTTAATACTAATAAATTTAAAAAATATAAAAATAATTCATATGAACATTTTAATATCACTATCATCTTTCGGACAAAGTGGTTTTGAACCAATGAATATTTTAGAACAAAATGGTTTTGAAATTATTCTTTATCCATATGAAAGAAAACTAGCCGAAGATGAAGTAATTGAAATCGCTTCAGATTGTATTGGTATTGTTACTGGTGTAGAACCATTAAACAAAACCGTGATGGATGCTTTACCTAATTTGAGATGTATTAGCAGAGTTGGAGTTGGTATGGATAGTGTTGATCTGGGATATGCAAAAGAAAAAGTAATAACAGTTGTTAACACTCCTGATGGTCCAAAAAGATCAGTAGCAGAAATGACTATTGCTATGACTTTTTCTTTACTAAGGAAAAGTCCTCAAGCTGATGATTATATTAAAAATAATCGTCATATTTTCCCGACTATGCCTGAAACAAATGCAATATCTGAAGCTTTAAATAAAGCTCTTAATTCTGAAGTGAACAATAATTCTGATATTGAAATAGAAGGACTAAGTAAATGTACTTTGGATTCATGTTTTGGAAAAATTGCAAATTTAATTCTATAAAAAACTTGAGATTATAAATGATGAAATACACAGCAGAAATCCCTGTACGGCTTGGAAGTAAAAGAGTTCCTAAGAAGAATTTAAGGTTAATTAACGGTAAACCAATGGTGGCATACGCTATAGATGCCTGCAAAAAATCGAAAAAGATTCAGGAAGTATATATAAATTCTGAATCAACAATACTAAAAAAATTATCTATTGAATATGGAGTAAATTTCTACCTAAGAAAACCAGAATTAGCAAAAGAGGATGTTACACAAGATCAATTCAATTATGATTTTCTATGTAATGTGGAAACAGAAAACCTGGTTTTGGTTAATCCTGTTTCACCTTTGGTTCTTCCCGAAGATATTGATAATGCTATTGCATATTATGAGAACAACAAACTTGACACCCTAATATCTATAAGGGAAGAAAAGCTTCAATCGTTTTATGAGAATAAACCTTTAAATTTTTCCGTAAATGACTTATTGCCAATGACACAACATTTAAAACCAATACAACTTTGTGCCTGGACTGTATGTATCTGGAATGCAAAAAAATTCATGGAGTTTTATAAAAAGAATGGCTTTGCTGTATTCGTTGGTAATTATGGTCTTTATCCCTTTGATCCAATTAGATCATTGAAAATTAGTACTGAAAATGATTTCAAATTAGCAGAATTGTATATTTCGTCTAGAAATAATCCGATACAAGGAATTAAATATTATGAATAAAATTTTAGTTTCCCCTTCATCGTTTGGGAAATGTGGTGATGAGCCAAAATATATAAGGAGTTTAAGTGCATGATTAATTTTGGAATTCTAGGTTATGGTTATATGGGAGAGATAAGAAAAAGGTATATTGATTTTGACATTAACAGTACTACAAAAGCAATTTTTCACACTGAAAAACTTGATGGTGATTTTAAGTTTTATAACAAATGGCAAGACGTAATAAAGGATAAATCAATTGATGCAATTTTTATATGCCTTCCAAATTATTTAATAAAAGATACAGTAATTATGGGCTTGGAACATGGCAAGCACATTTTTGCTGAAAAACCACCGGGTATTTCTGTTGAAGAAGTTAAAGAAATGATGGTAGTAGAAAAAAAGACTGGAAAATTATTAAAATTTGGTTTTAATCACAGATATCATCCTGCTATTATAAAAGCTAAAGAATTAGTTGATTCAAATGAATTTGGAGATATATTGTGGATGAGGGGAAGGTACGGAAAAAATGTTTCACCTGATTTTGATAATAATTGGCGTTCAAAAAAGAAATATGCTGGTGGCGGAATCCTTATGGATCAGGGAATCCATATGTTAGATTTATTACTCTACTTTGGAAATGATTTTGACGAAGTTAAGGCATTTACATCAAATCTTTATTGGAAAGGTGATGTTGAAGATAATGTTTTTGCAATATTACGAAATAGTAAAGGACTAGTAGCTTCAATACATTCCACTATGACTCAATGGAGATATCTATTTTCTTTAGAAATTTTTCTTGAAAAAGGATATATTACAATAAATGGATTATTATCAAAAACAGGACGGTATGGCCAGGAAAAACTTGATTGGGCAATAAATCGGGCTCCTACTCCGATGGCTTCACATTCTGAAGTAAAATCATTAACATTTAATACAGATCTATCATGGAAACAAGAGCAAGACGAATTTACATCTGCAATCTTAAATAATACGGAAATAAAGATAGGAAATACTACCGATGCATTGAAATTAATGACTTTGATAGAAAAGATATATAAAAACGCAAATAATCAATAAAAAAGGAAAAAACAATGGAATTTATTAAACAATATCTTGATGGTGTTCAAGAAATAACAAAAAACTTGGATCATGATTCGATCAAAAACATAGTCGAACTTATTGCTTCCGCTAAGGAAAAAGGCGGAAGATTATTTATACTTGGTGTTGGCGGGGGTGCCGGACACGCTAGTCATGCTGTTAATGATTTTCGTAAAATTGTACAGATTGAAACGTATGCCCCAACCGATAATGTATCTGAATTAACTGCGCGAATAAATGATGAAGGTTGGAATTCATGTTATGCCGAATGGTTAAAAATATCAAAGATAAATTCCAACGATTGTATTTTGGTGTTTTCAGTTGGAGGAGGTAATCTTGAGCATGGTTTAAGTTTAAATATTGTCGAAGCCCTTCATTTGGCTAAATCTGTAGGTGCATCTATTTCTGGCATTGTTGGTAGAGATGGCGGAGAAACAGCAAAACTTGCAAATGCCTGTGTAATTGTTCCTGATGTTGATCATGAACTTACAACGGTACTTACTGAATCATTTCAAGCTGTGATATGGCATTTAATTGTATCACATCCACTGTTATATTCAGCATCAATGAAATGGGAATCAGTAATTAAAAAATAGGAGGAATCATGTCAATATTTATAGACTCATCAAGATTAGAAGAAATCAAAAAATATCACAAAATGGGCATAATAAGGGGGGTTACCACTAACCCTACTATTATGGTTAAAGATGGCGTTACCGGAGGATTGCTAGGAATAAAAGAACAATCCATAAAGATTGCTAAATTAATAGATCCACTTCCTTTGTCCGTAGAGGTGTTATCCAACAATAGGGATGAAATGATTGATCAAGCTGTCGAATTTGCTAAATGGGCTCCAAATATTAATGTAAAAATTACAATTCATGGACCAAATGGTGAATTAGACAATCTTGAAGTAATTAACATTTTGGAAACACAACATGATGTAAGGATTAATGTAACTGCAATGATGTCAGCACAGCAATGTTATTTAGCAGCTTGTGCCGGAGCTTCATATGTCTCGATTTTTTGTGGTCGGGTTAACAATATGGGTTATAATTCAATAGAAGAAATAACGAAAACCCGAAAATTATTAGATTTATTTAACCTAAAAAGTAAAATCATAGCAGCCTCTACTCGTGAAGTCCTTAATGTGTCTGAATGGCTATTAGCGGGAGCACATATTGTTACAGTTACACCAAAACTAATTGAAGGAATGATTATTCATCCTTATACAAAAGAAACAGTTCAAATGTTTTTAAATGATGCTAAAAAATTGTCCAAACTACTTTAAATTAAGTAAAAGAGTTTTATAAGGTAGTTTTTATCTACATATTAACTGTTTTTTTATGAATCAAATCTTGAAATTGATTATTACTGATTTTGACGGAGTAATATTGGAATCAGAATCTGCGAAAGATAATGCGTTTCGTAAGTGTTTTTCAATATTTCCTGAACGTGTTGAAGAATTTATGGTTTACCATCGCACTAATCCTACAACAGACAGGTATAAGAAATTCGAATACTTTTATGAAAATATTTTAAAATCAGATTATACTATTGATGTTAAGAAATGGATTTCAAAGCGATTTAACGATATTGTTTTCGAAATGGTAGTTATATCAGCTTTTGTGCCTGGTGCTATAAATTTTTTAAAGACTTACTCTAAATTTGTTCCCATATGGGTTGTGACCGGGACCCCCAAAAAAGAATTACAGAGGGTTTTAAGAGCTCTAAATCTTGAGCAATATTTTCAAAAGATTTTTAGCACACCACCTCATAAATCGCTTATCCTTGGAAATATCCTGAAAGAAACAGGTCTGGAACCAGAGAACACAATTTATATCGGGGATATGATAAATGACTTACATGCTGCGAAAGAAAATAATATAAATTTTATTGGAAGACGAAATAGGGAAGTCTTTGAAGGACTACAGTGTTGCGAAATTGATGATCTTCGAACCGTCAATAAGTATTTAAAAATTCATAATAGAAATATAGTAATATTCAGTAATACAGAATAATAATACGATGAAAGAAATTAATTTAACAGGTAAAACTGCGCTCATTACTGGAGGAACCAGAGGGATAGGACATGCGATTGCTCAAAATTTTGTTGACGCTGGTGCTGATATAATTGTAACAGGTACAAAGAAAGGTGGTAAGGATCTTTTATTTAGATCAATAAAAAATGTAAAGAGTAATCAAAATATTGAATATTTAGTAGTTGACTTTAATAATACGGACCAAGTTTATTCATTTTTAGATATTTTAAAGTTAAAAGATCGTATTGATATTTGCGTTAATAATGCTGGGACAAATAAAATTAGAATGATAAAGGATATTTGTTTTGAAGATATCAAAAATCTACATGATGTTAATCTATACGCTCCATTTTTGATACTCTCAGTTGCTTTAGAAAAAATGAAAAAAAACAGGTGGGGTAGAGTAGTGAATATTGGTTCTCTATGGAGCAAATTAAGTAGGAAGGGACGATCTATATATTCATCAAGTAAATATGCCTTGATGGGATTAACAGTAACTGCTGCGTTAGAGTATGCTTCCTATAATGTGTTAGTTAATATGGTCTCACCAGGTTTTGTTTGGACAGATCTTTCTAAACAAACACTGACTAGTGAAGAGAAAGTAGACATTGAGAGTAGAATTCCTGTTGGGAAATTTGCTGTTCCTATGGACATCGCAGACACTGTCCTATTTCTATGTAGCGAAATGAATAAGTATATTACAGGACAAAATATAATAATAGATGGAGGGTATATTTGTGAATAATTCAGTGATTTCTGTTAAATCAATATATCATGATTACAATGTATATTTTGATTCAAATGTTTACAGTATAATTGAAACATTGAGAAAAAAAGTAAAATTCCATGTTATCATTGATTCAAAAGTTTATAATCTTCATAAAGCTCGTTTATCATGGATTGATTTCGCTTCTACTGTTATCAAAATTGAAGCGACCGAAAGTAATAAAGATATAAAGAGGGTTCAAAGCATAGCTGAAGAACTATTAAAAAATAATGTTATAAAAAAAGATATCATTTTTGTTATTGGTGGTGGAATCATTCAAGATGTAGGAGCTTTTGCATCAAATATTTTAAAGCGGGGTATTGAATGGTATTTTATCCCAACAACATTACTAGCTATGTGCGATAGCTGTATTGGTAGTAAAGTTGGAATAAATATGTCGGGTTACAAAAACCAATTGGGTGTATTTTGGCCTCCTAAAAATGTTTATATTGACATTGAATATTTAAACACGCTGGATAATATACATATACTTTCTGGTCTAGGGGAAATAATTAAAGTACACTTAATTGCTGGCAAGAAAGATTTTTACAAGTTAGAAGATAATTACAGAGAAGTCGTTACTGATTTTAAGCTTTTAAAGTCATTTATTTACAGGAGCCTTGAGATTAAAAAGACAATTATAGAAAAAGATGAATTTGATACTGAATATAGACATATTTTGAACTACGGACATACTTTCGGACATGCTATTGAAGCTTATACAAACAATTTTGTTCCACATGGAATAGGTGTATCTATAGGGATGGATATGGCTAACTATATTTCAATGAATAAAGGATATATTTGTAATAACCTATTTGATCGAATAAGTAATATAATAAGAAAAAATATTCCATATCAGTCTTTAGATTATGGAAACTATAGCAAAATGAAGAAATTCTTGAAGGGTGATAAAAAATATGATGGATCTATATTGAAGGTAATACTCTGTAAAGGCATAGGTAATATATTTATAGACAAGATGGAAGTGAAAAATAGGTTACTGGAATTGATTGATCAATATGCGGTAACATACAATTCTACAAAAAATTTATAGATATTTAAAAACAATTAGAATTATGTATCTTGGCATTGATATTGGCGCATCTTTCTGCAAAGCTGTGGTAATAGATAAAAATATTAACGTGTTGCAAACTGCCAGAAAGAGGATGCCAAATCCTATCGAAACAGAAAGTTTTAAATTAGTTGAATATGATATTAATAAGATAATCAATTTAGTCTTTGATTTAATTAAATCAATTAATAACAAATTTACTAAGACAATTGATGGGATTGGAATAGCTGGTCAAATGCATGGGGTCTTGCTTGTGGACCAATCAAACAAACCGATTACAAATTTTGTAAGTTGGCAAGATCAAAGAACAAATGAATTATTACCTAAAAGCCAAACAACATATTTGAATTACTTAAAGGATAATCTGCAGAAATATAGACCAGTAACAGGTACCGACCTTAGATCAGGAATGATGGGTCCTTTACTTTTTTGGTTTTTAAAAAAAGGATATTTAAATAGTAATGCGAAAGTAAAGGTAACTTTCCTCTCTGACTTTATTGTTTCAGTATTAACTGAAAATGAACCTTTATGTGATTCAACAAATGCATCAGGATCTGGTATATATAATATTAAGGATAGAGAATGGTTAAATGAATATTTTGAAATAACGGGTATAGATTACAATATTTTGCCCAATGTAGTGGAGACAAAGTCATTAGCTGGGAAATTAACTTCTAGTCTATCGAAGGAATTAAATCTAAAACAAGGCTTGCCAGTATATGTTTCAATTGGCGATTATCAGGCAGCATTACTATCTTCGAATTTAGGTGATAAGCACATATCAATAAATGTCGGTACGGGTGCACAAGTAAGTTTATTGATCAAGCATTATGTTAATACTGAGAATTATGAAATTAGACCATATATTAATAATACATTTTTAAAATGTGTTAGCGGACTACCAGGGGGTCGTTTATTAGGTGTATTTGAAATATTTATAAAAAATATACTTCGTGAATTCTCTTTTTCTGTTAGGAAGTTAGATATTTTATCTGAATTAGATAACATTTGTTTAAAAACCATTAGTGATACTGATATTGTCTGTAACCCTAATTCTTTTAATGACAAAATTGATTCTTATTCTAGTTTTTTAAATATCACAAAATCAAATTTCAATATTAATGAGTTATATTTTTCATTAATAAAAGGATGCGTTCAAAAATATTTTGATTCATTTAATAAGATAAAAAAGCAAACAACTAATTGTATAGATTATAAAATTTTATTAACTGGTGGTGTAATAAAAAAAAGTCAATTAATGAAAAACCTAATAATAGATAAATTTCATTTTGATGTTTTGTTTTCAGAATATGAAGAAGAGGCTGCTGTAGGCGCAGCGTTGATTGCTATACAAGACTAATTTATGATTGAAAACTATAGATTTAGATGTTGAATTTGAGTTTAGTTTAGAAGAAACATTATTAAGTAAAAGACAAAAAAGGAGATATTAAATATGAAAAAAGTATTAGTATTAAGTTCTCAATTTCTCATAGATTTATATAAATACCAGAATATATTTATAGAAAGAGATATCGAAGTAATAAGTATGAGCCGAAAACCAAAAATTACATATGAAGAGTTATACAATGTTGTGGATCAGTATGATGGAATTGTTGTTGGAGGAACTGATAATTTTAATGAAAAAATGATTAAGAAGGCATCATCCCGTGTTAAAGTTTTAGCCAAGTGGGGAGTCGGCATAAACAATATTGATATGGAAGCATCTCGAAAATATGGTATTAAGGTTGGTTATTCACCAGGATATCTTGCAGAACCTGTTGCCAACATGGTGATTGCCTATATCATTATGCTCGCAAGACAATTGCATACCCAAAACAACGAGATGCACAAAGGTAGATGGACTAAGAAAGTAGGGTTGTCACCTCGGGGACGCACACTTGGGGTAATCGGTCTTGGTGCTATTGGGAAAAAAGTTATTGAAAAGGCCACGTTATTAGGCATGAAATTTTTAATAAATGATATTAAGAAAATTGATAATGAATTTCTAAATAGATTCGATTCTGAATTTGTAAATATAAACGAGCTTTTTAAACGCAGTGATTTTGTATCGTTATGCTGTAGCCAAAATGAAGAAAATTATCATTTGTTGAATGAATCAACCTTTGCATTAATGAAAGATGGAGTTTTTATCATTAATACGGCAAGGGGAACATTGATTGATGAAAATGCGCTCGTGCAAGCATTAGAATCAGGTAAAGTTTCTGGTGCAGCTCTCGATGTTTTCGAGAAAGAACCAATTAATCCATATAATCCTCTTATAAAATTTGATAATCTAATATTAAGTCCCCACAATGGTAATAGTGAGGATGTAGCAATTTTAAATGTTACTAAAAATACAGTAGATATATTGCTAAGAAACTTGTGATATAAAATTTTTTTTATTACATGTATTAGATTTTGACACACCATCATATGGTAATCGAGATAAGTTTTTGATTGAGCAGATTTCTGAGATAAAGCAAGGAAAGTCTGCCAATTCATCAAAATGGACATTCACATCAAATCATCTTGGAACCCATGTAGATGTACCTAAGCACTTTTTTGACAATGGCAAAACAATTACGGATTATAACCCGCAAGATTGGATATTTAATCAAGTTCAAGTATTAGATATACCTGTCCATTTTGCTCGATTAATAGAAATAAAAGAAATTGAATCTAAGATTCAAAAAGGTATTGATTTACTTTTGCTTCGCACAGGATATGAGAAGTTTAGGAAAACAGAAAAATATTGGAATGATAATCCTGGAATAGCACCAGAATTATGTCAATGGCTGAAAAAAGAACATTCGAATATTAGAGCAATCGGGTTTGATTTTATTTCCTTATCTTCTTGGAAATTTCGAACCGAGGGAAAAGAAGCTCATAAGATATTGTTAGGTAATGAGGATGTAAAGCCCATTTTAATAATTGAAGATATGTCTTTTGTCAAATTAAGAAATGATACAATTATTGAACAAGTATTAATAGCCCCAATACTGATAATTAGTAGTAATGGTGCGCCTGTTACTGTTTTCGCTAATATTAGGTTTAGTAAAACCAAGGTAAAGACAAATGAAAAATATTAGGTTAAAAGATTACTCAATTATTAGAATACTAAAGGGTATAAAAAGAAGAATATTTGACATACCTGATATTATTTCCTGGTATTTGCCTACAAAAATTTCGAAAAAGAATAAGGATAAGTTACGCAAATTGCATAATAAACATAAAGGAGAAAGATGTTTTATTATTGCAAATGGACCTAGTTTGAAAAAAACTAATCTTTCTCTCCTGAAAGATGAATATACAATTGGTATGAACCGGATTTATCTTCTTAAAGAGAAAATGGGATTTCTACCGACATATCTTGCTGTTGCAGATATTGAAATTCAATTAAATCAATTTCATGATGAATACGATAGCATCGATATTCCAAAGTTTTTTCCTTGGAAATTAAGAAGAAAGTTTAGGAATTCGGAGAATGTTTTTTTTTTTATAATGAAATATAAAACGGATTTTTCTCCGGTTTTTACAAAATTTATTGGCGCTGGCAAAAGTGTTACTGTTGTATGTTTTCAACTTGCCTATTATTTGGGTTTCTCCGAAGTAATACTTATAGGGAAAGATCATTCTTATACTCATGAACAAAAGGGTGTACCTGGTACTCGAATTAGAAGTTCAGGTAAAGAAAGTAATCATTTTATTTCTGGATATTATAAAAAAGGTATGAAATGGACGATTCCTAATTATCTTGAAGAAGAAATTGCCTACAGACATGCAAAGAAAGCTTATGAAAAATATGGAAGAAAGATATTTGATGCAACTATCGATGGCAAATTAAATGTATTTGAAAAAGTAAATTATTATGAATTGTTTAAATGAAAGAATTTGATCATGAAAACATTAAACAATATCTATTATGAGTAAAATTAATAATAATAACATTAAAGTTGTGAACCTTTTCGGTCTTGACATTGCTAACGTGACAATGTTGGAATCGTGTCAAATAGCAAATCAGTTTGCAAAAAAAAGGGATAAGTATCGGGCTATATTTACTCCCAATGCTAATATGATGGTGAAAGAAATTGAGGATAGTAACTTTCGTAAAATTCTTTCTAGTGCAGATCTTTTGCTTTCCGATGGAATATCTTTGATTATAGCATCAATAATATTCAATAAACCATTAAAAGAAAAAGTTTCTGGTAGTACTTTTTTTATTAAAAGTTGTGAGTCTTTTGCAAATAATAATAAAAAGGTTTTTTTTCTTGGAGCAGCAGAAGGAGTGGCCTTAAAAGCTGCTGAAAGTCTTAAAAAGCACTTTCCAAAATTAAATGTTATTGGATGTTACTCACCTTCATATGGTTTTGAAAACGATCAAATTGAAAATCAAAAAATAATTGAAATGTTAAAAAACTCTTCTCCTGATGTGTTATTTGTAGCCATGTCAAATGGAAGAGGTGAAAAATGGATTATTGAAAACAAACAATTTTATCAAATACCCGTAAGCATTCAAGTAGGTGCTTCATTTGATTTCGCAGCAGGTATAAAAAGAATACCACCAGAATTCATAAAAAAAACAGGTCTTGCTTGGTTATGGCGATTATTGCATGAACCCAAACGTTTGTGGCGTCAACGCCTTGTCGAGGATCCGAGGTTTTATTATTATATGTTTAAAAGGATAATTAAGGAAAGGAAAATGATATGAAAAAGGCATTGATTACTGGAGTTACGGGTCAAGATGGTTCTTATCTTGCCGAGTTATTACTAGATAAAGGATATGAAGTACATGGTATAGTAAGAAGAAGCTCTTCATTTAATCGAGGAAGAATTGAACATCTTTACTTAAAAGATTTTATTAAAAATAACCATTTCCATTCTGGTTTTTATCTTCATTATGGTGATATGACGGACTCTAGCAATTTGATTAGAATAATAAAGGAAATTGAACCTGAAGAAATTTTTAATCTTGCTGCACAATCTCATGTCAAAGTATCTTTTGATGTTCCTGAGTATACAGCAGATGTAGATGGTTTAGGAACTTTAAGATTAATGGAGGCAGTTAGATTACTTGGGATGGAAAAGCATACAAAGATCTATCATGCATCTACAAGTGAGTTATTCGGAAAAGCACAGGAAATACCACAATCTGAGAATACTCCATTTTATCCTCGCTCTCCTTATGGAGTAGCTAAACTTTATGCATATTGGATTGTAAAAAATTATCGAGAAGCCTATGATATGCATGCTTCAAACGGGATACTTTTTAATCATGAATCTGAAAGAAGGGGTGAATCATTTGTTACCAGAAAAATAACATTGGCAGCAGCGAGAATAAAGCATGGCATTAAAGAGAGATTATCATTGGGAAATTTGAATGCTAAGAGAGACTGGGGATACGCAAAAGATTATGTTGAATGTATGTGGAGAATTTTGCAGCAAGATTTACCTGATGATTATATTATAGCCACAGGAGAGAGTCATACTGTTAGAGAATTTGCAACTTTAGCTTTTCATTTTGCTGGGATTGAGACCAGGTGGGAAGGTGATGGTAAAAATGAAGTTGGAATAGATAGGAAAACAAACAAAATTATTGTTGATGTGGATGAAAATTATTTTCGCCCGACTGAAGTGGATTTTTTATTGGGGAATCCACAAAAGGCAAAAGATAAATTAAATTGGAATCCCCAAATGACTTCATTTAAAAAGTTAGTAGAGTTAATGGTTAAGCATGATTTAGAATATGTATTAGAAAAATAATATGAAATATTGGAAAGATAAGAGAATTGTTGTAACGGGTGGTAATGGTTTTTTAGGTAAAGCTGTTGTTAATAAACTATTATCCAAAGGTGTAGTCAGAAAAGATATTGTAATTCCCAATATTGAAAGTGATGATCTAACTATATATGAGAACTGCTTAAGAATAACAAAAGGTGCAGATATTGTTATTCATCTTGCTGCTACAGTTGGTGGGATTTTATTTCACAAAAAACATCCGGCTTCTATGCTATTCGACAATGTTATCATGGGATTCAAACTGATTGAGGCATGTAGAGAAAATAATGTTTCTAAAATAATAAATATTGGTTCAACATCTTCATATCCAGCTGGTATAGAGCCTCCTTTTATGGAGGAGAAAATATGGGATGGTTATCCAGATCAAGTTACTTCATCTTATGGAATTGCGAAGAAAGTTGTCATGGAACTTGGAATTAAATACAAAGAAGAATATGATATGAATGCTATCTTTCTTATGCTTGCTAACTTATATGGACCTTGTGATAATTTCACTCAGGAAAATGCCCAGGTTATTCCGGCTTTAATTGAGCGTATTTATCAAGCGAAACAAAACAACAAACCATCTGTCGAGGTTTGGGGATCTGGTAAGGCTACTAGGGAGTTTATTTTTGTAGAAGACGCTGCCGAGGCAATTCTATTAGCTACCGAAAAACATAATTCACCTCAGCCAATAAATATAGGAACAGGAACAGAAACACCTATAAAGGAAACTGTGGAAACTATTGCCAAAATAATTGAATTTAGTGGTGATATTTGTTGGGATACATCAAAACCCGATGGTACTTTACGAAGATGTGTCGATGTATCTAAGGCAAAGAAATATTTTGGTTTCAAAGCAAAAACAACCCTTCAAGAAGGTTTAATCAAAACATATAAATGGTATTGTGATAATGTTATATGAGAAAAGTGTGAATTATAAACTTAGTGATGATACATGGGATGAAAAAGAAATAGAAGCTATTCATGAAGTAATAAAATCAAATCGCTTTACTATGGGGAAAAAAACTGAAGAATTTGAAATTAAATTTGCTAATTATTTTGGTTCGAAATTTGCAATAATGGTGAATTCCGGTTCGTCAGCAAATCTTTTGGCAATTGCAAGTTTAGTTTATTCTGGTAAATTGCAAAAGGGAGACGAAGTAATTGTACCTGCTGTTTCATGGAGTACAACTTATTATCCCTTATTTCAACACGGTTTAAATCTAAAATTTGTTGATATAGATTTAGAAACCTTAAATCTAAATTTAGATAGAATAGAGAATGCAATTTCTTTTAAAACAAAGGCAATATTTGCAGTAAATCTTTTGGGAAATCCAAATAATTTTGATAGACTCAATAAAATATGTTTAGAATATAACTTGTTATTAATTGAAGATAATTGTGAATCACTTGGAGCAAAGTATAAAAATAAGTATTGTGGCACTTTTGGCCTATTAGGTACTTTTTCGACTTTTTTTTCTCATCATATTTGCACTATGGAAGGTGGTGTTGTTGTTACTAATAATGAAGAACTTTATCACTATATGCTTTCAATTCGTGCACATGGTTGGACGAGGAATTTACCTGAAAATAGTAAACTACACAAAAAATCTGTTAATAAATTTTACGAATCTTTTAATTTTATTTTACCTGGTTATAATTTACGTCCTTTAGAAATGCAAGCTGCGATTGGCATAATACAGATTGATAAAATTAATAAAATAATTGGAACGAGAAGAAAAAATGCTGAATATTTTCAAAAAATATTTGAAAATAAGGAGAACATAATAATTCAAAAAGAAATTGGAATTAGTTCCTGGTTTGGTTTTTCAATGCTATTGAAGAATGAATTGGAAGGAAAGCGAGAAAAAATTATTAATAATCTTATTTCTAATGATATAGAAGTTCGTCCAATTGTAGCAGGAAATTTTACTAGAAATGAAGCAATTAAGTTTATGGATTATAAGATTTCTGGGAAATTAGAAAATGCGGATTATATCCATGAAAATGGTTTTTTTGTAGGTAATCATTCAAGATTAATAAAAAATGAATTGAATAGTTTGTGTGAAATTTTGTAAGGATAAAAAATATAATTAATGGGAGAAGATTATTTGAAGGAGTATGATTTTAAATCAGTATTTTTATTACCTGTGAATTTATATGGACCAGGTGACAATTTCATAGCAGAAAATGCACATGTAATACAAGCATTAATACAACGATTTATTGAAGATGGAAAAGAGAATAAACCAAAGATTTCAGTTTGGGGTACTGGTGTTGCCACTAGAGAATTTTTATATATTACTGATGCGGCAAAAGGAATTGTATTAGCTACAGAAAAATTAGTAAATTCTGAAATATTAAATTTAGGTTCAGGAATTGAAACTTCTATAAAAAAATTAGTTGAAATAATAAAAGAGTTAACTCATTATAAAGGTGAAATTGTCTGGGATTCATCAAAACCAGATGGTACTTTACGCAGATGTGTTGACATTTCAAAGGCAGAGAATCTAATTGGATTTAGAGCTACGATATCTTTGTATAACGGTCTTAAAAAATCAATAGATTGGTTTATAGCTGATTATCAATTATAGTGTGACAAGTAAGATTCTTATAATTGAAAACCATATGAATTATTTATTATTAACTAATGATGTAGAAACTCATTCGATTTATTATAACACACTTAGAGATGAAACAGGTTACAAAGTCTATAAGCAAGCGATTCCATATTTACTAGACTTGTATGAGAAGAACAATATAAAATCAACTTTTTTTATAACTGGGTATATAGCACAATTGTATCCCGGAGTTGTAAAAATGATTGCTGATAATGGACATGAAGTTGCTTGTCATGGCTTAACCCACGAGGTTGAAAAAGCTTTTGATACGTTGTCCTTAGAAGATCAAATATCTCACTTGAAAGAAGCAAAGAAGATTTTGGAAGATATTTCTAATCAGGAAGTAATAAGCTTTAGAGCTCCGGCGTTAAGAGTTAATAAAGATACACCAAGAGCATTGGAAGAAGCTGGTTTCAAAATTGATAGCTCTATATCTCCCCAAAGATTAGATTTCTTTTTTTCATTTGGTTCTATTGAGAAGATTAAAAGATTGATTTCACCAAGAAAAATATATTTTACTTCTAATGAGAATTTAGCTAGAAGAGGTAATAGCAAGATTATTGAATTACCTGTTTCATCTTTTAGTTTGCCTTTTGTAGGTAGTTTAATGAGGTATAATAACTTATTATTTAGAATATTAAAATCATTTCTTGTAATTGAAGCAAAATATTTTGGGACAGCAATAAATTATTATATGCACCCTACTGAATTTATTGATGAATATTCTAAAGAAAAGATGAAAGTAAATAGAAGATCTAAAAGTTTTTTAAAATACATTTTTGCAGATATTGTTAGAAGAAAAATGAAACTAAAAAATTTGGGAGCTCCAGCTAAACTCTTATATAAACAATTTATACTAGATATAAATAATAATGGATTTGAAACTGTAACAATTAAAGAATACTGTAAAATTAAAGGATTTTTATAATGAGAATCTTTATAATAGCTATGGATGATCCTTTATACATTAATAATATGTTAAAAGAAATTATTGAAAAACGAAGAGAGGATATTGTTGGTTTTGCTTATGTAAAAAATAGTGATAGGATGACTATTAATAAAAACAGATCAAAATTTATATATATAATTTCTCTATTGTTGATTATGGGGCCAATTTATTTTAGTAAAAATGTGTTCATAACTATATTACATAAATTAAAAATTGTATTAAGCAAGAAATTATCATTTGTGAAATCACCTTTAGTTTTAGAATATGCAGTCAGAAACAATATTGAATCATATACATTAGATTCACCAAACAATAGAGTTTTCCTTAAAGAATTAATAAAGAAAGAACCAGATATTATAATCAATCAAAGCATGAACATATTAAAATCAAGATTATTATCTATTCCAAATATTGGAACTCTAAATAGGCATAATGCTTTATTGCCTAAGAATCGTGGAAGATTAACTCCATTTTGGGTTTTGTATAAAAAAGAAACTGAAACCGGAGTATCGATCCATTTTGTTGATGAAGGAATAGATTCAGGTGATATAATTGTTCAGAAGAAATTTACTGTAACACCTAATGATAATTTTAACACAATTGTAAAAAAAAATTATAAAATTGCTGGGAAAGCCATGTTAGAAGCTTTGGATTTATTGGAATCCGGTAATTATAAATTAACCCCTAATGATGATACTAAGGCTACATATAACACAGTGCCAACTTTAAAGGAAGCATGGGAATTCAGGAAACGTATAAGATTGATTTGAAAAATTCAAAACATACTCCCACAATATAATAAAATATTCCATAATTAAAATCAGAAGCAGATGAAGCGTAAAAATAAAATATTTATCTTTATTATTGATGTGACCATTATAATTCTTTCCTTCCTCTTCACTATCTGGCTCAAACCCGCATCACGAAGTATCTATCTCCCACAATATTTGTTGCCCTTTGTGGGCTTTTTTTGTTTGTGGATAGTAATTTCGTTTGTATTTGATAAATATAATTTTCATAACAGGTATTCTCTTAAACAATATGTATCACCAGTGCTCAAAACAAGTATAACTGCACTGGCAGCCGTTCTGTTGTTGATCATTCTATTTGGTTTATTTCATTATTCCCGTCTAATAGTTTTAGGGACAATATTACTAGTTACATTTTTGGAATTATTCTTTTCAACAATACTGTATTATCATAGAAAGCTTATAGGTGTGCTTGATCTTCCAGTTAAGTTTACTAAACATGCAACAGCAATTCATAATGGTGAAGTAGATGATCAGGAAATAATACAATACACATTTCCAGATTTAGATGATAAAAAAGATTCTATAAAGGAAGCTCTGTATAGTAAGTATTTATCACATTCTGAAGAATTATTACAACTCATTGCTTCGAAAATAAATTTAAATGGTATCCATTCTAACAAATCATTAATTCTTAATACTCACACGATCTATAATATTGAAAACATTGATCCTGAATCACAGCAGCTTTTTATAAATTTACATAAGACCAATGATATTCGAAGAATAAATCAATTTTTCATTCAGGCAAACAACAATCTTCAATTCGGAGGATATTTTGTTGGCTGCGTTGAAACAATTAATGAAAAATATAGAAAATTTAAACAAAGATATCCAATAATTGTTTTTCATATTCTTTATGGAATAAATTTTATTTATACAAGAGTTTTTCCTAAAATGCCTATATTAAAGGAAATATATTTTGCTGTGACAAAAGGCAGTAATCGTGCTCTTTCAAAAGCTGAAGTTCTTGGTCGACTATCATATTGTGGATTAAATATAATTTCTGACAAAGACATCAATAATCTTTTATATTTTATTGTCCAAAAAGTTAAAAAACCTTCAGAGTATGAATTCCCTTCTTATGGCCATTTAATAAAACTTCAAAGAGTTGGGAAAGAAGGAAAATTAATTTTCATTTATAAATTAAGAACGATGCACCCCTATTCTGAGTATATACAGGATTATGTATATAGTACAGGGGGGGGTACTATTGATGGTGATGGATTTATGAATGATTTCCGAATTGCCGGGTGGGGTAAATTCATGAGGAAGCTCTGGATAGATGAGCTTCCCATGTTTATAAATTTGTTAAGATCGGATATTAAATTTGTTGGTATCAGACCTTTGAGTTGTCATAAATATTGTCTTTATTCTGAAAAAATGAGAAAAATGCGAGCAGAATTTAAACCTGGTTTAATTCCTCCTTTTTATGCCGATTTACCAAAAAATTTTGAAGAATTGGAAGAATCAGAATATAATTATTTAATGAAATATAAAAAGAATCCAATCAAAACAGATTTCAATTATTTTTTTAAGGTTTGGTATAATATTATTTTTAAAGGAGCGAGAAGTAAATAAAATGCGGAGCATTTTATTTTAGTAAGTAGTAAAAGATAGTAAGTAGTATGCAGTAGTAAGTAAGTGGTGAATAAGATGAGCGAGAAGACAATATATAGAGGTTTTAGAGATTTACTTGTTTATCAGAAATCTTATAAATTAGTATTGAGGATTTTTGCAATTACTAAAAATTTTCCAATAGAAGAAAAATACTCCTTAACTGACCAAATTCGCAGATCGTCCAGGTCGGTTCCAGCTAATTTGGCTGAAGCTTGGGCAAAGAGACGTTATGTTAAAGCTTTTGTGAATAAGCTTAGTGATTGCATGGGAGAAGCTTCAGAAACTGAAGTTTGGATTGATATGTCCTTTGATTTAAAATATATTGATTCAAATGAACATTCAGAATTGCTTAATGATTGTATCGAAGTTGAAAAAATGCTCTCAGGTATGATCAAAAATCCAGATAAATTTTGTCATAAATAACTTTAGTTTTACATAAAACAAATAATTGTTTCTACTTACTCCCTACTACTTACTCATTACTAAAAAAAAATGAAAAAACTAATTTTACTACTTATCTCATTCCTTTGCACGAGTCTCGCCTTTGCAGATTTCACTGTACCTATGGATGATGAGGTTTACGATTATCTGCAATCAATGGAAATTTTAGGGAAAATCCCATCAATTGCCATATATCCCAACTATTATGATCGTATCGAAAATTACCTTTACGATATTGCTAATGAAGGTATTCCAAGAAGCTATAAAAATCTGAATAAAAAATATTTATCATACATGAAATTAAGTGATGAAGATGGGTTCCATTCAGAAATATTTCCTTTCAAAGAATTACCATGGAAAATATTTAAACCAAAGAGTGTTGTCCCCTCGAGGTCATCATTCATATCTTACAAAAAAAATGATCTGAATTTGTTCTCTTCATTTCTACTTGGAATTGAATATGACACCAAAAATAATGATGAGCAGCAGAATCGCACTTATCAATATTATGGTCTGGAATTTGGTGGTAACTTTCAAAAGAATCTGGGGCTATATACACGATATAGAAAAGGTAATTATACGGGTGATTACGACTTCATTCATGAAGACCCCTATATCCATCAGAGTGGTGGAATGGATCGTAAAGTAACCGTTTATTCCGAATTTGATTTCAAAAATTCTATACTAAACCTATCAATTGGCTACAGCAATTTTGAGATAGGAAAGAACATTACATCATCGGTTATTTTAAATGGAATGACAAATCCTTTTGGGTATTTCAAATACTATAAAAAGATTGGGAGATTTAACTTCCTTGCATTTAATTCTCAACTCACAACAGACAGTGTGACAGTTTCATCTGAATTTCCGATTAAATCATTCTCTTTGCAAACACTCTATTATCAGGATGATAGATTTTTGCTTGGAATTGGTCAATCGGTCATTTATGGAAACAAGACGATCGATCTTGCCTATTGGACACCTCTTATGGTTTTTAAGCTGATAGATTTTAAGAATCATAATCGTGATAATGAATTTGTGTTCGCATATTCAATATGGAGACCTGTAGATGGTTTGATGCACTATTTTAATTTTTTCGTGGATGATCTTAAAAAAAGCCAGTTATTGACAAAGGATTGGCTCACTAATTTTGCATTGCAAACAGGATTGATGTATCAGCTATCCTCATTACCTTTAAGATTATCTGCGGAATGTACCGCAGTCGGACCCGTAACATATACCCACAGAGATTATGAGCTTGTTTACTCACAAGATAACATGCTTTTGGGATATGTGTACGGCGCGAATCTCTTAAATTTTGCATTTCAGATAAATTATATGAATCCCTATTTTGTAGCTGAAATTCAGTATGAAAATATGCAACAGGGAAGTAATGGAAGTGACCCATTCAGTTGTGATACGGATCCAGCTGAGTTTCTTTCCGGAGAATTCACCCGCACACAAAGATTAAGCGGGAAAATATCATTCTATTTGAATCAGCACCTAAAAGCGAAGGTTCAATACGCTCTGATCAATAGGAATAATATAACAACAAATTATCTCTTTTCCGGATTGGAATTTCAATTCTAATGGGTACAAGGTAAAGGGTATTGGGTATTAGGTTTTTAATACTCACGATTCTATCATAATATGGGAAATTTTAGAAAACTTGAAGTTTGGCAATTAGCCATGGATTTGGTTATTTACATTTATGAGATAACGAATTCTGGGAAGTTTTCTAGAGACTATGATCTGAGAAGTCAAATAAGGAGGAAAGCAGAAAGCAGAAAGCAGAAAGCAGAAATCAGAAAGAGATCAAAAACCCAGCACCTAAAACCCAGCACCTAAAACCCAAAACCTAAAACCCAAAACCTAAAACCACAGCACCTAAAACCCCAACCCCAATCCTAAATGCCCATTAATAAGAATGTTTTCCGAATTCTCTTCTGGCTTTCCCTTGCAATAATTTCAATTGCTTCAATCATACCTCAATTTTTTCCGCAATATGTTAAAGTTTTTCCTGATTTTTCATTCCGCTTAGATTATGTTCTTCATTTTTTCAGTTATTTTTTATTAGCTTCTTTCCTTACAATCTGGAAATTTTCAAAGGCTAAAAAGTATAAATTTATTTTATTTATCATAATTTATGGAATCATCATGAGTTCAATTTTTGAGATCATCCAATATTTTCTTCAATCCAGAACATTCAATCCTTATGATATGCTTAGCAATTTTTCCGGATTCATTATTGGGCTCATGTTGAGTATGGTGCTTTTAATCATGAAAAGAAAAATAAATCACAAGAATAAATTTGCTGAATTGCAATGAAATGATGCATTTTAACTATAAACTTGAAGATTTCATAAACCAATCAATTCCCCATATCTTCTCAAACCACAGCCCAATACTAAATTTTTAGCAGGTGAAATCAGCAGAATACAAAATATTGTAGCTTCGATAAATTATAATTTCACACCCGAATTGCAGTTTCATCTCAGGTATGAGCATGAGAATAGAGATGGTATGGTGAAGAATTATGTATATTCGGGAATAGAAGTAAAATATTAGTAAAGGGAATAGGTGCTTGGTGATGGGTACAAGGTATTGGGTTTTGGGGTAGGACAATAATAGACTGGGAGAGGAGGAGACTGGGAGACTTTGAGAGATTGAGAGAAGATGAGAAATAATAAAAAAAGGCTTGTCATCCCAGTTCACCCTGTTAAATCCCCCTACCCTGTGGAATAATACTTTGAATTAAAATCTACGATTTAATTCCAAAGGGTGAAGGAAAATAGGAGATTTTATTTAACAGGGTTGAATAGAAAAGAAATATTCAACGGGATAAATTCTTGAGCACATTCGTTTCACTCAGTAGAAACTCCGTGAAGTTTACAATCCCGATTTATCGGGGAATCTCACAAAAACTGATTGTCATTCTTGAGGAGCGCAGCGACGAATAATCTCCCGAAAACATTAATCTATCCTCTTTGGAGATTCTTCATCGGGAATAAATTCACTCTTCGAGGATGACAACTAAGTGTGAATGATAATAAAAAAAGGATTGTCATTCTTGAGGAGCGCAGCGACGAAGAATCTCACAGAGTGTGAATCAATTCTTATAGCGAAATCCTTACTATTTCACTGGGATTACAATAAATGATTAAATGATATGGTACTTACTAAAACCTATTATGTTTACATAATGACCAACAATTCAAAAACTCTTTATACGGGTGTAACAAATAATCTTGAAAGAAGAGTGTTTGAACATAAACATGGTTCTGTAAAAGGTTTTACTAAAAAGTACAACATTGACCAGTTAGTATACTATGATTTCTGTCCTGATATTAATGAGGCGATTAAAAGAGAGAAGCAAATCAAGGGTTGGTTAAGAAATAGAAAGATTGAACTCGTTGAAAGAGATAATCCAGAATGGAAAGATCTAAGTGAAGGTTGGTTTGATGAATAGCATGATAAATAAGGTTGATTCTCATAAAAAAAAATTGTCATCCCAGTTGAATAGAAAAGAAATATTCAACAGGATAAATTCTGGAGGAGCACATTCGTTTTGCTCAGTATAAACTCCGCGAAGTTTACAATCCCGATTTATCGGGGAATCTCCCGAAAACATTAATTTATCTTACTGGGAGATCCTTCACTCACTTCGTTCGTTCGAGGATGACAAATAAGTGTGAATGATAATAAAAAAAAATTGTCATCCCAGTTCACCCTGTTAAATCCCCCTACCCTGTGGAATAATACTTTGAATTAAAATCTACGATTTAATTCCAAAGGGTGAAGGAAAATAGGAGATTTTATTTAACAGGGTTGAATAGATAAGAAAGATTCAACCCAGATTAAATATAATAAGATTTAACAAGGCAAGCGGGACAAGCGTCAACGAACAATAAAGAATTAGCAACGAACAAACACTAACAAATAAAAGTAAATTAAAAACAGAATTATCTCCCAGGTATATATTATGTTAAATATTTCAGAAAGAATAAAAAAAGGGGAAAATCGCACTCTGGAATTTAAACGAGAAGTGCCGGATTCACTTCATAATATTTTAAAAACCATTGTATCTTTTGCCAATGATGCTGGTTCGGGAGTCGGATGTCGGAAGTCTGAGGTCGGATAGTGAAGGGAAAGAATTGAGATTATGATAAAGTCAGTAAAAGATTTAAAAGTATATAGAATTTCATATAAATTAGCAATGGAGATTTTTGAATTAGCTAAGTGTTTTCCAAAAGAAGAGAAGTATAGTTTAACAGATCAGGTGATAAGATCTTCAAGATCGGTAGCAATAAATATTCGTGAAGGTTTTGCGAAAAGAAAATATGAAAAATTATTTATAAGACATTTAATTGATTCTTCAGGTTCATCGGATGAAACAAGAGGTTGGCTTGATTTTTCTTTAGATTGTAAATATATATCTGAGAAAGAACATGAATATTTTGATAAAAATTATGACCATGTAAATGCAATGTTGTATAAATTAAGTAGTAATTGGCAAAATTTTAAATAATATGTAACTATCTTTTCTCTGTCTTCCGTCTTCCGCCCTCTGTCTTCCCTGGTGTTCAGAAACCTTATTACTTGCAAAGAGAGGGGTTAGAAAATGGTGTTTATATCCGCATAGGTTCAACTAATAAAAAAGCTGATGCATCCATAATAAGTGAATTACGAAGACAAAACCTCAATCTGTCCTATGATGAAAAAGTATATCATCAACAATCTTGTAAATATCTTTCAAAGGAGCTTATAAAGAATTTTGCAAATAAATATGGAGATGCAGAGAGAGCACCTCTTGATATCCTGATAAGAGATAAATATGTGCAAAAAACAAATAGCAGTTGCTATCCCACCGTTGGTGCTGTATTGTTATTTTCTGAAACATTACTACCTGAATTTGAATATGCCTCCATTACTTTAAATCGATATGAGGGTACAGATAGAGCAAATCTGGAATCGACAATTCAGATAACGCATGGGGGTTGTTAAAGATCGTTCCCATTGTGATCAATGAATTGAAAAATATTCTTTGGATGAATATAAAGATCAAAAAAATTGAGAGAGAGGATCAATTAGAAATACCAGAGCTTTCAATTAGAGAAGCAGTGATAAATGCAATATGCCATAGAGATTATTCAATCATTGGCTCGTCTACAAAAATTGATATATTTAATGATAGGTTAGAAATTATAAGTCCCGGCAATTTACCGGTTGGTATTACTTTGGATGAACTTGGACAAGGTGCTTCAGAGATTCGTAATAAATTAATAGCAAAAGCATTTCGAAGGTTTGGTTATATGGAAAAATTGGGAACTGGGATTTCCAGAATGTTATCATTGTGTCATAAAGCTGGAGTTCCTCTACCAATTTTTGAAGAACCAGGACGTTATTTCAAAGTAACTTTTTTCAGAAGAAAAGATATAAATATCGAGTTTGAAAATAATATTATTGAACAGATTAAAAAATCAAAAGAGATGAAAGCAAAAGAACTTTCTAATATTTTGAATGTTCATCCTAATACTATATTAAATTATTTAAGAGTTATGATTGATAATGGGATCATAGAGAAAATCGACAAAGGACCAAATGTGAGATACAGATTGAAATTGTGAGATTTGTGAGATTGTGAGATCGATGTGAGATGATAGTTTTTTGAGCAACGAATAAAATTAGCAACGAACAAACACGAACAATGAAAATAAGAAGAAAAAGAGAAGTTAAATATTAAAAGAGGGAATAGGTGCTTGGTTATGGGTACAAGGTATTAGGTTTTGGGTGATGGGTATATATAGAGGGAAAAAGAAACATGCAAAGTTATGGATCTCTTTGATTTTTGGATTGATTCATAGAAATTTGTAGGTATTTATGGGGATTGGTCATGTAGGAATACGACTTTAAATATATTGAATATTTCCATTATGCAGTAAAAATCACGAACAATAGAAACATATCATGAACTATCTTGAATTTAAAAACAAATTCTTTGAACTTGGTTGTTTTAATATAAATCAGGTTTATGCATGGCAGCCCGAATTTGATCGAAATAATCTTACCCGCTGGCTTAAAAAGAGACTACTCGTTCATCTCAGACAAGGATATTATGCCTTTCCTGAGTATAAGCAGAAAGCCGATTATCATTATTATTTTGCTAATAAAATCTATAAACCTTCTTACATCAGTCTGCAGGCAGCTTTATCCTATTATGAGATCATTCCTGAAACTGTGATTCAAATAACCAGTGTTACAACTTTGAAGACAAATTCCTTTAAAAACGATTTTGGCGATTATGAATACAAGTCAATAAAATCAGATTATTTTTTCGGTTTTGATTTCATATCTTTTGCAAATGGGAAAACCTTGCTGCTGGCAATTCCCGAAAAAGCTATTCTGGATTTTTTCTACTTTTATCCAATTTATAAAACAGAACAAGATTTATCGGGGAATCTCGCAGAATTATGATTAATTATCAGATTTGTATCAAATAAGGGACTGAAGAAATTCAGTCCCTTTCTTTTTTTGATAATTTTAGCTTCTTGGAAATTGGCCGATGGCTCTTCATCGATTTGGATATTGTGTTCATTTTTGTTTACTACTGTCATGTCAAGCTTAAATTGGAAGTGGTAATTGAATTTTAACATTCCTTCATATTGCCTTCTCCTCAACTAGGAGAAGGTTAGTTTACCCCGTGAAATCAGCTTGCTGAATATTTCACCTGGGGGATGAGGTCTCAAACTTTGTTAAAATTCAATTTACGTCATTTTACAATTGACTTATCACTATGAGTAAACGAAAAAAAGTAATTGTCATCCCAGTTCACCCTGTTAAATCCCCCTATCCTGTGGAATAATACTTTGAATTAAAATCTACGATTTAATTCCAAAGGGTGAAGGAAAATAGGAGATTTTATTTAACAGGGTTGAATAGAAAAGAAATATTCAACGGGATAAATTCTTGAACCTGATTTATCGGGGAATCTTGCAGAATTATGAGTAATTATCAGATTTGTATCAAATAAGGGACTGAAGAAATTCAGCCCCTTTCTTTTTTTGATAATTTTAGCTTCTTGGAAATTGGCCGATGGCACTTCATCGATTTGGATATTGAGTTCATTTTTGTTTACTAATTTCATGTCAAGCTTAAATTAGAAGTGGTAATTGAATTTTAACATTCCTTAATATTGCCTTCTCCTCAACTATGAGAAGGTTAGTTTACCCCGTGAAATCAGCTTGCTGAATATTTCACAGGGGGATGAGGTTTTAAATTTTGTTAAAATTCAATTTACGTCATTTTACAATTGACTAATCACTTTCTGCAAAGATTTACCTAAGATGTGTGCTAGTCCGGGAGATTCAGGATTTTCATAAATTCCTTGGATAACTTCTATCATATTACGGACATCTTTGTACCGTATAAAATAATTCAAGCTTTCTATGTACACACCTTCCCTCACGCCATTTTTTTATCGCAAAACCCTCAAAAATTCCTCATGTATATGCCCATTCGTTACAACGATCTCTTTATCAAAAATTGAAAACTCCGAACCGTCAAATTTACTCACCTTCCCGCCTGCTTCTTCAAGAATAACAATACCCGCCGCAGTATCCCAGGGGTAGAGTTCGAGTTCCCAGTATCCATCAAAAATACCGCAGGCAACATAGCAGATATCAATTGCTGCTGCACCGGGACGCCGTATTCCTCTGCACTTTTTTATCATTTTTGAGAAATACTGTATATTATTTCTCTCGTCATTCAGCATATCATAGGGGAATCCGGTCGCGAGAAGTGATTTGGAGAAATCCGGATTATTCGATACATGGATATCTTCATCATTTCGAACGCAGCACCTGCCCTTCTCAGCAAAGAAGAGTTCATTCAGGATGGGATTATACACAACTCCCACTATACTTTCATTATTTTTCTGCAACGCAATAGAAACGCATACAAAGGGAAATCCGTGCACATAATTGGTAGTGCCGTCCACCGGATCGATGACCCAGCAGTATTCCTGATCGGGATTCTGTTTGTGCTCTGTCTCCTCAGTAAGGATATTGTGTTTGGGATAATAGCTTTGGATGGTTTCTATCACTACCTTTTCGGCTTCTCGATCAACATTAGTAACAAGATTTATTCTTCCCTTATAATCGATGAGTTTCTTTTTGTGAAAATTTTCTCTGATGATCTCACCGGCTTTTGTGCCTGCTTCAAGAGCAATATCAAGATATTCTTTCATACATGTTCCTTTGCTGCTCCTTTGAGATTGAGTAGTTTTTTGCCATGCTCAAACACCTGCTTGAAATTTTGTGGATGAAAAAGCAGATGTTTCTGTGTATAACAACTGCTCCAGCACCCATTACATGAAGTATATTCAACTAAGAGATTCTCATATTTTTTACTATCCACGATCTCATCGAGGTCTTGCTCAAGCAAATTTCCAATGGCATCACCTTTGCAAAGATGCACTTCGCCATTGTGCATAATAGTAAGGCGCGTTGCAGTTCGTTTGCCGTCCACAAAGGGACAGAAATCAGGGAAATCATTATTAATGATTCGGGGAATGCCCTCAATGAAGCTATTGAGATTGAGGATCGCAGGATTGTCTGTAAGGAATTCAATGATTCTCTGTAATGATTCCGCATCGGTGATCTTCATCTCATCATCTTCTTTTGTTGTGTCGAGGAGGGAGTGATACAAACCGATCGTAACTTCCCAGCCAGCGTCTTTGCTGGCTTTTATTATTTCAGGAACCTGATCGAGATTTTTTGCACTGAGCACGCAATTTGCATAGGTAAAGGAAGATGAGCCAAGCTCCTTTTTGAGGGCTGTTATCTTTTTCATATTGCCAAGCACAGTATCAGCATGGTCTTTCACACCCCGAAGATAATCTCCGTTTCCACCAAGTCCATCCAGCGAAGTTTGAATGTTTATGCCTTTTTTCAAGCAGAATTCAATCACATCCTTGATCTTGTCAAAATCAAAATATAATCCGGAAACAAGGGATACAGAAATGGGAAATACCTTTTTTGCATGAGCGAGTATTTTTATTATATCCGGATGCAGAAGCGGTTCGCCACCGCTAATCATACCAACAAGACTTCCATATTTTTGAAGCTTCCGGGCAACCACTCGATATTCAGCATAATCCATGTATGGGGGACCTTCACGGTTTTCATGAATATTGCACTGCCTGCACCGCTGGTTGCACAGGCGTGTTACTTTTATCTCGGTAACAGAGTTGATCGGTTTATTTTGAAGGAGGTGTTTCGTTGCTTTCGGAAGGGTTTTGAGCAGCGTTTTTTTTCTCATTGATTCTTTCTACATTCTTTTGAGCCAGTTCGAAATTGGGGTCCAATTCCAAAGCTTTTTCCAGGAGCACCAGCGCCTGTTCGAGCTGTCCGTCATTTTCATAAATAACAGCAAGATTGTTAAGTGTTTTCTTTTCCTCTTTTTGTTCGAGGATCTCCTCATAAAGCTCGCGGGATTTTTCCATATTTCCTTCTGCCTGAAATAGGAATGCATAATTATATTTTGCTTCAGTGAATTCCGGTGCTAACTCCATGGCATTGAAAAAATGTTCTTTTGCCTTCTCGACCTTTCCTTTTGTTGAGTAATAAATTCCGAAATAATAGTGCAGATCCGCTGAGTCAGGAAAAACTTGCATGTATTTCTTCAGGTCATTATTAGCTTTGTCAAAATGCTGCTGGGCGTAGTTATAGGCAATTCGCTGGATAAATTCATTTTCTGATAGAACCATACCCGATTCACCGAACACCTTTTCTTTGATAAACCACTGAGCATTAATATTTTTTAGTACAATTGAGAGCGAATATTTTCCATTTATTTCAAATTCCACAATTGCCTGATCCTGTTCTTTGCTGAGTGCAGAGCGGATAAGATCGAATTCTTTGATGGACTTGAATGCCTTTATAGCAAGATTCCTTTTCAGATAATTTTGCTTGAAATCCTCATTTTTATATACCTCATGATGAATTAGAAGCGGAAGCGTTTCTTCATGATCATAGTTGGTGACCAGTTCCATAAATCGGTTTGCAACATCTTCATGAGATTTATTGGTTTTTTCTTTATGAGGAATTCCAAGCTGTTCACGAACATAATTATAAGAGAGTGCCCCCTTTAATGCCTGTTCATGCTTCTTCAGAAAGGAATCGATCTTCTTTTTCCCCGCTTCAGTTTCAGTATAGGATTTGGGGGTTTTGTTTTCAAAAATCGGATTCTCGATCTTGAGCCATTTCTTAAGATGGAGATCGAGAAGTCCCTGTTGTTCTGCAACGGATTCGGAGTAGTTGTTCAAGTGAAGTGAGTCTTTATCATGAGTGCTTCTGAGAACGAATTTACAGTCCTTTGGACACTCCAATTTGATGCGGATCTCATTACAGCAGTGAAAGCAAATTTGCCGTTGAGTTTTGGGACATTTGCGTGTGGCTTTGTGCTTATTGCAGACCTGGCAGCGTTTGGGCTGGAAAATTCCAAAATAGGTTTTCAT
Source organism: Candidatus Cloacimonadota bacterium (assembly GCA_030613025.1). Taxonomy (GTDB): domain Bacteria; phylum Cloacimonadota; class Cloacimonadia; order JGIOTU-2; family JGIOTU-2; genus Celaenobacter. The sequence continues at coordinate 44,914 of JAUWMT010000010.1, forward strand.
AAAATATCTTTCTTGTTAAAAGGTGTATGTTTCCGGATTTGGTGGAACAGATTGTTTGAATTGGTTTCTGTTAACAATGGAAATGATGTGCTGGACTTGTTCTTGTTTAAATCCCTGTGATAGCAATTCTTTAATCGACGCCATTTCTTCATAAAGAGCATACAGAATTTCATCAGCATCAGGGTAGGAAAGCCCAAGCTCTACTTCATCGGTTTGACCTTCCCACAGATCGGCGGTAGGGGTTTTATTTATGATGTTCTCGGGAACTCCCATTATTTTTGCGAGTTTCCAGACTTCAGTTTTATAAAGACATCCGAGGGGTTCAAGTGCGCATGCACCATCACCGAATTGCGTCACATAGCCAAGATAGAGTTCGGTTTTATTACTTGTTCCAAGAACCAGTGCATGTTCCTTCGCGGCGAGATCGTAGAGAGTGCACATCCGAGCGCGCGCCTTCATATTTCCTTTGCGAAGCCGGTCAGCATTCGGCTCATAGTCATCAAAATAAGCATCGACCATCGTGGTTATGTCACGAATATTGTATTTAATTCTCAGTGTTTCTGCAATTAGTTTTCCATCATCGAAGCTATCTTTACTACTTGTCTTATAGGGCATGAGTACGCCGATGACATTCTCTTTGCCAAGCGCTTCAACTGCCAGATAAGCCACCAAAGATGAATCAACTCCGCCTGAAAGCCCGATGATACCTTTGGAAAAACCTGCGTTTTTGAAATAGGTTTTGATGAAGTTAATGATTTTTGTTTTTTCTAAATTTAAATTAGATTTTCTCATAATTAATTAAGAATCATTTTCGACAGTTGTTAAATCTTTTTCACAATATGCCCATTCTTTCGGATTAAAAATTTTACCATCTGAATAGGAATCATCAATAAACTCAGTTACAGCCCAAAGCCAATATTTTTTATTATCTTTAGTGGTGATTTCTTTGGGCTCTAGAAATGCCCCTGTTGTAAATATAATCGAATTTTTCATACTATTACCTTTTATCTTGCAAAAAATTATTTTGGATTTTATTAAATTCTTTAACGCTTCTAAAAAAATCATCTAGTTCTGAGTAATCTTTAAAAATATATGAGTCTTTAATTTTATGAAAGGGCGTTTTTTTTATTTCTTTTTCGTACTTTTTTCTATTACTACTATTGGCAATTATATACATTTTAATTTTTAATTTATGAACTTGAAAAAGCCTTAAAAGCCCTTTTGTAATATCGGTTGAATGCTCAACTTCAAAAGCATGTGTAGGGAATCCCTCTTCATCAAACCATATGACGTCGATATATTTTATAGTATCGATTTGTTTCGGAGGAATATAGTCCTCAGGAATAACTGTTTCTGTACATAGATCTCCTAATAAACCATAAATGCTGTTCTTTGATCTATCAGGTGTGTAAGTTCTATAATTTAGATAACTCCCTATTAATAAAAGCTTTGCTTGAATATCACTATGAGTGAACTCTCTATCATTCTCAACCTCAATATTAATAATTTTACTTATTTGTTTGAGTCTCTCTAGATTTTTTGTATATCCTGGATAATGTATCTCACATATTTTATTTAGATAAAGGTCTTCTATCTCTTCTATATACATCCCGTCTTCGGTTAATACTGTATGAAATTGATAGCCCTTAGATTTTGTTTCGGGTAAATTATATAAGTCTTTTATTAATATTGATAACGGACCTGCACATACATCAATTTTTGATCGATATTTTTTTGCTATTATAATTACTCCATCTCTCTTCAAATTTTTCAGCGTTTCAACAATGTTTTTACTTATCCCATGCCAATTTTCTCTTCCGCCGAAGATTAAATATATCATTCCACTTTCATCTTTGTAGAGTTTTTTAGAGGGTTTTATTTGTACTAATTTCGTTTTTTGAATTTTTTCTAATTCATGTAAAATTATTTTTCTGTCTTCGGTATTAAATTTATTCACCATTCATTTACTCCCTTCGCCTGAACGAATTCTATGTAATTCCTTCACCTTAATATTATCAATCGACTGCACAACAAAATCGGCAAAGGGTTCAAGAAGCTCGGCACCATCCTTACCGGAAAGCACTCCGATGGAAAGTCCACATCCTGCATTCTTTGCCATCTCCATATCCAGTGTGCTGTCACCCACAACCGCAGTATGTTCGGGTTTGATTTTCAGTATTTCACATACATAATGAACCATATCGGGAGCGGGTTTGTCATTGGAGATGCTGTCTGCACCGGAAATTGCATGAACCTGATCGAGCACATCAAAAGCTTCCAGGATTTTTTCGCATCGTACTGCTAGGTCGGAGGTTGCGACTGCGATTTTGATGTTGTGTTCCAACGCATCTTCAAACAATCCCCTGATATCTCCAAGCGGACTTGCTATCTTTCTCAGGTCAACAATGCTGTCCACTTCTCCAAAAATGCGGTGTGTTGTATCGTGAGCTTCATCCTGTTTCAATCCAAACTCTATGAGTTTATGTATTACTTTTTTTTCTGTTGTCGGTCGTGAGTCTGTCAGGATCGCAACATCGAGAATATTTGTTGAATAAGGGTCTGCACCCATTGCACGGATGATGTCATCTACTTTTTCTGTGGGAAGTTCGAAATGTTCTCCAAGCAGACGAGCCCGTTGTTTGATGATCTTTATCCACATATTCAGATCGGAAAGAGTGCCGTCCTTGTCAAAAATAATTAGCTTTATTTGAGCCGGATCAATATATACAATGCCATTTTGTTTCTTTGCAGCTTTATGCTTCATTATATCCTTTCTATCGCCTGAAGAACGTCCATCAGCGTGATCTCATCAAGTTTTCTGTTCTTGCCGATCATGCTTGCGAGAAGGGAGAAGAATTGCTCGACTGTCACATCCGCATATTTGTCCATGATCAGGTATGAAATGTCGGTGCTGCTCTTTTTGAGAATATCATCCAGTTGAGGTTTTTCGTTTTTCTCTTTAGGTTCCTTGGATTTTTTATCTGCCGGTGTTTCGGTCTTTTCCTTCTCTTCTTTTGAGATATTGAACACATCTTTTTCATCATCGCTCATGACAAAGGAGCCGATCTCATCATGTGCTTTTCTTGTTTTTGAGGTGATAATATCTTCGAGATATGTGATCTTTTTCTCGTAGAATTCATCTGTCTTTTTTTCATTTAGCTTTTTATACATGATGAGCGCCATGGCGTAGTTTCCCTGCTCTTCATACATCTTTGCAAGGGTTGGGGAGGCAACAACTTCCTGAAATTCCATTTAAACCTCGATACTATTTTTTATCTTATCGAAGGTGCCCTGTCCGATACCTTTCACGTTCATGATTTCTTCGATAGTTTCAAATGAGCCAATCTCGTTTCTGTAGTCAATAATTGCTTGTGCTTTTTTCTGACCGATCCCATACAGATTCTGAAGTTGGTCAACTGAAGCGGTGTTGATATTTATCTTTTCAGTCATTCCTGTAGTAAGCGGAGTGTCCGACGTTGGTGTTTCTTCTGCAACGAAGGCATACACTTCTGCAGAATCTCCGATCATTTCAAGATAGGGAAGGAGCTTTGCCAGCGTTTTTATGCCGATCCCTTTAATATTTGTAAGTTCTATCAAAGACTTGAATTCTCCATTTTTTTCACGATAATCAACAATTGCTTGAGATTTTACAGGACCAATTCCTGGAAGTTTTGATAAAGTTTCAATATCTGCTTTGTTAATATCAATTTTTTCAATCTTTTCTGTTCCTTTTTCAACTTTCTCTACACCTTCTTGAAAATCTTCTTTCTTTTGTGAAGTTTGCCTTAAATTGTTACCTATAATTAGTACAATTACAACTACAACAATTAAAACCAAGATAATAATGGTTCCTTTTGAATTTTTGTTTATTTTCTTATTCATTTTTTGTCTCCTTTGATTTTTTGATTTTAATGCTATCCTGAATAATTTCTTTAGTTTCAATACTTTCATTTATATCTTTATTATATACTTTAATTTTTCCCTTTATTTTTTGATAAATGCTTTCCCCAATTCCTTTCACATTTTTTATCTCTTCGATAGATTTAAAAGGACCATTAGTTTGGCGATATTCAATTATTGCATTTGCCTTACCTTCACCAACACCAGTCAAAGACATCAAGTGAGATTTGGGCGCAGAATTAATATTTATCTTTCCAAGAATTTGTTTTGATTCTTCTACGGTCAGGAAAGCTTGTATTTCTGCAGAATCTCCGATCATTTCAAGAAAGGGAAGGAGCTTTGCCAGCGTTTTTTTGCCGATGCCTTTTATGTTTACCAGCTCGATAAGAGAAGAAAGAGATTCCTGCCGGGTTCTGTATTCAAAAATGGCTTGTGCTTTTGCAGGTCCGATGCCCGGCAATTCTGCAAGTGTTTCAATATCGGCAATGTTGATGTTGATCGACATGGGCTCATGGGATTTTTCCACAACCTTTTTTATGCTGTCTTGAACTGTGCTGGTGGAATCTGCATCAAGAACGGAAGAAATGTTTTTTACGTTGAGAACGACCAGTCCAATAACAAGGAACACAACAATAAAAATAATAATGTTCCGCTCGTCAGGGGTGAAATACTTATTCATAGATCAGATGTATCAGGACAGTACCCACGTCTTGCAGACTTTTCGGACTGCATTTATCAGGCGTGTCCTCGATTGTATGCCAGTAAGGATAGTCCATATCGATGATGTCGATCGCTTCATAACCTGCTTCAAGAAAGGGATAATGGTCATCATAAATATAACTTGTCATTTTTGATGAAAAAGCATTTATGTTATTTTTCCTGGCAATGTCCCATACTTTTTTCACCAGCGCAGGTGAAGAATTTTGTGAAAATGATTCTATCAAAATATCAAGATCAGCATCTCCGATCATATCTACAACTATAACGTACTCGGGTTTTTTTCCTGAATAGTGTTCGACAAAGTATTGTGATCCAAGGCACCAAGTTTCGTTAGTTCCGTAGGTTCCGGCATCTTCGGCATCAAAAAGGATAAGGTCGATACCATAGATCGGCGGTTCGTTTTTGTATAATATTTCAGCAAGATGAAGGAGTACTGCAACGCCGGATGCTGCGTCATTTGCGCCGATAATGGGAATTTCGTGATTGGAAGTGTCTGCATCCCTATCAGCCCAGGGGCGCGTATCCCAGTGTGCTCCGATAAAGATCCGTCTTGGTCTGTTTGGGTAATAGGATGCAATAATATTTGTGAATTGATACTCCTGTCCGCGTACTTCAGCGGAAAATTCCTGGGTTTGAACCGATGCACCATGCGTTCTCAAGAAATTTACAAAATAGTCTTTGCATTGAGCGTGTCCTTCCGAACCTGGATTTCTGGGACCGAACTCGCATTGTGCTTCAAGGTATTCAAATGCTTTTGCTCCGTTGAATTCCGGAATTGTATTCGAGCATCCAAATAGGAACAGCACACACACAAAAAACAAATTTATTTTTTTCATATGCTATTCTCAGTATTATATGTTTGCACAATTTTGAATTTCAGTCCGCATGTATTTGTCTGCGAACAGCCATAACAATGATCACTATCTTTAAATTCCATGTAATCCCTCTCAGGATTTTGATGTTTAATATATTTTATTTTATCAGATTATGTGTCAATTATTTTCTATTGGTGAAAATCCCTGGAATAGATAAGCTGAGTGAATTCTTCAGGAAGATCAGCGAGTGTGAAATCGTGAGGATAAAGCCGCAGGGGATTGATATCAATACCGCCACGGCGAGTATATTTACAGATCAATGCTGATTTTTTAGGTGATAAAACCTGCAGCAGGTCATAAAGAATTCTCTCGCAGCACTCTTCGTGATATTCATTATGCAATCTATATGAAACAATATATTTGAGTAAGGATTCGGGCTGGATCGTTTTGTTGTCCGCATGATAATACAGGTACACTGAACCCCAGTCCGGCTGGTTCGTAATGGGACAGTTTGATCTGAGCAAATGTGAGCAAAAATAAAATTCCTGTCCCGCAGAAGGGCTGGTTTCAAGCAAAGAGGGAGTCGGTTCATAATCTAAAATTTCATCCGGTTCAAGCTCATCCACACAGGTAAAGGTCGAGCTGTTTGAAAATATATTTGTGAATGATGAATTCGTTTCATAAGAGAGCTGTAACATGTCGGTTCCCAGTAAGTATTCAAGATCGGTTTTGATGGTATAGAGCACTTCATCAAAGGAGGTAAAATGTAACATCGAAAAGGAGTTCAGATACAGTTTCAGAGATTTGCTTTCGACAATATTTGGTGAATCCGCATTGTACTCCATCGTGAGAATCCCTGCTGTCGGCTTTCCGTTGTTGTGTAGAAAAGAGAATTCATAGGCGTTCCATATATCAGAGCCATGAAAAGGGATCGGCTCTTTCCAGCCAATAGCATTTCTTCCTTTTGAGCGAGGTATCGGCTTGAGGATGTTTGCATTATACATGAAAGATTCGGTTCCTTTTATTTATAAGTGGGTCGATATACTTAAAATCTGAATATCCAATATCCATCTCCCGTAATAAATGGGACAATTTTGTTGAAGGTTGAATTAGTTGTGCCTTTACTATTATCTTCAACCACAATTCGGTTACCTTGTGGATGGTTGAAAACCTCCGCAATGGTAATCCGCTCACAACCATTGCGAAGATCAAGACCATTCGCAAGGTTTCAGAGTGTTTCAGCACTTTGTGCCTCTCCGTAATTTGCAGCGGGTGAAATTCCGCTTAGTATTTGAGAAAAGATGTGTTTACCTTCTTTTGTTTCAGGTAGCTGTTCAGAAACGTTAATAATTTTAACCGCATAATCACTAAGACGTTCCTGTAAATCGAACTTCTTTTGATTATTTTCTTTATTCTTTTCTTTTTCACTCATTTTAATTTTTACTTCATCATTGGATATTCCGTGTTGGATATTGGATATTATTTCCAACTTACCCACTTAATTCTTCAAATAGTCAAAGATTTTTTATCCATTCTCATATCCTCGTTTCATTTCTTCGAAACTCTGATTTGGTGAACTCATAGTAGTTTTTATGTGTACAACACTACTTTGAGCTGTCAAAATGCTTCTCCGGTTGAGATTGAAAAATTCCAATCCTCTTCTCCGAATCCGATATCAATTCGCAGGTTAAGCCGATCTTCCATGAAAAAAGAGTAGCGCAACCCAAAACCGAAATCGGATCGGGCATTTGCAATCGAGAAGCTCTTTGGTTCATCAGCTACCTGACCGTTTTCAGCAAAAACGACAAATCCCATTCTTTGCAGGAATCCTTTTTCCCAGGGAAAGAAACGATATTCTGCTCTGAGCACAGCGATCTGCTTGTCTATATGTAGATTTGGCGTCATCCCACGCATGTGTTTGTCCAAGTGAGGCATGCTGTAAAATGGTGGATTATTCGAAGTGAGTGAGATATATCCTTGCAGTGCAAGAACGTGTTTATCAGAAAATGAAAGATATTTCCGAAGATCCAAAGTATATTCACCGAAATTATAATCGCTCCCGATGACCTTGTTGTAGTTCATAGAGCGAAAGCTCAATAGCTCGCCTTTTGTCGTGTAGGAATCCGCATTTCGGCTGTCATAGCTGATCTGTAATCCCAAACCGGAATTAAATCCGCCTTTGCTTCCGGGAATTTCACCTGAGATCAGCATCCCGTCTTTCGCCATTTTTGTGATCTCGTAATGGCTGAAGTTGTAAATTAATGAGATAGCCCAATTCTTAGGCAGTTTCCTCTTCACATCAAAAGTACATCCGAATTCATTCGGTGTAAAATCTTCTGCAATATCTATTAGTGTGATATCAAGCGTGTTCTCGTTCCCAAGTCCCTGCTTGGGAGCGCAACAATAATCCAAATCCTGTCTATGTAATACGCCACTCGATGCATGACTTAACACTAGGGAGTTGTTGCCAATACCGTAAAATTTTGAGGGCCATTTTTTAAAATTAATTGTCGAACTGAGTGTATAAAGACCATTTTTTAAGTGAATTTTCGGCTCAAATTTGATCAGGAATTGTTTCTTTTCACTATATTCCAAGGAGAGATAATAACTATTTGGAGGAACGGATACATCAAAATGTTTTGGGCGGTTGCGCATATAAACAAGTCCACCTCCGTAAAATCCGGTTTCATTCTCGTAGCCGAAGATAGGGTAGCCGGCGAAGTCCGATTCTGTAAAAATGGGATGACAAAATGGTAATGAAATAAGAACCAGAAGAATAAATCTTTTTAAGATCCGCTTGCTGAGAATGAGTTCGATATATTTCATATAAAATATTATGTTGGCTGAACCCTTATAAAATTTATTGATAAATGACAAACAGCACGATAGAATCTGAATTTCATTATCAATTTAGTCCATGTTGGACATCGTCTTGTTCTGAATTTCTTGAGTAATTGATGAAATGAAGTCCTTGAGATCAGTTGTTCCGAGATCTCCCCTGAGATGTTTCCTGACAGAGATATTATTATTTTCAATCTCTTTATTGCCGACAACGATCATGTATGGTATTTTCTGCTTTTCTGCTTCGCGTATCTTATAGCCGACCTTTTCATTTTGCACATCGATATCAGTGCGGATATTCGCATCTCTCAATGCCTGCAAAATTCTTTTTGCATAGTCAACTTGATGTTCGCTTATGGGAATGACCTGTACCTGCACCGGCGCGAGCCATACAGGGAAATTTCCTGCATAATGCTCGATAAGCACTCCAAAGAATCGTTCGAGAGAGCCAAGCAAAGCGCGATGGATCATGTATGGACGATGTGCCTCGTTATCCTCGCCGATGTAAGTCATATTAAAGCGCTCAGGAAGATTGAAATCAAATTGAATGGTTGTACACTGCCATGAACGGTCAAGGGCATCCTTGATCTTTATATCTATTTTGGGCCCGTAGAATACACCTTCTCCGAGATCGACTTTGTAGTCCAGTCCGGAAATTTCCAATGCCTCTTTCAGCGATTCTGTAGCTCTTTCCCAATCAATATCTTCTCCCACATGTTTATCCGGTTTGGTAGAAAGAAAAATATCATATCTGTCGAAGCCGAAGGATTTCAGGAAGAATAGTGAGAAATCAAGCAGTTTTACTACTTCACTCACAAGCTGATCAGGGGTACACATGATATGCGCATCATCCTGGGTGAAACCGCGCACTCTCATCAAGCCATGCAAAGCACCGGATCGTTCATAACGATATACTGTGCCAAGTTCAGCATATTTGATAGGTAATTCACGGTAGCTTCGGAGTTTAGATTTATACACCATAATATGGAACGGGCAATTCATGGGTTTGATATAATAATCGATCTCATCGATCTGCATAGGTGCGTACATGCTGTCCTGATAAAAGTCAAGATGACCACTTTTTTCCCACAAAATTGATTTCCCGATGTGAGGAGTGTAGATTATCTGGTAACCATCTCTGTAGTGTTCCTTTTTCCAGAAATCCTCAATGATATCCCGCATGACTCCGCCTTTTGGGTGCCAGTGAACAAGCCCGGCGCCGACATCTTCATAAAAACCGAACAGATCGAGTTCTTTGCCAATTTTTCTGTGATCTCTTTTTTCTGCTTCTTCCAATTTTTCAAGATGGGCATCCAGTTCTTTCTGAGTGGGGAATGAGATTCCATAAATACGTTGCAGCATCTTCTTTTTCTCATCACCGCGCCAGTATGCACCGGAAAATTTCAGGAGTTTGAAAGCTTTAACTTGATCGGTTGATTGAATATGAGGTCCGCGGCAGAGGTCCACAAAATCACCGAGTACATATATTGAGATGGTTTCATCTTCGGGCATTTCATTGATGAGTTCAATTTTGTATATTTCACCTAAGCTTTTAAATATTTCAAGCGCTTCTTCGCGGCTTAATACCTTTCTTTCAAAGAAGAATTTTTCATCAATGATTCGTTGCATTTCTTCTTCAATAAGCAGCAGATCATCTTCTGTGAACGGGATTTCTTTATCAAAATCATAGTAGAAGCCATGCTCAATGGCTGGACCGATCGCAACTTTCACATCCGGGAAGAGCCGTTTCACCGCCTGCGCCATTATGTGCGAGCTGCTGTGCCAGTAAACTTCTTTTCCTTTTTCGGCGGAAAATTTATAAAAAAGAATGGAACCGTCTTCCTCTATGGGGTGTGTCACATCAACCGCAGTGTCATTGAATTGTGCACAGAGAGCTTCTTTCGCAAGCCCTTTGCTTATTCCTTTTGCGATCTCAAGGGGAGTGATCCATTTTGGAAATTCCTTTTCGGAACCGTCCGGAAATATTATTTTGATATTCATGAGAAATCCTTATACAAATATATTTTGAACTTGTAAAATGTCTAACCACTCAAAATGCAGTCAAGAAAATTGGATTTTGAACAGTGAAGAGTTTATTCTGTGTAATATTCCCGATTGGTCAAATAGTGATAATCTGTCCATGTGGAATTTTCGTCAGCCGCTTTTTCTATAAGTGCTGCTGCGCCCGCGACTTGGGCATCAAGATTGTCTGCATAATGAAGAATTAGCGCCTCTTTTGTTTTTGGGGGAACTGCCGCGCCGTGTTCCCGTTCTCCGTGATGGCTGAGAAGAAGATGCTGAATTTTCATGAGCAGGTTCTGTGGAAAATTATTGATCTCTTCGCATTTGTCAACAACCATTTTATTGCCGATAACAACGTGTCCAACAAGGCGTCCTTCATCTGTAAAATCAATAAATGGTGCGAGCGTATATTCCTTTATCTTGCCGATGTCATGCAAGATAGCACAGGTGACGAGCAGATCTCTGTCAATGCTATCATATAAAGTGCTGACTGCATCACAAATAGAGGTAACAGTCACTGAATGGTGAAGAAGCCCTCCAACAACATTATGATGCCAGTTCTTGGCAGCGGGTGATTTCGAGAACTTTTCCAGCAATTCCTTATCGTCAAAGAAAAGATGCAGAAGCTTGGATAAGTATTCATTCTTCACAGAATCGATGAATCCAAAGAGCTTTTCTATGAGTTTGTTGGTATCTTTTGTTGTAGTTGGAGCAAAATCGGAAATCTGGTATTCGTTTTCTTCTGCTTTTCGTATGTTACTTATGGAGAGCTGCATATTGTTCTCATAGGTCGTGACAAGAGCTTTTATCTTTACAATATCTCCCACGCCGAAGGTATCCTGAAATTTGGGCACATTATCCCAAATAAAGCCGGTTACCTGACCTGTTCTATCTATACACATCACGCGTATGAAGAATTTTCCATTTCTGCTTTTTCTTACAGATTTCTCGCTTATCGCAAAAAAATCTGTGATCTCGTTGCCCTCTAATGAGCTTAAATCCTGAATAAATATTTTTTTCATACTACTCCTTAATTTTTTTAACCACCCGTCTCCATTTCACTTCAGTCTTCTCCGCCAGCTGGCGGATACGCCCAGACAAGACGCCGTGGCAGGCGAAAACCACAAAAACGAAAACACGGTTAAAGAGAAAATATTCTGTTACATATTATGAGTTCACTCTAAAAAGTTCAACTTAAGAAATCGAGAAACCGTTGAAACGGTTAATGTATTTTTTTGTTTCATTAACCACCAACTTAAGTTGGTGGTTAATAAGAAGATAGGAACTTTTAACCGATTCATTTATCCCGTGAAATCCATATTCATTTAACTGGTATCGGTTTCCAAGTATTTGAAAAATTATCTAACATATTTCTAATCATAACCTTTTTAGAATAAGCTCATATTATTATATTTATAAATCTGTTTATCAAGTCAAATTTCACTATAAATTTTTAGTCACGAAAGTTCACAGTTTTCGTTTCACTTCAGTCTTTGCTATGCTTCAGGCTTCGTTGCACTACGCCCAGACAGGAAACCTCGACAAGACGCCGTTGCATGCGAAAATTATGAAAATAGAGTTCAGGAGAAAATATTTTATTAAACATTATTTTAATTATTTCGTGTCTTTCGTGTTTTTCGTGGTTCATAAGATATTTTATTTTATACCACATAAATGGGATTCGTGAAAAGCCATCCTTTGAGCCCGATGAAAACCTCGATCCGATAAAAGCCCTTCTCTATGACCGGAAACGAAATTTTGTTCATGTACTCAGTATGAACTAGATTCCCATTGTGTATAATTTTTATATGACAATCCTGCTGAAGATAGATAAATAAGTAAAGGTCTTTTTCTTTGAGCGAGATATCTTCACCTGGCAAAGCAAATTTTTCAGATGATTTTGACTCGATCCCGCAATAGAACATGTGTGGGTCAGCACGAGTATAGTTCACAATGTATGAATTGCCATTTTTCATATACGCAAGGATTTCCTGAGCCGCATTATCAGAAGATAGAGGTTGCCTGGTCTGGATGTTTGTTCTGATCGTTCCAAATAATTTTCTGTGAGGAAGAAAGCTGATGGAAAAAGGACCGGCAGAATATTTGTTTTCATGAGAATCAACACTTCCAATCCCAGATTTTTTTAAACCTTTGTTATTTAATTCATCCCATTTTTTCAATACTTTTTTGTTTGGTCTTTTTATTGATGTATTTGGGAAAAGTATTTTTGGTAATACGTTCCACGGAATGCGTAATCTATCAGTCCATTCTGAGATGTAATTCCATATTTCAATGCCCTCAAAATCGTGTACGTTCCATGAAGTCCAATTGTAGGTGCGCAAGGTTCTTTTTGATCTTCTTTTTTCAAAGGGATGTGCAATAAAACCGGCACCTCCCAATTTGCGGGTTTCTTTCACATATTCATCGGCGCTCATAGAAAGGGGGAATACTTCATCGACATTGAAAACGAGGTAATGATTATTCTTTTTGGCATCATTCATTTCATATCCGATGAGAATATTCACTTCATTCTGAGAAATGGATGAAAGGTCATTCTTAACTTCAATCGAGCGATGATCAGTTATACATATAAAATCAACATTATAATGCTCTGCCGTATGCACTATATCTGCAAGACTTCCATGTCCGTCAAAGGAGTGCTCTGTATGAACATGAATGACTCCGGAATACTCGTATATTTCTTTACCAAATACTGATTTTTTTATCATATTAAAATTCCTGTGCTCATTGATAAATGGGGAGCTGAGCTGTCAATAAATTTGGGATTCATTCAAAAAGACAGAGCAGAGAGCATTTCTAAAATTGTAGTACTTGAGAATTACTCTCACAAGCTCTGAGACTTGTAAAAAGACATTCATTCTGATTTTGGGAGTGTATCAAGTCTCCCGATGCTGGAAATATTCCAAATATAAGCCGAAAGAGTCGATTACCCAAAATGAAAAAAACTGTTATTCTTTCGACGATTGGCAGATCCGGAATCGTGAATCCAGTTTTGGTCAATCGAGCTTTTTATGTTTCTCAAATGCAATTTAAGAAATCCAGACTATCCTATCTCTCATTACTAAAGCCCCCTTTAATAACGCTTATAGAAAATATGAGATTGAATTGAAAATTTCAAAATTATCCGCTCACAACCTTCCTTTCCCCGTATTCTATACTTTAACATTGCGATGTCTATGAAAAATTTAGGGGGTATGCAAGATTTATTATGAAATAAAATTGACAATTTTTTTCCAATAGCTTTCAAATAATTATGGCAGAGAAGAAATTATTACAAAAAAAACTCAATCTCCTTGATGTTTTCAGTATAGCAACAGGTGCGATGATCAGCTCCGGGCTGTTTATACTGCCCGGACTCGCTTTTGCGAAAGCCGGTCCGGCAGTCGTTGTGGCATATATTCTGGCTGGGATCATCGTGATACCAAGTATGCTTGCACAGATAGAGCTCGGAACTGCGATGCCCAAAGCAGGTGGGAGTTACTTTTATATTGAAAGAAGTATGGGACCTGCTGCCGGCACATTAGGGGGATTTGCAAGCTGGTTCAGTCTTGCACTTAAAAGTGCTTTTGCCCTTATTGGTATCGGGGCATTTGCAAATTTGTTATTCCCGGTTCTTTCTGGAACTCATATAAAAGTAATCGCGATTGGCTTCTGTATTTTCTTTGCTTTGTTGAATATAAAAAGCGTGAAGCACACAAGCAGATTTCAGGTTTTTCTTGTATTGTCATTGCTCGCTATATTGTTGCTTTATTGCACAGTTGGTATTACAAAAATAAATCTACACAATTTCATACCATTTTCTCCCAAAGGATTTGGTGCAGTGATCCCTGTCGTAGGTCTTGTTTTTGTGTCCTTTGGAGGTTTAACGAAAGTGGCAAGTATTGCAGAAGAAATCAAAAAGCCCAAGAAGAATCTGAAAATGGGTATGTTGATCGCATTTATTGTAGTAATGTTTTTTTATGTTGCAACTATATTTGTCACAGTAGGGGTGGTCGATGCAAGTAAACTGGCAAATTCCCTTACACCAATTTCCCTGGGAGGTGAGATCGTACTCGGACGAGTTGGAATGATCGTCTTATCTATTGCAGCGTTATTCGCTTTTTTTTCAACAGCAAATGCCGGCATTCTTTCTGCATCCCGATTTCCTCTAGCCATGAGCAGAGATAGGTTGGTTCCCGAGATTTTCGGAAAAATGGGTAAAAAGAGTCAAACGCCAATTATTTCAATTATACTTACTGCGGCATTTATGATCGTCATGATCGCTTTTCTGAATTTTGAGAATCTGGTCAAGGCAGCATCAACCATGAAGATCATTCTATTCTTATACACGAACGTTGCGCTGATCGTGATGAGAGAAAGCCGGATAGACACCTACCGGCCCTCCTTCAGAGCACCTCTCTATCCGTGGTTACAGATTATTGCGATCATCATATACGCTTTTCTTATTTTTAAGATGGGAACTGTACCTCTCATCATAACTGCCTTTTTTATCCTGCTTTGTATTGTCTGGTATATTTTTTATGTGCGCATGAGAGTAGAGAGGAAGTCTGCGCTGGTGCATATTGTTGAACGAATTACTAATAAAAAGATCTCAAGCAGTACCCTTGCAGATGAACTCAAAGATATCCTTATAAAGCGTGATAACATTATTGAGGACAGATTTGATAAATTAGTGAAATCTGCAATTTTTCTTGATCTTAAGCAACCCGTGGAAGCAGAGGAATTTTTCAACATTGTGTCAAAAGAACTTTCTCCACGGTTGAACATTCCGTTTCAGGAACTTCATGATCTCTTTATTGAAAGAGAGAAACAGTCATCGACGATCCTTGAACCCGGTCTGGCGATACCTCATATTATTGTAAAAGGTGAGAAAAAGTTTGATATACTTATTGTACGCTGCAAGGATGGTATAAATTTTGAAAAGGGCGAACCACCTGTCCATACAGTATTTGTTCTGATTGGTTCGATGGATGAACGCAATTTCCATTTACGTGCGCTCATGTCCATAGCTCATATCGTGAAAGAGCATAATTTTGATAAGCTGTGGTTCAATGCAAAAAATAGTGAAGAATTAAGAAATATAATTTATCTTTCGACAAGAAAGCGAGAGACTCATGAAAGCAAATAAAGTTTTATATCGTGATACCAGGAATGGAAAGATTGCAGGTGTGTGCAGCGGTCTTTCCGAATATCTTAATGTGGATGTTTCTTTGATCCGTTTGATATGGGTCATCTTCACCATCTTTGGCGGCGCAGGAGTTTTCCTTTATATTATTGCAGCTTTGATCATACCCCGCAAATTTGAAAATGAAGTTGAGGTCATTGTTGATGAAGAAGATGATAATCGTCTTACAAGAGATATGGATAATGCTGTAATTTTTGGTGTGTGTGCAGGAATAGCAAAACATTTTAATATCGATGTAAGCATTGTTAGAATCATATTTTTATTGCTTGGATTATACTTTGCTGCGGGAATATTCCTCTATATAGTGTTAGCACTTATTTTACCAAAGAATTAGAGGGAATGCACTTTATTCGACCATTCTTCTTTCTGCTGATAATTTTCTGCCTATGCCACACACTTCATGCAGAAGAATTCTCAATTCTCGATAAGAGCAGTATCATTACAATCGAACTTGAAAAAACAACTTATGAGCTTGGGTACGATCATATCATAACTGACTCTGAAAAAGTTAGCTATCAAGATTCAATCCTTAGTAGAGGAAAAGATTATTCCATCGATTATGTGCAGGGAGTTGTTTCATTCTTAAAAGAGCTCAAATCCGGAGAAAAAGTTAAGATCACCTTCAAGGTCTTCCCCAAAAGTCTGCTCTACTCTTTCCGGCAATATGCTCCACAGGAAAATGTATTACTACCGAGATTAAAGGAAAAACAAACCTCAACTCAGAAACAAAAATATGATACTTCTACAAACCTGAACATAACCGGAAGCAAAAGCTTTGCACTTTCATTGGGCAATAAGCAGGATATGGATCTCGATCAATCTTTGTATTTGCAGGTGGATGGAGAGCTGTCCAAAAATGTTTTCATCAAAGCACAACTTTCTGATAATACTACCCCAATTTCCACAGAAGGTACGACAAAAAAGCTCAGCGAGTTTGATAAGATGTTCATCAAGGTATATTCCGGGAATTACAGCTTGCAGTTCGGAGATTTCTTTGCCCGTTTCGATGATACTTATTATGCAAATTTTGATTACAAATTGGAGGGTGTAACCTTTCAGTGGAATGGACCTCAAAAGGTGAATGGTTCCGCAGCAGTTTCAAACGGGGACTTCAAAAGCTATTCTTTTTACGGAACGGAAGGTATTCAGGGACCTTATTATCTGCCTGGAAGGAACAGCTCAAATGTGCGTGTGCTTTCCGGAACTGAGAAGATATATATAGACGGAACATTGCTTACTCGCGGTAAGGATTATTTCATTGATTATAATGAGGGTTCGATCACTTTTCAGAATAACAACATCATTACTGAGGAATCCTACATCATTGCTGATTATGAGTACACTGCGGAAGAGTATCGAAGTAATTTTTATCTCGGATCAGGCGATATTGCATTTTTTGATGATGCAGTTGACATCTCTTTGAAAATTCTGAGCAACAATGACGATAAAGAAAATCCGTTGAATTTCAGTCTTACAGAGGAAGAGAAAGAGATACTGAGAAATGCAGGGAATGACCCTGAGAAGGCGCGCATCAGCGGTGTGGATTCTGTTGCAGTAGGGCAGGGGAACTATATTCTGGCAGATTCACATTATGTATATGTGGGTTTTGATTCAACAGGAAATTATCTTGTGAGTTTTTCCTTTGTGGGAGCTGGAAATGGTTCGTATAATAAATCAGGATACATTCAATATGAGTGGGTGGGGGAAGGCAATGGAGAGTATATTCCTGAGATACAGCTTCCTTTCCCGGAAAAGCGTACCAATGTTGACTTCAGAGCAAAGGTTGCACTTGGAAAATTTAAACTCATCTCAGAAGGAATGTTCACCAGTTTTGACCAAAATAGCTTTTCTACAATCGATGATGACCACAATAACGGCTTTGCTCATTACCACTCATTAAATCTAAATCTGCCGGTCTTCTCCAAAGGTAAAGTGAAAACATCAGCGTATTATCGGGCACATGATAAATATTTCCATTCTCTGGCAAGAGTAGAGTCTGCAAAGAAACAGTATCAAACCTCTGATTTTATAGAAACAGATACTGTAGCAGTTTCTGAATATGGCGGCTCAATTGAGTTCTCCTTTCCGAAATGGGTAACAAACAAAGTGCGGCTTTACGATAAAAAAATGCATGATATTGCACGCCAGCAGACTTTTTCAAATACTTTTTCCTATTTACAAAATCCCGCTCTTTTTTTCCTGCCTTCGATCAATTACACCTTTTCAAATATTCATGAAGAAAACGAATCTACTTCGAGCACTGCTGAGGAAGAACTACTTCAAAGAACGCATTCCCTGGATGGGAATTATAAGATCGGTTTCATGAAAGTGAATGCCGGATTTTCGGATAGGAAATTTACTAATGAAGGAGCGCTTGATTTCGGCTTCAGTAATGTTAAATATTTTTATGGACTCTCGGCTGCGCTCTGGAACACAGATATAACGCTTGAGTATGAGCAGGAGTTTGTGGATAGTTTAAAGATCGACTGGTTTGATTATAAAAAAGCACAACTCTACAAAGCCGGATTTTCTTATCAAAAGGGAACCACGAATTTCAAAGCAGATTATTCTCATAGAACAAATCAATATATTACCGGAGAGAGCAACAGCAATTTTGACCTTCTGAACTCGCAGATTTCCTTTAATCTCATTAACAACAGTATTTCTAATCGTGTGAATTACAAGATCGGGAATATCGAGCTTTATCCCAAAGTGAAGGAGCTTATCTATGTGGGGGACGGACACGGATTGTACGATAGTCTCGGTTTTTATCAGGAGGATGGGGACTATGACTATGAGATCACTATAGTTGGGACACCGCAGCCGATCACTGAGCTTCAAATGAACTGGAATGTGCAGGTTAATCCATCGAGGGCGATAACGTTGAAAGACAAAGGCATAAACGAGCTTTTGGACAAGCTTATATTCAGCTCAGATATTGCGATCCAGGAAAAATCTACTACTCCGCATAAGCTGGATCTCTATCTTCTCAAGCCAAGTGCTCTGATGAATAAGCAATATACGGATTATGGTTATCAGCGGTATAAGGAGCAGCTCTGGTATAATATTGTTAAGAACAAAATCGTGATGCGTCTGCTTTACGAGAAGGTAAAGAAAATTGATAACCGGTACGAAAATGAGTTCGATGAACTGGATCAAGATACATACACTGCTGCGCTAAATTTCTATAATGTGAAGCAATGGAATTTTGAGAATGAAATCTCCTATGTTGACATTATCTCAAATTATCAAACTGAGGATTTTCTGCGCTCTGAAGTGTGGGGAGTTTCGACAGACATCGCATACAAATTCAGCTATAATATGATCGTTTCCTCATTACTTTCCATAGATATTGAAAATGGTGCAAAGGTCGATGGGACTGACGATTATAAGATAACCTCATATACGATCGAGCCGGAATTTGTGTATAATGCAGGTTCGAAATACCATCTGTCGGCAAAGATTCATTTGCAACAGAATGAGCGGGAAGGATCCGATTACTTTGCGAATATCCTTTACAGCAAACGTGCCGGCTTGAACACAAGAGTAACCCTGCAGTTTGATTATAAATTCAGCAAGTATGTGACTGGATTTCTTAAGTATTATTTAGAAAAATATCCACAATCTGATGCACGCTATCAGCTAAAGATGGAATTAAGGGCGGATTTTTAATATTAGTTATACCGCCGAAAAGAAATTATCAATTAATGTATGAATCCATTCTAAAAAAGCTAGATTTAAGAAAGTGAGAAACCGTTCCCAGTGAAATAAAAGATAAAAGCATTTCACGGGATAAATAAAACGGTTAATGCATTTTTTGTTTCATTAACCACCAACTTAAGTTGGTGGTTAATAGGAAGATAGCAAGTTGTAACCGATTCATCGGTTTCCAAACATTTAATGCATTTTCTAACATATTGCTAATCACACACTTTTTAGAGTAAACTCATGCATAATCAAACAGTTTTTTATTGACGATGATTTTCTCCTTTACATTTTTATCAAAGTATGTTGGGCTTAAAAGACCAAAAAAAAATTTGTGATTAAGGAAAAGTTAAATATGCAAGATTTGATGACAATAAAAGAAGCAAGCATTTGGGCTTCTAAATACATAAGTAAAAATGTTACTCCATCAAATATATCATATTTAATTCAATATGGAAGAATACCTAAAAACGGAAACAATGGAAATGCTATTGTCAATAGGCATGATTTAGAAGAATATTACAAAAAGAATCATGAGACAAAAAAAGATCGATGGAAAAAGCAGCTCGGAAATGATCTAAACTGGAAATTGTCCTTTTCTGAGTACAAAGAATCTGAAACAACAAAACATGTTCATCGATTGCATCCATACAAAGGAAAATTTATTCCACAGCTCGTTGAATATTTTTTGGATAAACATACTGATAAGTATAAAAATAAATCATTTTTTGAAACAGGTGATATTATTTTAGATCCTTTTTGCGGTTGTGGAACAACGCTTGTGCAAGCAAATGAATTAAATTTAAATTCGATTGGAGTTGATGTTTCTGCATTTAATGCTTTTATAAGTAATGTTAAAGTCGGAAAATATGACTTTAACGATGTCAGAGAAACAGCTGATATCATTACAAAGAAACTTAAAAATTTTCAGAAGGAAAAAAACAATGTGGAATTTGAAAATAGACTATTGGACGAGTTAAAGAGATTCAATAGTGAATTTTTTTCTTCTCCCGAATATAAGTTTAAAGTCAGACAAAAAGAGATAAATGAAAAATTATACGGTAAAGAGAAATCTGAAGAATTCTTAAAAATTTACTATAGACTCATAGATGATTACAAAATTTCATTTAAACAGAAAAAAAATGATTCATTCTTGGATAAATGGTTTCTTAAAATTATTAGAGATGAAATTGATTTTGTCTTTGAACAAATAAAAACCATCCAAAATCCAGAAACAAAAAAAATCTTAGCATTAATATTGAGCCGTACTATGCGTTCTTGCCGTGCAACAACTCATGCTGACCTAGGGACATTAAAAGAGCCGATAACCGCGACATATTATTGTAAAAAGCATGGGAAGATTTGTAAACCACTATTTTCAATATTAAGCTGGTGGAAAAGATATTCTCAGGATACTGTTAAACGAGTTATTCAATTCAATAAATTTAGGACAGATACTTTCCAAAAATGTTTAGTCGGTGATAGTAGAACAATTAATATCGTAGCAGAATTAAAAGAGAAAAATCCCGAATTCGGTCAGTTAATACAAAATAAGAAGATTGCTGGTATATTTTCAAGTCCACCGTATGTTGGCCTAATAGATTATCATGAACAACACGCCTATGCTTATGATTTATTTGGCTTTGAAAGAAATGATGAATTAGAGATAGGTCCCTTATACAAGGGTCAAGGATTAGAGGCACAACAGTCTTATATTAAAGGTATTTCTGATGTCTTGAATAACTGCAAGCAATTTTTGAAACAAGATTATGATGTATTTTTGGTGGCTAATGACAAGTATGGTCTATACCCCAAAATTGCTGAGCTATCTAACATGAAAATTGTTAATGAGTATAAAAGACCTGTTCTAAATCGTGTTGAAAAAGATAGGTCTGCTTATGCAGAAATAATATTTCATTTGAAAAGCTCATGAAAAAGTTAATTGATAGACTTGGTATTTCTATTGAACACTTAAAATGTCTTGAAGAAGTGTTTATTGAAAACAACGAAGAATATGCCAGAATTGAAACACTTTTATCTTCCGAAGATTTCAATCCATTTTACATTGAAATGGCAAGAGAATTATACGGTGGAGGAAAACAGCCAAGAGGAAATATTAAATTGGCTCGTCAAATGATACTGGGTGACGTTATTGAATATATTTTTACAGGCAGGGTATTTTATTACGCAGCAAAATCTGAAGATAATTTCTCTAAATTTCTCAAATTAATATTTTATTCCGTTAATCAGATTCTGTTGTTCGACACTATTACGGTTAACCCCCAAATAAGGAAACTGTATATTGAAAAGCTCGAAGAAAAAATAGACCATGAAATATTATATGAAAAAGCTGGAGATAATGAAATTGCCAATGAATTAAAAGAAAATGAAGTCCTAATCTGGACTAGTGCCTGGACTTCTCAAATAGATTCATTTGTGGATTCGATTCTTCCAAAAACTTTAGGTTGTCCCAAAGAATTAATTGTATTTGCTGAATTAATCAGACTTAAAAAAGGGAATATTATTCCTTTGCTATTGATTCAGCGAATTTTTGGAGATAAAAACCCTATTGCGCCACCTGATTTTTTAATAGCAAAGGAGAATAAGGAAATGTACGGAATAGAGGTTGGTTACGCTAAAGAAGGACAAAGTAGAGAATTTTCAATACGAACTTCAATACCAACTTTTGCTGTTGATTTAAAAAACAATATGCATAATAGATGTCCCAAATGTGGCGAGAATATATTGTATTGCGACCCAGTCATTGAGGCGTATTCTAACGGAACATTAAATGATAAACTAAATGAAAATGGGAAGTATACTTATAAAGGATGTGAACATTTTAATGAAGGCCAATGTAAATTTTCAAATTATTATGGTAGAGTTAATGGAACATCTTTTAATGGTAACACGCTAGATGTAAATAAGAACCGACATTATCATGTAAACTGTGTGAGTAGTGATACTTATACTTTTCGCAGGCAAGAAAACTCAATTTATGAAGATCATATTGATAAGTTTTTTGCGCAAATACCTGAAATAGAAGGAATTGGAAATATATAAAAATGGCACTATCAAAAAATCAAATTACTAAAATAAAAGAGCTTCTTTCTAAAAAGATTGAAGCAAAGATTAAATCTTATGGCCGAGAAACAACTTCAATGCCATTTTTAGCACGACTTATTCAAGACAATGAAAAAATAGCGGCTTATTCTTTTATCCACTCAATGGCTACAACCCTTGGTATGTCAATTTATGAAGATGTTTCTGTAATAATAGCTTCTGAAACATCGGAAGAGTGTTTTAGAAACTACGGCGTTGGTGGAGTAATTTCTAAAGACCAAAAATCTGTTATTAGTAATATTGTAGCAAAACTTAGAAATGGAAAATTACAGGCGGACATAGAAAGAGAAAAACGAGAAGTTTTGAGTGCTTCGGCTGAAAATGGAGAGTTTCAAAAATCAGGTAACATTGCCAATTTCTATATGAAAAGAGATGGGCAGGAATATTATTTTGAGATAAAAACAGTAAAACCAAATATTGATGTCTTTGAAAAAAGTAAAACGAAATTATTAGAATGGGTTGCAAGGAGAGGAATGCCAGTAAAGGTGTATCTTGCATTTCCATACAATCCATATCATCCTAAACCATATCATCGTTTTACGGAAGTTGGAATGATGGATCCACCAAATGATTTTTTGGTTGGTGATGAATATTGGGACTTTATCGGTGGGGAAAATACTTTTCCTGAGTTATTAAAAACCTTTGATGAAGTAGGAAAAAATTTTAAAGATCAATTAAATCAAAAATTCAAACAAATAGCTAAAGAGAAATTAGATTCTTACTAAAAAAACGGATAACAAATCGCTGCATCAGTCATCAACTATGCTACGCTAAATGGTAACCCGTTGACTTTACCCTTAAATCACCCCTAACTTCTTACCTATTTTTTCAAACTTTTCAAGCGCTATATTAAGCTGTTCGTCAGTATGAGTAGCCATAAAACTGGTTCTGATGAGACAGTCATTCGGCGGAACTGCGGGCGGTATAACAGGATTAATGAACACGCCGTCATCAGCGAGCAAACGCCACATCTTGAAGGCAGTCATCATATCGCCAACATGCAGCGGAATGATGGGAGTGCAACTTGTGCCGATATCGTATCCCATATCTGTAAATCCTTTTTGCATATATCTGGTGATCTCCCACAAGCGGTCAAAACGCTCAGGTTCTTTTTCCATAATATCAATTGCAGCAATAACTGTTGCAGCAGAAGCAGGTGGAAGACTTGCGCTGAAAATGAGCGGTCTGGAGAAATGCTTGAGATAGTGCATAAGCACTTCATTTCCTGCAATAAAGCCACCGACTGAGGCAAGGGATTTACTGAAAGTACCCATAATAACATCTACCTTATCTGTTAAACCAAAATGATCTGAAGTTCCTGCACCGTTTTTACCGAGTACGCCAATTGAGTGAGCATCATCAACCATGACTTGGGCATTGTATTTCTCTGCCAGATGAACGATCTGTGGTAACTTTGCGATATCACCTTCCATGCTGAAAATACCATCAACGACTATCAATTTTGGAGTTTCTTCAACGTTTTGTAATACACGCTCAAGATCATTCATGTCATTATGATTGTAGCGGAGCATTTTGCCGTAAGATAAATGGCAACCGTCTATGATGCTTGCATGATCCAATTTATCAGTAATGAAGTATTCACCTCGTGTAACGATCGTACTGAGAACACCAAGATTTGCCTGGTACCCTGTTGAAAATGCAAGAGCGGAATCCATGCCAACCAGATTGGCAAGGCGATCTTCTAGCTCGATATGAATATCAAGTGTGCCATTAAGAAAGCGTGAACCCGCACAGCCAGTACCATATTTTTTGATCGCATTTACTGCAGCTTCTTTCACTTTGGGATGATTGGTTAGCCCAAGATAGCTATTGGAACCTAGCATCAGAGATTTCTTACCATTTACAATGACTTCAGTATCCTGCTCGGAACTGATCACACGGAAATATGGATAAAAACCCTGTTCTTCAAGGATTTTTGCTTCTGTAAAGCTGGCGCATTTATCATAGAGATTCATGTATTACTCCTTCTAAATAAACAAAGAATGTTGAATCGATGTTTGGGTAATTTTGTTAAATTTAATTTTCATTACTCGCATTTCATTAAGAGGTAATTCAACTGTCAATAAATTCAGCTTCTAAACTTCCAGTAAAAATATTGACATTATAAATCCTTAAAAGGAATTAATAAAATCCTATGAAAAAGAAAATCATACTTTTGCTGTGCGCAGCTCTATTGTGCACTTCCAATCTGATCTGGACTAAAAACACACGCCCAACAGTTGGTGTCGTCTTGAGTGGCGGAGGAGCGAGGGGAATTGCTCACATTGGTGTTTTACGGGCTTTGGAAGAATATAATATTCCAATAGATTTTATTGGTGGAACGAGTTTTGGTGCTCTTGTGGCTGCATTCTATGCTTCAGGATATTCAGTGGAACAAATACGGGAGATCATTGAGAATACAGATTGGAACATCGCTACCAACCCTGACAGGCAACAATATTATTATTATTCTCGAAGGATCAATGAAGCAAATGTGCTGCGAGTAAGATTCTCGGATTGGGAGCTGAAATTACCAAATTCTCTTGGAAACACTCAGAAAATCGTAAGCCAACTTGATTATTATTTTACAAGAGCGAATTATCTATGCAGGGGTGATTTTCTTAATTTGGAAACTCCGCTCTTTATTTCAACAACAAATATCAAAACAGGCGAGAATCATATCTTTACTCATGGAGAACTTCCACAGGTTGTGCAGGCAAGCATGACCGTGCCGTTCCTTCTATCTCCGACTTTGATAGATTCGACTCTCTATGTGGATGGAGGGATTACTAACAACCTTCCTATCAGCAGTATGCGCGATATGGGAGCTGATATCATTATCGCTTCGAATGCTACAAATTACCTGGCTACAGATAAAGATCTCACCAGGATCACCAGTTTCACAAACCAGCTCATCAATATTATGATGTTCTCAAAGATCAAAGATGAGCTCAAACAGGCAGATATCATAATCCGACCCTCAACAAAACATATAAGGAACACGGAGTTCGCAAGATACAAAGAATTACTTACTCTTGGATACTATCAAACATATTCTCAAATTGACTCCATTCTGAGCATTACTAAGTCAGACAGTGTGTTTTATGATGATAAAAAAACATCAATTCCAATCAATTATAAAAAGATATCCATTCAGGGTAACTCTCTTTATTCTTATGAGGATTTACTGGGCGCAAATATTTTAGATTCTTTGAGTTTTATCAATGAACTCGAAGATCATATAGAAAATTATTATATTAAGAATGGGTATATCCTTGCAGAGATAATTTCAGTCTCAGTTACTTCTGATGAAATTGAGATCATATTAAATGAAGGAGTTATAGAGGGTGTAGGGATCAGGGGTAATACTATTACCAATGAGGGTGTCATTTTACGGGAAGTTCATACAAATCCGGGGGAGATTTTCAATATATACAGTATCGAAAAAGATATTAAGAGAATCTATGGGTCAAACTATTTCAATTTAGTAGATTTTGCTGTGGTACCGCTTGAGAATGGGGCTGTAGATGTTGTGTTCTCGGTGTCCGAGAAACCCTTTGGCATCATTGAAGCCGGTGCTCATTATTCTACTGAGCAGGCAGCCGCAGGATTTGTTTCTGTGGGACATGACAACATATTTGGCACAGGACAGCTTCTACAATGGTATTTTCGATTTGGTAACGAGCGAAAGTATGGTGTGCGTTTCAGCACTGATAGAATTTTTCAGTTACACTGGAACAATCTTCTCCATTTTTATCTTTATGATGATACACATAATGAAGAGAATCGATATTGGAATTTCAGGATGGAGAACGGTTTTTTTGATGATTCAAAACTGGGTATGCTGTCGTTTATATTTGATTATCGAACAGCCAATTTAGAATTAGAGAAAAGGAGTTCCGGCATTGGCTTACAGCTTCTCTTTGATAACTTCGATAATGTACTGTATCCTACCAAAGGTCTGTATCGCAAAGCATCATATATTCGCTACGATAAGGCGCTTGGTTCAGTTAATAATTTCAGTACAATTCACTTTGAAAATGCGTTTTGCATCCCTATTCATAAGAGATGGACACTTGAAAATTGGTCTCGATTGTATCTTTGTGATAGCGAAAGCGGGTATATTCCTGAAAACCGCCTCTTTTTTCACAGACCTGAAGATACATTCTATGGCTTTGATTACAATGAGGTAAGAGGAGAGGATGTTTTTTATGCTTCTCTCAAATTGCGATATTTAATGCTGGATTTCTCAATAAGCGATCCCCGCAAAGAACTTTTCTGCGTTGCAAAAATCGGAATTGGTGAATTTGGAAGTATTGATTCTATGGAAGATTTCTGGAATATTTTTGATAAGGGCGAGAAGATAGGGTATTCAATCGGATTGGAAATGACCACGATATTTGGTCCGGTTAAGCTTGCCTACGAGCAGAGCAAGCAGAACAGTTTCTGGAATTTTTCTATGGGATATAATTTTTAGAACTAATGTCATGTCAAGCTTCGATTGGAAATGGTAATTGAATTTTGACATTCCTTATATTGCCTTCTCCTCAGCTAGGAGAAGGTTAGTTTACCCCGTGAAATCAGCTTGCTGAATATTTCACCGGGGGATGAGGTTTCAAA
>JAUWMT010000035.1 GCA_030613025.1 Candidatus Cloacimonadota bacterium
TATGATGAAACCAAGACCTTACGGATGGTTGAGGAACGAAATCTCCGTAATGGTTGGTATTTGCAGCTTAACCATTGCGAAGGTTTCCAACCATTCGCAAGGTATAGTTTCGTGTAAATTTGTGTTAATTCGTGGTTTCAATACTTTTCGTTCAGACACTAAATATGCTTTTTTAAATCAACCTTCAATCAGGCAGTTTTCTGATTGAAGGTTTTTCTTTATGATTCCATTATGAATAATATAATACCCACGAAATACACTAAAGAATGCGAAAGAAGAAAAAAACTAAAATTTGAAAATTTGTTTTTTCGTAATTTTCATGTGTTAAGCGGGAGAAAAAAATGAGCGATAGCGACAAAAATACTTCCGTCTTCGCTGTGCTTCAGTCTTCTCCGCCGGCTGGCGGATCCGCCCCGATAAGACGCAGAGATAAATGGATATTGGATATTCCGTGTTGGATATTGGATATTCAGATTTTAAGTATATCGACCCACTTAAAAATAAAAGGAACCGTTATTTATATATGACAGCCAATCCTTTGTGCCCATCCATTTTGATGATCAGCGGATGCTCAACCCGAATATGAAGAAAGTAATCCGTTTTCTCTATAACTCTTTGCTGTTTGAGCCAATCCCAGTCAAGAGAATCGGTGTCCGAAACATAGGGAATACTAAAATAACCCACATCCATGGACACAATATTATGGAAAAAATGTGTACCCTGCGAACTATCCACAACGAAATCCTCAAGTCCCGCTTCAACAATGATCTTCGCCATATTGATATCTATCCACTTCACCGGAATGCCGAGAAATTTATCCCGTGATCCCCAACGTCCTGGTCCGATCAGAATGTAATTCCTGTCCTCAGCTTTCATGCGTATATTGATATGTGAGATTTCATCACGCATTTTCTCGGTCTTTGTCTTATCCCATTTGTCTAGGTCAACAAAGATGACATCATAGACAGAATCTATCATACCATTACCCATGCTGTTTTCAGTGTAAAGCATCAAGTCGTCTCTGTTTAGATTTTCAGGATCAATGTCGATTTCATCAGTATTTATGGTAAGAGGTCTGATTTGGAGGACATAAAAAGTGGGATATATTTTCTGTTTCTCATCCTTAGTAAGGTTCACTGCGAACTCGATTTCAACCGGCACGCCCATCGCTTTTTCGCCGATATCAAGAATTTCTTCAGAAATTTTTGCAAGAGGGAAATAATTATGTTTCAGAATATCTGCAAAGGTCACGACTTTCATACCTTTTGTGGTGACACCATCAATGAGCCGGTTGTTTTCATAATCCCACATAGAAGTCATGTGCTGAAGGGTTCCGTGCTTTTCTACCTGCTTGATCGGCATATATGCAAGAGTGCTCTCATCTCCATCGAGCAGATTGAAATCCTCCTTATCCATTGCAACTGCATATAAGAATTTTTGTGAATCATTCACCTGTTCTTCGGGTGGAATAATTTCCATTTTGGGATGTTTTGGACAGAATCTGAAATTTCGATCACCTTCAACTACAGCTTTTCCGAGTCCGACTGCCAACGAAACCACACCGTCGCTGCTTTTGAGGTAGGAAATAGGGTAGAAATTGTATGATTGACCCACTCCGGAAAAATGCGGGTAATAGCAGCAATCAAAAGCAGAACCGACAATCTCCTGAATAATCACAGCCATCTTTTCTTCTTCGACTTCATAATTGATACTTTCGATATAACTACGCGCTTCTTCAAGATAGACCGATGAGAACACCAGTTTGATGGCATCGCAGAGCTGGTGCAGGCGTATTTCTTTGTCGGGATTATTGTTGGGAAGAAAGAAGGTTTTATAAATTCCCGCAAAGGGCTGTGACTGCGAATCCTCAAGAAGTCCTGAAGAACGCACTGCAATAGGATAGGTGATCTGCTCCACAAAAATCCTCAATTTATGGATAAGCTCTTTTGATAAAGTACCATTTATGAAGATCGCCTGAATTTCTTCATCGGATTTTGAAATGATCCACTCACCGATCTTATTCCTCTCAATAAAAGAATCATATTCCGATGTGCCAATAATGGAAGTGCTGGGCAGTGCGATATTCACTTCAGGGAATTGCTCTTCGAATTCCATCGTCACAAGAAGCGCATTCAGAAAAGCAAGTCCTCGCCCTTTTCCGCCTAATGATCCCTCTGCAAGACGGATGATCTGGTTGACTTCGGAGAGTGCAGAAGGTTCAAAATTGATTATCTTCCCACGGGTACGGTTTTTACGTACAGTTTGGAATACTTCGAGAAGGTACTTCCTTAGTTCTTCAACATCATGAAAATCCTCAATTTTGGCAGGAAGAATTTTCTTCGCAACCTGAATTTCTCCATGAGCGACCAGCCAGCTTGAAAAATGATTTCTCTCGCCATGATAGAGAATGGATTCCCCGACGAGAGTTTTGATCTTCTGTTCAAATTCAAGCATAGTGGTTGCTCTATCCATCTCTGCGCCTGCCTTATTTCGGAAAACAAAATCACCATATCCAAGATTATTTTTAATAATAGCTCGAAGATCATGAAGGAGAGTCTTGGAAGTTTTATTTAGAAAATTTACTTTTAGATCTCGCGCTTTTTTCTCATTCTCAATATTTGAGGATTGTAAAATGACAGGTATATCCACATGTCGCTTTTTCATTCTATGAATAAGTTTGAATCCTGCAATTTCATCCAAAACGCCATTGTGAAAGAATTTTACGTCAGATATAACAGCAACGAGGTATTCCTGGTATTTCTCAACGAATTTTACTGCTTCTTCATAGGATTGAACCAGGATCACTTTGGGACGTGCACGCATCTTGAGACGCTTATTTATATCGCTCAGTTCTTCATTGATGAGCTGCTGTGTCTGCTTGACAATTTCGGAATAAAGGAGCGGGAGGAACATGGAATAATATTTTATCGAGTCCTCGATTAGTAAAATAACACGGACGTAGCCCTTCTTTGTATCGTATTCTACGTTGTGTGCGTCCTCAACCATTTTGACCATTGCAAGGAAAAGTTTGGTATCTCCGTTCCACAAAAAGACTTTATCAATATACTGCATTTCGTCTTCATTTTTTTCCACAATGGAGATGTCGGACTGCACATTGAGCAGCAGAAGAATGGGCATATTTGGATAGCGCTGTTTGATGCGGTGGCTCAGTTCAAAGGGACTTATCTCACCGATCCTCATCATTGTGATGACCAGATCAAAGGAGCGGTTTTTCAACATTTCCAGCGCCTGCTTGCCTGTTGGAACGCTTGTAACGCGGGGTGCTGTGCTAAGGTTGAGCTGGCGGTACTCGCCAAATATCTGCTCGGACAGCCGACCGTCCTGTTCAAAAATGAAAGCATCATAAAATGTGGACACCAGCAGTATCTCTTTGATGTGATACTTCATCAGATTGTGAAAATTGTCCTCACCGAACTTAAATTTATTATAGTAATAATTGAGTTTCGATATATCCATGAAAACTCCTTATGATGAATAATAAGATATCAATCAAAAAAAAAGGAATGCAAATTTATAGCAATTTTTTTATGAAAATTGTAAAGAGATTTCCCTTCCGTCAGGGAGTAGTCCCTGACGACGCGACATGTATATTGAGGTGAGGTGTCATGGACCATTCCATGACACAACGAGATGGACCACTACACGACACAAATTATATGACATCTGTCTTAACAAAAATTACAGAATGGTCATCATATTTATAATTTCTCGCACTTGAATATATATAATCTTCAGGTTGTTCAACTAACCCTGCTTTAACTGGATTATTATGGATATACTTTAATTTCTGCGTAAATAATGCCCTGCTGGTGATAATAAAATCATCAAAACGCTCTTGCCAAAATCTTCTTTTCTGCCCTTTATATTTTTCTCCAGCTTCTTCAAAAAATTTCATAAATTTATTCTCACCACTTTTTTGAATGAAATCCATAATATCCCATGCAGAATATTTTTTCAGATCTCTCATAATATCTGAAATCGTTCCGAATTCATTATCTGTTGTTATAATCCAGTGAAAATGGGAAGGCATAATAACATATCCGATTATTTGAAAATGATACTTCTCTTGGTAATATTTGATATTTTTAATTAGTAATTCGCACGCATCGTGTGAAGAAAAGACATCCAAGTGATTTATAACAGTAGTCGTCACAAAAAAGCAACTTTCGTCCTTGAAATACGATCTTCCTCTTAATGGCATTTTATGTCCTTTGTCTGGGGTTGGTCGCCGAAAGCTAATTTTTCGTCAGGGAATGGTACCTGACGGCACTCGAGACGAGGTGTCATGGACCACTCCATGACACACTTATTTTTTCTTGAACACTTTCATCAAATCAACCGAAACCATCAGATCGTTTTTTCGTTGCTCTGCCTGAAGTTCTCCACCGGGAAACATTGCATAGTTATACTCAAAATTCACAACATTATTAAAATTAAGTTTGATACATATTCCAGAAGTATTCCCTTCGATGTGACCTTGTTCGTCATGGTATTCACCCCAGCGCAAAAAGAGCATGTCAAAAAGCCCGAACTCAAAACCTTGTCCCCATGTAGAGGAATTATCTCCGTATTTTGCTTTATCGTATACAAAGCAGAGAGATACATTACTTTGCAAGAAACTGACTGGCATAGAAATATTGGAATTTACACCAAAATCGTAACTTACCTTACCTGTGAATCCTACTCGAGATCCGTAGGGAAGTGGGTAATCTCCAGAAGCATAAGACATTTTATTTTTGAATGCGTTAACAAGATATAGTCCTGAAGTAAATTCAATTCTTAGAAGAGATTTTAAGCTACTAAGATGGTGATCATGAGTAAAATGTCCTAATAATCCAACTCCATGCATTGTGCCTTTTGCCGTATTTGAAGTATCTTCCGGAGTCCATTTAATTTTGCTGATAATGTTACGAAAATCATATCCTGCAGATAAGCTGAAGGAATTACTGTTCTGAGATTTACCAGGAGTGAAGTTGACATTCAAGAGTTTCTTTCCTGCTGCAAACCGCGAACAAATTTCGTATGAATGAAACTTGCTAACAAGATGACCATTGGCATCATACGCTTCCTGCATGCCGTAATCACAAGTGGTTCCTAAGTTGCCACTTGCATTAAACATCGGTATTAATAAGCCAATATTTCGATTAGCATAAGAGATATAAGAGGAGTTGATATAAATACCATCTATAACATCCTCGAACCAGGGATCATGGGACCAACCCCAGCTTAATCCATCATTATATGCAAGCAATGCCGGATTGCTCCAGCTATTTAGCGGATTGTTTCCCCATATATATGCTGTGCCTGATTCATTCCCGAATGCTCTTGTTGTTGCTGATGGATTTATCTGAGTAAAAACTCCGGTGAATTCCGAACTTGCGGTAAGATGTCCTGTAAGAACAAACAGGAACGCAAACAAAAATATTTTATATTTCATATTATATCCTCCGATTGTGGGATTTTTTATCTGCAGGTTAGGATTGTGTGTCAAGTAAAATAGGTGTGTCTGAACTCACTCATAGTAGAAATTACTGTTAATTTTGACATAATTTTTTCAAATTGAGATTCTTATAAAAAGAAAAAAATAAATGATAAAAACATGAATAATTCATATTTAGAAATTCTTCCCGAAATACAGGAAGCTTTGCAGCAGGGCAAACCTGTTGTTGCACTGGAATCAACTATCATCTCTCACGGGATGCCCTACCCGGAAAATATCAAAACCGCAAAAGAACTCGAATGTATCGTCAGGGAAAACGGAGCAGTGCCGGCAACCATTGCAATCTTGCACGGCAGAATAAAGGTTGGGCTCACGGAAAGTGATCTCGAATTCCTAGCAACAAGCAAAGAAATAGCAAAAGCATCCCGAAGAGATATTCCGTATCTTATTTCACAAAAGTTGCATGGCGCTACAACCGTCGCAGCAACGATGATCATTGCCCGGCTCGCAGGAATAAAGGTATTTGTAACAGGCGGGATCGGTGGAGTGCATAGGGGAGCTTCGGATACCTTTGACATTTCTGCCGATCTGCAGGAACTGACAAAAACGGATGTAGCAGTTGTATGTGCTGGACCTAAGGCAATTTTGGATATAGGATTGACACTGGAATATCTGGAAACTCATGGAGTGCCTGTTATCGGATTTCAAACAAGTGAGATGCCTGCATTCTATACAAGGAAGAGCGGTTTCCCTGTTGATTATCGGTTGGATTCGGAAAAGGAAATTGCGGAATTACTCAAAGCAAAATGGGAGCTCGGTTTGCAAGGAGGAGTGATCATTGCAAATCCTATTCCGGCAAAGTACGAAATGGATCATGCTTTCATAAATGAGGTAATTGAAAAAGCGCTCATTCAAGCCAAGAAATTGAACATCACCGGCAAGAAGATCACACCCTTTTTGCTGGGTGCGATCAAAGAAATTACAAAGGGAAAAAGTCTGGCATCAAATATTGAATTGGTGAAAAATAATGCAAAGGTGGGAAGTAAAATAGCTGTGGAACTAGTTCAAATCTGCAAGACAAAGTCCTAACTCGAATAAACCTAAAAAGATGTAACCCCCCGTCTTCGTTACACTTCAGTCTTCGCTACGCTACGCCCCGACAGGACGCCGAGGCAGGCGAAATAGCACGAAATGACACGAATGAAAATGTTGATTATAAATTATAAAAGTGAGAATCATATCTACAAAAGTCATCACAAAAATGGATGAAATTTATCTACCAAAAAATGACAGAAGTTAAACGTTAAGGTGCTATTTTTTTGTCTTTGATACGCAAAGAAAAAAGACCGATCATAGATTGTGAAAATGTTCATAAATTGACTGTTTTCAAAAAAATATTCTTCGTTGTTTCTTTGCGAGAAATTTCTAACGACAACTTGTTGGTGTAAAGGGAAGTTTATTTTGGTAAAAAATAATTTTCGTGATTTTCGTGACTTTCGTGGTTAAATGGTCCTTTCAAAAAAAATGAATAAAAAAATTCTATCCCTCTTGACAAAAGAAATTTTGATGATGGTATTTACACACAAATGATAATAAAGACGAAACACATCTTCATCACAGGAGGAGTGGTGTCGTCTCTGGGAAAGGGAATCGCTTCTGCATCGATTGGCTTCCTTTTGAAGAAACTCGGGTACGAAGTTACTATCCAGAAATTGGATCCCTATTTGAATGTAGATCCCGGTACGATGAGTCCATTTCAACACGGTGAAGTCTTTGTAACAGATGACGGCGCAGAAACCGATCTTGACCTCGGTCATTACGAGAGATTTCTCGATATTTCTTTAAACCGGAAAAGCAATCACACGGCAGGGCAGATATACGATACGGTTATTCAAAATGAGCGCAGGGGCGTGTATCTCGGGAAAACCGTGCAGGTTATTCCACATATTACCAATGAAATTAAAAGGCGTATAATTAGTCTGGATAAGGAAGCTGATATCGTGATCACGGAAATTGGAGGTACGATCGGTGATATTGAGAGTTTGCCCTTTATCGAGACGATTCGGCAATTCCGCTTGACTTACGGTGCACAGCACTGTTTTTTCATTCATTTGACGCTGGTGCCATACATCGCAGTAGCAGGTGAATCCAAGACCAAGCCGACTCAGCACAGTGTGATAAAATTGCGTGAGATCGGTATCCAGCCGGATATGCTCATTTGCAGAACAAGCACCCGGCTCACAAAAGAGATGATAAAAAAAATATCTCTCTTCACAAATGTATATGATAAAAATGTTATCGAAGGGCGGGATACCTCTTGCATATACGATATTCCGATCTTGTATTACGAACAAGGCGTTCATAACATCATTTGTGATTATTTTGATATCCCAACAACCGATATTAGTTTTAATAAGCTAAAAGGATATATCGCAAAATTCACTAATCCAAGTAGAACGATAACTATCGC
Source organism: Candidatus Cloacimonadota bacterium (assembly GCA_030613025.1). GTDB lineage: Bacteria > Cloacimonadota > Cloacimonadia > JGIOTU-2 > JGIOTU-2 > Celaenobacter. The sequence continues at coordinate 7,932 of JAUWMT010000035.1, forward strand.
ATTATGCGGAAAATATGTGCGTCATCAGGATGCTTACAAGAGCATTGTTGAAAGCTTGATCCATGCAGGTGTTGATTTTTCAACAAAGGTCAAGATAAAAAGTGTTGACACGGATAAGCTCTTTCCCAAAGGTAAAACAGTCGATGACGAAGAGCTTAAAAATATCCTGAAAGATGTTGATGGGATCCTCATCCCGGGTGGCTTTGGAGTTCGAGGTATAGAAGGCAAGATCGAGATCGTGAATTATGCACGCAAGCATGAGATCCCATTCTTCGGTATCTGTCTTGGTATGCAGTGTGCTGTGATAGAATTTGCACGTACAGAGCTTGGATATAAAGATGCTCACAGTGCAGAATTTGATTCCGAAACCCCGCATCCCGTTATCGATCTTATGCCGGAGCAGAAGGATATTGAAGACATGGGCGGCACAATGCGGCTTGGTGCTTATCCATGTGTGCTGAAAGAAGATTCCCTTGCCTATTCGATCTATGGAACGGACAAAATATCCGAGCGTCATCGCCATCGATATGAATTCAATAATGAATACAGAGAAAGATTCGAGGAAAAGGGCATGAAAATTTCGGGTACTTCTCCTGATGACAGATTGGTCGAGATTGTTGAACTTCCCGATCATCCCTTCTTTATAGCAGTACAGTTCCATCCTGAGTTCAAATCACGGCTGGAGCATTCACACCCCATCTTTCATAATTTTGTAAAGGCAGCATTGGCATATAATGCAAAACAGAAAACATCAGAAACATGAGTGATAAAAAAGAGAAGCAGAATTTTTTAATAATTGCCGGACCCTGTGCAATAGAATCAAAGGAAGATTGTTTCCTTATTGCAGAGACATGCAAGGCATTATGTGAAAAATATGCTTTCAAATATATTTTCAAAGCATCCTACAAAAAAGCGAACCGCACTGCCTCAAGCTCATTTAGAGGAGTTGGATTGGAAAAGGGATTGGAAATTCTTGCAGAGATCAAAGAGAAATTTTCTTTGCCTGTCTTAACCGATATTCATGAAACAAAAGATGTTCTGAAAACAGCAGAAGTTGCTGATATTCTCCAGATTCCTGCGTTTTTGTCGCGTCAGACAGAGCTTATCGAAGAAGCTTCCCGAACTGGCAAAGTCATCAATATAAAGAAAGCTCAGTTCATGTCTGCCAGCGGAGCGAAACACGCTTATGACAAAGCAGTGAATGCAGGTGCATCAGAAGTTTTTATTACAGAACGGGGTACATTTTTCGGGTACAATGATCTGGTTGTTGATTTCCGCAATTTTCAGATTTTGGATTCTCTGGGGATTCCAGTGATCTATGATGTGACACACAGTTTGCAGCAACCTTCAATAGATGAAACCTCCGGTGGCAGTCCTGAATTTGTAATGAGTATGGCTTCTGCCGCAGTTGCAACCGGTCATTTATCTGGTTTGTTTATCGAAACTCACCCCGAGCCGTCTCGAGCAAAGAGCGATGCGCGCTCCATGCTTCCATTAAAGGAATTAGAAAGGATATTGCAAAGAATACGAAAATTGTTAGATTTATCATAAACCATATTTTATAATTACTATCAAAAACAAAAATAATAAAAAAGTTGCCTTTTTTTTTATTAAATCTTAAATTTACATTGGAGATACATGAGATATAAATTATTTATTTTCGACGTCGATGGAGTTTTTACAGATGGGGGTTTATTCTATCTTGGCACACACGAGATAGGAAGAAAATTCAATGTGCGTGATGGGCTTGGAATCCGTCTTTTGCAACAAACTCCCATTGTGCCTGTGATCGTGAGCGGGAAAAAAACCGAGGTGGTTATCCAGCGCATGAAGGTATTGAAGATTCCTCACGTGTATCTTGGTATTCGGGATAAACTCTCAACTGTTGAAAACATCATTAAAGAATTCAATACTTCTTTTGAAGAAATCATTTTTATGGGCGATGACTGGAATGATATGCCCGTTCTCGAAAAGGTGGGCTGTGCAATCACTGTTCCTGCCGCATCTCAGGAAATTAAAGAAGTCTGTGATTATGTAACCACAACTCAAGGCGGTTCCGGGGCAGTGCGCGAAGCCATTGAATGGGTATTAAAAAAAGAAAATCTATATGACGAAGCAGCAAAATCCTTTGTAGCTTATTTGCAAAAGAATAATGAATAAAGTTTATCTAATAATATTATTGAGTCTCCTTATTTTTTCTGCATGTTCAGACAGCAAAGGTCCGGTTACTTTCAAGGACATGGGTAAGCAAAGTGTCGAGATCACAGATTCTATAACAATATATAGTTCATCAAAAGATCTAACTCTTTGGACATTAAAGGCAGACAGATTGAAAAAATATCCAAAAGAAAACATTATGCATTTCAGTACGATCGAGCTTAATCTTATGAACGATGATGGCACTCTGGCTTCAACTATCTATGCTGACAGTGCCATTGTCGATGACGAGATGCAGACCATATACGCCGAAGGCAATATTGAAATTTACTCTCAGGAAGGCGATATCTTCGGAAAATCAATGACCTGGGATAGAAAAAATGATGAGATATTTTCTGAGGATTCAGTAAAAGTAATCCGTCAAGGTAATGTAATACAGGGATCCAGTTTCAAAAGCGATTCCCGTTTTGACCATGTAACACTGCACAGAGCCAGTGCAGAAGGAGAAGTAGGTGAATCTGAAGTGCTTTGGTAGCGTTCTAATAGTTCTCACATTGTGTTTTTCTTCAACTTTGTTGAGCAAAGAAGATAATCGTCATTACATTCTTAAAAATGCAAATCTGGTAAAGATCGATAAAATAGAAAATGATACGATCACCACATTGAAGGGTGATGTGGATTTGATATACAACGATATAGAGTTTTTTGCTGACAATGCTCAAATATTTCAGAAAGATAGAAAAGTGAAACTCTTCGGCAATGTTCGAGCAATTGATGATACACTGGAAGCCGGCGCTCAAAAAGCAACTTATTTCCATAAAGATGCCACGCTTAAACTTGAAGGAGATGCATATTTCATCGAGAATTCTCCGCACACACTCCTGAAAAAAGTTACTGCGGATTTTATCGAATACCAAAAAGATAATAAAAAAGTCCATGCCCTGAACAATATCGTTGCAACAGATTTTATTGAAAAGGTTATCTTCACCTGCGGGAAATTCAGGTATGATATGACTACTGATTACGGACTGGCACGGGATGATCCTGTTCTTACTTTTCAGCGGGATAATGAACTAAAGATTTATAGCAAGCAGATGGAACTTTTTGCAAAAGACAAGAAATTAACTGCAACCTACGACGTGAAAGTCGAAACCAAAGACACATATGCGACCTCCAATTTTCTGATCTATTTCGATGATCAAGAAAAGGCGGTCATGCTCGGAAATCCGCAGTTTAAAAGTTCTCTTTCAACAGCTACTGCTGAAGAATTCCAGGTATTCTTCAAAGATGAAAAGATTCACGAGCTTCTTATGGTAAAAAATGCAGTGATCCATTTCAAAGAGGGAGGAAGCATCGGAAAAGAGAATTATCTTTACGCAGAAAAAGTTCTTATGAAGATTAATAATGACAAACTTACCTACATGCAAGCTCGGAATGTATCACGCAGCTTTTTTGAACAAAGAGAGAATGAGGATATTCTTATAAATAAATTAGCAACATTGCAGCTCCAAGTATTCTTCGATGAAGGAGAAAAAATCAAAACGATAATAGCTGAAGATGACATTAAGGGCACTTATACGTTTTCAAGCTCAGCTCAGATTTTAGAGAAATAATATGGAACAACAAGAAAGCATAATTCGCACCCAGGATCTAGTTAAGATCTACGGAAAGAAAAAAGTTGTAAATCAAGTTTCAATTGAAGTTCGGCAGGGTGAGATAGTTGGACTGCTCGGACCAAATGGCGCAGGCAAAACAACAACCTTTCATATGATGATCGGACTTATCAAAGCCAATGGCGGGCATGTTTTTATTGATGATGTCGATATTATTAAAATGCCTATGTACAAGCGCGCACGAATGGGAATCAGCTATCTTTCTCAGGAACCTTCTGTATTCAGCAAGCTGACTGTAAAGCAAAATGTCATGGCAATTCTAGAAACCCAGAACTATACTAAGAAAGAAAGACAGACCATTCTTAAAGAGTCACTCAATGAGCTTGATCTCACAAAATTATCAAACCAAAAAGCATACTCACTTTCAGGTGGAGAGCGGCGTAAACTGGAGATAACACGCTCTTTGATCACCAGACCGAAATTCCTTTTTTTGGACGAACCTTTCTCTGGAGTTGACCCTCTTGCAGTTTCTGATATTCAGGACATCATTAAAAAATTGCAGAAAAAAAACATTGGGATTTTAATAACCGATCATAATGTGCTTGATACTTTACAAATTACGGACAGAGCATATATTATCTATGAAGGTAAAGTTCTTCTTTCGGGCACATCCCGGGAATTGGTCAATGATCCTCAAGCTCGAAAAATATATTTAGGTGAAAGATTTTTGAAATATGATTTTAATTAAGTTTCGCTTTTACTTTTTCCAAAAATAATTAATATAAAATACATGAATAAACTATTAAGAAAACCATCATGGTTGAGAGTAGAGATGCTTGGTGCATCGAATACTGCTCATCTCACAAAAATGCTGTCGAAGTACAAACTTCATACAGTGTGTGAAAGTGCACGTTGTCCCAATAGAGGGGAGTGTTTTGAAAAAGGCACCGCAGTGTTCCTTATTATGGGAGATGAATGTACTCGCAATTGCCGGTTCTGTGCAATTACTACAACTGCACATGCCCTGCCACTCGATCCTGATGAGCCGCACAGAGTAGCAGAAATGTCTCAAAAACTTGGTCTGAAGCATGTGATCATTACCTCTGTAACACGTGATGACCTCGACGATGGAGGTGCTGCTCATTTCCAGCAAACCATAAAAGAGATCAGGGCATTACTTGGCGAAAATGTATTCATCGAAGTGCTCACTCCAGATTTCAAAGGTAATGAAAATGCAATTGACACTGTTGTAAAAGAAAAACCGACGATTTTCAATCATAATCTGGAAACCATTAAGCGATTGTACTCAACTATCAGACCTCAGGCAGATTATGAGCGTTCGCTCGCTCTCTTGGAAAGAGTGAAGAAACAGGATTCAAAAATCATTACAAAAACAGGTATTATGGTTGGATTGGGCGAATCACAATATGAAGTATTGCAAGTTATGAAAGACGCCAGGAAAGTTGGAATAGATATGCTGACGATCGGGCAATACTTGCAGGCAACAACAAAAAATTTTCCGGTGCATGAATATATCCATCCGAAACTTTTTGAAGATTATAAAAACAAAGGAATGGAAATGGGATTTCTCTATATTGAGTCTGCTCCGCTGGTGAGAAGTTCCTATTATTCCCAAGATTTGGCAACCATTCTGCAAAATAAATAAAGCGAGGTATGAAACTATGCAAATCACAATTACTGCACGTCATTTCGAGTTAACTGATCCTATCAAGGATTATGCGGATAGCGCAATGAGAGGACTTAAAAGATATTTCGACCATATTATCGTCGCTGAGATGATATTACGGGCTGAGAAAAACAGGAATATTGCTGAATTAAATCTGAGTGTAAAAAAACTGAACTTAGTTGCTAAGGCTCGCGAACAGGATATGTACACTGCTATTGATAGTGTAATTAGAAAAATCGAGAGGCAGATCAAAAAACAGATCGGAAAGATGAAACGGCACCATTCAAATGATAAGGTGGCGCTCAAGGAGTTGGAAAAGACAGAAATAGCTACTTTGAATATCATTCAAAAAACTGTTAAACCCGTAGAACTTGACCTCGATAGAGCAATTGACGAGTTCAGTAAAAGGGAAAATGGTTTCCTTCTTTTTCGAAATACGGGAACAGATAAGTATGCGATAATAAAAAAGATCAAAAACGGCTACGAAGTCACTGAAATTCAATAAATGAGGCAATAATGAAAGCATTAACTGTAGAGATGCTATTCGAGCTTAAACAGAAGGATTTAACCTTTACCCTTCTTTCAAAGAAAAAGGGACTTTCAAAGGAAATTACTACGCCTGAACTTTCACGTCCGGGACTTGCTTTTGCCGGATTTACAGATACCTATGCCTACGATAGAATTCAGGTGCTTGGTGAAACTGAAGTTCAATATCTAAAATCCCTTGAACCCTCTACTCGATATGATAAGATAAAAAAACTTTTCTCCCAGTTCGATATCCCCTGTTTTGTGATCTCTAAAGGGCTTTTTCCTACAAGAGAGCTTGTCTTCCTTGCTGATGAACATAACATTCCCGTGATCCAATCCCGCATGAAAACTATTGCTCTTTATCATGGTTTATCGAATTTCCTGCAAGACTGGTTTGCACCTTCCAAATCCATTCATGCAACACTTGTTGACGTGTTCGGTGTGGGAATTCTTGTCACAGGTCAGAGCGGAATCGGGAAGAGCGAATGTGCATTGGAGTTGGTATCACGCGGTCATCGGCTAATTTCTGATGATGTGGTTCATATCAAAAAAAGAATGAATGTCATTATAGGAGATGTAAATAAGCAGCTTGGACATTTTATGGAAATCAGAGGTATTGGACTTCTCGATATTGAAACTATGTTCGGAATCCGCGCCATCAGAATGCAGAAACGGATTGAAACTCAGGTTGAGCTTATCCCGTGGCGCCATAATATGGATTATGAAAGAATTGGCTTGAAGGAACGTTTTAATCGAATACTCGATGTGGAAATTCCAATCGTATATCTGCCTGTATCACCTGGTAAGAGCATTGCTGCTATCGTTGAAGTCATAGCCATGAACCATATGCTCAAGGTTTATGGTCATAATGCTGCAGAAATATTTAATGATAGAGTTCAAAAGGAAATTGAACGGAAAAACAGAATACGAACCTATCTTGAAACTGACAAAGAATAGATGATCACAATAACTGTTATGCTCACAAATAAACTTGGCATCCACGTTCGTCCTGCTTCGTTGATCTCCAAAACTGCTTCCAAATATAAATCCAATTTTCTTATTCGAAAGGATGATATGGAGATTAATGGGAAAAGTGTCATGGGCATCATGATGCTGGGAGCTGGTAAAGATACTGAACTAGAATTGTTCTTTGAAGGCGTTGACGAGCAGGAAATGATGGAAGAGATCGTTGAACTTTTCGAGAATAAATTCGGAGAAGAATAATGAAAGAATATATTGGATGTTCCATTGCTCCAGGACTCATCGCTGGTAATGTTACTCTTGTAGATGGGGATATTTATACGGTTTCGAAAGGACAAATCAGAGATTCTGAGGTTGAGGAACATATTAAGAGCTTTCAAAATGCTGTTAAACTCTCGATCAGCGAGATCGATCTTTTGCTCACTTACCTTGAAACCCGAGCGAGAGAAGAAAGAAATATCCTGCAGTCTCACCAAGAAATCCTCAAAGATAAAATACTTATTGAGGATGTCGCAATTATTATCAGAGAAGAACTGAAACCCGCAGACAGAGCCGTTCAGGAGTATTTTAATAAAATGATCGACCACCTGTCGGATATTGATGATGTAGTGCTCAGCCAGCGTAAGGAAGACTTTGAAGATATCAAAATGCGTATCATTCGAAATATGCATTATCAGGATATTAATATCAAAGATTTTGTAAAGGAAAATAAGGTTGTTGTATTGGCGGAAATCATTCCATCACTGGTATTGAGTATTAAAGATTCACACCCTCTCGCTGTCATCGTGGAAAAGGGCTCACCTCATTCTCATTCTGCAATAATTGCCAAATCAATTGGTATTCCGGTCATTTTCAATATTGAAAAAGCTCTCAAAGAATTTAAGGAAAATGATCCTGTAATTGTATATGGAACGGAGGGAAAAGTCATTCTCGAACCTGATAAGAAGCACATAAAAGAATATGAAGCTCTTAAGAAGAGTGCTAAGAAGGTTTTCAAAGAAAAGATTGCACTACTGAAAACTCCCACTCTCACAAAGGATAAAACCAAGATTGAACTTATGGTAAATATTGAATTTCCAGAGGAATGTAAAATTTCGGAAGTTCAGTACATCGATGGAGTAGGTCTGTTCAGAACAGAATTTCTTTATTTTATGGAAAATTCCTTTCCATCCGCAGAAAATCAATTCATAGTATATAAACAGGTAATTGAAAATCTTCCTAAGGGAAAACCTGTGTATGTGCGCACCTTTGATGTAGGTGGTGATAAACTACAAAGAGAGTTTGGACTTCATAAGGAAGTAAATCCCAATCTTGGGTGCAGAGGCATCCGTTTTCTGCTTAAATACAAAGAGATATTTAGGCAGCAAATTCTAGGAATTCTTATGGCATCTGCTTACGGAAATCTCAAGATAATGCTGCCAATGATCGCTTCGACAAAAGAAATAATTGAATCGCGCGAACTTATTGAAGGAGAAAAAGCGCTTCTCAGGAAGAAGAAAGTTGCATTTAATGATAAAATTGAAGTTGGTATTATGATTGAAATTCCTTCTTCTGCTATTCTTGCTGACCAGTTTGCAGAACATGTTGATTTTTTCAGTATCGGCACAAATGATCTCACTCAATATGTGTTGGCAGCGGACAGGAATAACGAAGCTCTTGCTGATGAGTTCACCTATTTTGATCCTGCTGTAATTGAACTCATCAAAACAACAATTAATGCAGGAAAGAAACACAATATAGATGTGAAATTATGTGGAGAAATGGCAAGCGATCCCATCGCTGTTCCGTTACTTTTGGGTTTGGGATTACGCTCTTTTAGTGTAAATATCAGCGGTATTGTTCAGATAAAAAAAATGCTATCGCGTTTCACTATTGCAGAACTCGAGAATTTTTATAAAAAACATCGGAGCACTTCTCAAGAGGAACTGCAAATTGCGTATAAACAGTTAATTAACTCAAGTTTGGCAGTAGATGTTATGAAAGGTTAAATATGATTTTTTTAGTAATTTCCATCTTGCGAAATTATGAATTACTAATTTCAAATATCTAATTTCTAATGAAATTTCAAATGACAAATGACAAATAAAAAGAGATTCGATTTAGAGGAGAGAACTGCAAAATTTGGTGAGGATATTATCGAATTTGCAAAAAAAATCCCCCCAAATCCGATAACTCTACCTCTAATTACTCAGTTAGTTAAAGCTGGTACAAGTGTTAGTGCTAATTATTCTGAAGCAGATTGTGCAGAGTCAAAGAAAGATTTCGAACATAAAATAGGTATTTGCAAAAAAGAGTCTAAAGAGTCAAAACATTGGTTGAGAATGATTGCAAAAGCAGTTCCGCAATTTAAAGATGAAGCAAAAATTTATTGGAAAGAAGCCAATGAACTTAATTTAATTTTTTCATCAATTGTAATTAAATCAAGGAAGAAAAAAATACTTTGACATTTAAGTTTTGACATTTTATTTGTAGTTAGAAATTAGGATTTAGAAATTATTGTAAATCTTACTAAGTCTTTAGAAGAATATATTATAAAAGGTTAAATATGATTTTTTTAAGTAATTTACACTCAAGCGAAACTTCAGTTAATTAAAAAATAAAAAATTTCATGCATTTATGAAGAAAGGAGAGTAATGTCTTCATTAATTAGTTTAGATTATACAGGAAATTTCAATCGATTTGATACTGAGCACATGTATGAGCAGATCATTTCTCTTCCACAGCAGATTAAAGAAAGCTATTTTAATCAGGAAAAAAGCGATCTTGCACGATACTATAAGAATATTTCTAAAGTGTATATTTGTGGAATGGGTGGCTCTGCCATCGCAGGCGATATCGCAAAAACTCTATTCGTAGATACCCTGAAGATCAGTGTATTTAAGGATTATAATCTTCCTCCGTTTCTTGATGAAACAACCCTTGGTATCGTTTGCAGTTATTCGGGAAATACCGCAGAAACAGTATCCTGCTTTGAAATTCTGAAAGAAGCTGGCGCTCAGATCGCAATGGTCACATCCGGTGGAATACTGAAGCACTACGGCACGGAGGAAGGATACCTTATCAAATTGATACCACCGGGATTCCAGCCACGCGCTGCGATAGGGCATTTGTTTTTCTCGATCGTCAAAATATTCGAGGAATTAGAGCTCATTGAGGACCAGAATATAAATGTAAAACTCACACACCTGAACCTGACAACTAAGCTGAAACTTATAAATCGTGATGTGGAAGAGTCAAAAAATTTTGCAAAGGGTTTGGCACAGAAGATCTTTAAAAAGATTCCTGTTATTTACAGCAGCAATCCACAATTATTCCCACTTGCCTACAGGTTCAAATGCCAGATCAATGAAAATGCAAAAACCCATGCTTTCTGCAACACATTCTCAGAAATGAATCATAATGAGATAGAGGGCTGGGAGAGCTATTACAATAACTCGCTCGTTCCAATCTTCATCAGTGATTATGAGGAGAGAAAAAAATATCTCAAACGCGTGCAGGTTTTTAAAGATATTATCCGGCTGTCCGAAGAAGAGAAAAAACAGGAAAATCCTGCTCATGAAGAAGTGGAGTATCTCGAGATATACACTGACGGAAAAACTCTGATGGGAAAGACCTTCTCAACCATTCTTCTCTGCGATATGATAAGCTATTATCTGGCAATTCTGAATCGTGTGAATCCAAGCGAGATAAATTTCATCGATATGCTGAAGAAATCTATTTAGGTACTTAACAAATGAAATCTACCAGTAAATTGTATTGAAAATGAAGATTCACGCAGAGACGCAGAGACAAGAACGCAGAGACGCAAAGGAAAAAGGAACTTTTAACCACCCTACTACGCTGCGCTTCAGTCTTCACTACGTTACGCCCCGACAGGACGCCGTGGCAGGCGAGAAGCACGAAAGAAAATATAAATTATGAAAAAAGTAGATGAAAAAAGTTATAAAAAATATTCTTCGTGGCTTTGTATCTTTGTGGCAGGAAATGATTGACAGGATTGAATCGCTGCGGTTCTCATTATTAGGATAATTATGCAGAAAACCTTCAATGTTGCATTCCTAACTTCCGGAAGAAGCAGGGGCTCGAACTTCGAAGCGATCATGAAACATCTGCAAGAACGTAATGTGCCGATAGAAACAAAATTCCTTGTCATAACACGAGCAGATGCTCCTATCACACAACGAGCGGAGAAATTCGGAGTTAGATATATACTTCTCGATGATAGAAATACATTTGAGCAAGAACTCCTCACACTTCTCAAAAAGAATAATGTGCATCTGGTTGTTCTTGCCGGATTTATGAGGAAACTGTCTGAGGATTTTCTGCAGAAATATTCGGGAGATATCATCAACATCCATCCAGCCCTGCTTCCAAAATTTGGAGGTAAAAGTATGTTCGGAATGCGTGTGCACGAAAAAGTTTTTCAAATGAAAGAGAAATTTTCCGGCGCTTCGGTTCATTACGTTAATGAGCGTTATGATGAAGGTGAGGTCATTGCACAGCGTAAGATTCCAATTGATCATTGCACATCTGCTGAAGAGATTGCAGGTGAAGTGCTCAAGATCGAACATCAGCTCTATCCCGAAGTGATTGAAAAATTAGCTTGCGAATTCCACAAATTACATAAATAAGTAAAAAATCTTAGTGAAAAAGATTTCTATAACTACTCTCGGGTGCAAAACTAACCAATTTGAATCCGAAGCAATACTGAATCAATTTGTGAAACATGGATATGTCCTTTGCGATCTAAATGAAAAACCTGATATTGTTATCATAAATACCTGCTGTGTGACGAACCGGGCTGAGTATAAATCCCGATATGCAGTTCGAAGGGCTTTGAAAAATATTTCTCCAGGCGGAAAGGTCGTGGTAGCCGGTTGTTATGTAAATAAGGGAAGTTCTTTCTTTGAAAAAAATCGTAAACAATTATCCCTTTTTCCAAATGATCAAAAGCATGAAATTTTTTATCATATTGAAAAATTAGTGGAAGATAACCCACAAAATTTTTTAGAACTTTCTACAGATTCATATTACTTGCATACAAGAGTTCCTGTGAAGGTTCAGGATGGCTGTAATTTTTTCTGTGCTTATTGCATTCTTCCTTATGTTCGGGGAAAGCCTGTCAGCCGTCCAATTCGATCTATTATCGAGCAGGTCAATACTCTTGCAGCTAAAGGGGTGAAGGAAATAATTTTAACAGGCATCAATCTTGGGCTTTATGGTTTTGATCTTGAAAATTACAATTTATTGTATTTGCTAAAGGAAATCGTGAGAACCGATATTCAGCAGATCCGGCTGAGTTCAATCGAACCTATGTTTTTTGATGATGATATGATCCATTTCCTCGCAGAACAGAAAAAGATATGTCCTCATTTTCATATTCCCCTTCAAAGCGGTTCTGACATTGTGCTTGCAAAAATGAACAGGACATATTCTATAGCAGAATTCAGGCAGATCATTGAAAACATCAAAACTATACTTCCTGATGCAGCTATCGGATGTGATGTGATAGTTGGGTTTCCTAGTGAGACAGATGAAGAGTTCAGTAAAACATATAATTTTATTGAAGATCTTCCTCTTAGCTATCTGCATGTGTTCAGATATTCGCTTAGAAAATTCACAAAAGCGTCAGAAATGGAATGGGATTTGAGTGGAACGATCAGCAAAAAAAGAATGCAAAGCTTGCAAAAATTAGGGCGCAACAAAAAAAATGAATATTCAAAATATTTAATTGAAAAGAAGGTTCCCTTGAAAGCAGTTTTGGAAACAAAAGAAAAAGAATATTGGACTTCAGTTTCCGACCACTTTGTAAGAGTTTATCTTAAAGATGAGAATAACACTGCTGAAAATGGAATGTTGAAAACGGTTATTGCTAGAGAATTAAGGACTGATAATGAGGGATTGATCGTAGAAGAATTTAACCATGATTGAGATCAAAGGATTGAAAAAGAGTTTGGACAGCACCGTCATTTTGAATGGAATTGATCTTACGATCGAGAAGAATAAAACTACGGTAGTGATCGGAGAAAGCGGATGTGGAAAAACCGTGCTGCTCAAGCACATTATTGGATTTTTTAAGCCCGATGCAGGTGAAATTTTTTGTGATGGTGAAAGGATCGATACACTTTCGTGGAAGGGTTGGAATAATCTCAGACGGAAAATGACTATGGTTTTTCAAAACTCGGCACTCTTTGACTGGCTCAGCGTATATGACAATGTGGCGCTTCCTCTTCGTGAACAATATGCACTTCCTGAAAACGAAATCAAAGAGCAGGTTGAAGAAAAGCTCGCTATGGTCGGCATGTCCAGTCAGGAAAAGAAGATGCCTGCAGAACTTAGTTTCGGTATGCAGAAAAGAGTGAGTCTTGCCCGTGCAGTGATACTCAATCCCGAATATATCCTTTATGATGAACCCACAACCGGTCTCGATCCGATAATAGCAAATAATATCATTGGACTGTTCTCCACTTTTAAAAAGGTATATCATACCACTTCTTTGATCGTATCTCATGATATCAGTATAGTATTCAAGATAGCTGACAAGGTAGCATTAATGAAAGATGGAAGTATAATTTTTCATGGATCGGTCAAAGATCTCGGCAAAGTGGAGAATTCGTATATAAAGAAATTTATTTCAAGATGAGTGAAATATTATGAAAACAAAAAAAAGTGAATTAATCGTAGGAATAATAATCATACTGGCGGTGCTGATCGTTGTGTTCGGTAATATCGTCATTACAGGCAGTAAGCAAAAGTCTGATATGGCTGAAATCACAGTACAATTTCCACAAATTGGTGGTTTGGATGTGGGCAATACTGTTTTTGTTCACGGAGTGCGAGCCGGCAAGGTAGCAAATATCTCGCTTGAGCAGAACGGAGTAAAAGTTGCTCTTCTTGTTAATAAAGAAATTATCCTGAAAAAAGATGCTCAAATTATAATCTCAGAACGCGGTATGATGGGGGAAAGGGAAATCTCAATCGACCCGGGCAGTTCGCCAGAAGACCTCAACACTTCCCAGATCATTCAGGGCTATTATAATGTAGGATTCAATGAAACTATATCCCAAATTGGTGTTACTATTAAAAATATCAATGCCCTTTCCGGCACTTTAGGTGAGCTCGTTGATGACAAAGATCAGATGAGAACCATCAAAGATGTGATCCAAAATCTGAATGCGCTTCTGCTAAATATGAATCACATTTTTGAGAAGAACAGAAATATTTCTATCGAATTTGAGCGTGTCAATAATATTTTGACCAATCTTGATATCCTTATCAGCAATAATGATGAGAAGGTGGATAGGATCATTACCTTTACTGATGATAAAGTATCAGAAATTGACATCATGCTTGGTCAGATGCAGGGGCTTATTAATAGACTTGAAAGTGAAAATACCAATCTTGGACGTTTCACAGCAAATGATTCTCTTTATCAGAAAATTAATGCAACGATCATACGCTTTGATTCTCTGGTGACAGATATAAGAGAAAATCCCAAGCACTATTTCCGTCTTTTTTAATTAAGGATTTACCATGAAAAAAATCATTTTTTTACTGATCGTCATGCTGATAATTGCAAGCTCCTTACATGCAACTTATTTTGGAAAGAATAAGACAAATCTTCCGGACATGCAATGGTCGGTTATGAAAACCACACACTTTGATATATACTATCAAACAGGACTCGATATCGTTGGGCAGATCACCACAGTGATCGTTGAGAATGCCTATTACAGATTTCAAGAAATGTTCGAACAATCTCTTCCACAGAAAATTCCTGTGCTCATCTACAATTCTCATAATGAATTTGAAGAAACGAATATATTATTTCAAATAATTGAAGAAGGCGTTGGTGGTTTTACTGAATTTATTAAGAATCGTGTTGTGGTTCCCTTTGATGGAGATTATAAACTATTTGAGACTACAGTCGTACACGAACTCTGTCATGTTTTTATGTATTTTACTATGCAGGGTGGGAGCTTTTCAAATTTTGCAAGCGGACTCTTTTATTCGCTTCCTTTCTGGTTCTCTGAAGGATTGCCGGAGTGGTCGTCGGAACACGGTTCTATAAGCAATGAGATGTATTTGCGCGATCTTATCGTAAATGATAAGCTCATTCCGTTGGAATATGTAGGCGGATATTATGCTTATCGTGAAGGTGAATCCTTTCTGATCTTTCTGGAGGATATGTTCGGTTCGAGCAGTATAATTGAACTGCTCTATAATTTCAGGATATACAAAAGTGTGGATGAAGCAGCCAAGCGGACATTCGGCTTTGGAATAAAGAGTCTTGAAGACCAGTGGCGTTACTATCTACAGAAAAAATATAGCAAGATCATCGATGAAAATGTGCTTCCGAACAGCAAATATCAGCAGATCACAAAACATAATCCAAAGGAATCAAATGCGAACTGGGATCCTGTCTTTTCACCGGACGGAACGCAAATTCTCTATTTTTCAAATAAGGATTACACCCTGGGAATATACAAACGCTCTACCCTCGGACTTTATAAGCCCAAGAAAATAATTACCGGTGGATATACCGACAAATATGAAGGATTTCATTTTCTGAAAACTTCACTTTCCTATTTTCCTGATGGAGAGCGCTTTGCCTTTGTCGCCAAAACTTCAAAAGGTGATGATATTGTCATCGCAAAAGTTAAAGATGGGAAAGAACTTGAGAGGATCAAACTTGATTTTAACAGTATTTTTGAGATTGATGTATCTCATGACGGCAGAAAAATAATCTTAGTAGGTCTTAAAGATGCACAAAGTGATCTATATATTTATGACTTGAAAACGAAGACTGTATCCCGATTGACAGATGACTGTTTTGATGACCGCTATCCACGCTGGTCATCAGATGGCAAACAGATAGTGTTCGCATCCCAAAGATTTATAAATGAACCCTTTATGCAGGAGGATGAGCATCTCATTTTTTCAAGCCTATTCTATAATATTTTTACCTATGATCTGCTGAGCGATACGATTGTTGCGATCACAAATGCATCCTATGATCACCAGTATCCAATCTGGACGAAAGATCAGCAGAATATTGTTTATAGCGCCTATAGAGACAGTGTTTCTAATATCTTTGTTTATGATTTTCAGGAAAAAGCAATTGCTCAATTGACCAATATTTTCAGTGGCACTTTCTCGCCATGTGTGAGTGAAGATAATACCGAGATGGTCTTTTCCAGTTTTTATAAAATGGGTTGGGATCTATACCTTTACAGCAATCCCCTCGATAGTCTCAACTATATTGCATATCAAGAACCCCAGACTGTTAAAGATAATCCCTTTGATGAAGTCTTCCATCTCAAGGAATTCAAGAGATTTTATCGCATGCGTGAGAAATTAATTACAAAGAAATCGCGTTTTGACAGCGATTATTTCTTTATGAAGGATACGCTGGAAGCTAAACCGGATTATAAGGAGGATAAAGAGCCCGAAGTTGAGGATTACAAACTCAAATTCACTCCCGATTTTTTGTTTGGAGGTCTTGCTTATTCAACCGGTTATGGTGTTTCAGCCCAGATATATGTCGCCTTAAGCGACATACTTGGCAATCATCATATTGATATTATAGCCGTTGCGAATAAATCCTTGTCTGAAAGTGATATTATTCTGAATTATTACTATATTAAGAAACGCATTGATTATGGTGTCGGCATTTTTAATCTTGTCGATGACTACTACTATTTCAATTACTGGATCGACGAGCATGGCTTTATCTATGACGGCATGAAGAAGGATAGAAACACCGGTGTGAATGCACTCATCAGTTATCCCATTGACAAATTCAATCGCTTCGATCTCTATAATAGTCTGTTCTACAACAAAATTGAATGGTATAGTTGGTACAACAACGAATGGCACATCGAGGATAAATACACAAGAGATGCCTGGGTATATGCTCCATCACTGTTTTACACTCATGATACTGCATTGTGGGGAATTACAGGTCCAATAAAAGGTTCGAGATTTCAGGCAGGAGTTCAAAAAAGTTTTGGCTCAAATAATGACTATCTGAATATCTATGGCGACTTCCGAAAATACATCGCCTTCAGTCGTGATTACCAGCTTGCAGGAATGCTGAATTTGGGCTTCAGTACCGGTCTTGATAAGCAGGATTTCATAATGGGCGGTTACTACAATCTGCGTGGGTATCTTGATAAGGAATTTCTTGGAAATAATATTGCGATCGGCAGCGTGGAGTTCCGATATCCTTTTATTGAAGAACTCAAAATTGGTTTTCCTTTACCAATCTGGGTGAGAAGTATTAGAGGTGCGATCTTTGCAGATATTGGAAAGGTGTGGGACAATTTCGATGAGTTCAAAAACACACATGATAATCCTATTAGAGTAGGATATGGGATCGGCACACGAATGAACCTTGGTTACTTCATTCTGAAGTTTGACTGGGCATGGAAAAGTACAAAAGGATTCGAGTCAGAACCCTCATTTTATTTCTCGCTCAATGCAGAATTTTAAGGATCGATAAATGTTGTATTATATAAAAAATTTCAAGAAACAAAGTGGCATAGTTTTTCAATACAATAATAATAAAAAATATTTAGAAATCTTTTTGAGGAAAATAAATTAAATTTTTTAGAAGATATGTTGTTATCAAATAATAAATCAATAACTATTACAACAGATTCTGATCTAATCAACATACTTCAATTTGTTAAAAAAGGGTCAGCTAATATTGCAAATAAAGACACAAAGATTCATGAATATTTTTCTTTATACATTTTTCTTATTGCTACTTACAAAAGATCACTTTTAAATTTACCGATTACTGTATCAAAAAGCGAATCTCCTGATTTTATGTTAGAAATAAGAAATAATGACAGAATAGGATTAGAACACACAACAGCTACAATAGAGCAATATAAAGTTGCCCTTTCGGAATTTAAAAAGTATCCCAAAGGCAGTATAATAGAGCCCTCTATGTACTCTCCGAGAAATAAGTTACCAAAAAAATCATCTAATATCGGTATAATTAAACCAGGGGAGGATTTAATCGGTTATGGATACGATGGGGATATAATTGAACAGGATTGGTCTATTACAATGTTAAATGCAATATCAAGGAAAATAACAAAACTAAATAAGGAACATTTTGTTAAATATAAAAACAATGAATTGATTATCCAAGATCATAGTCCCGGTAAGTTACTTAATGATATTCAAAAATCCATAAAAATTCTTAAAAAGAGATTTATACAAAAAAAGATAAATCCCCAATATCAATTTGATAAAATACATATATTCTCAAATAGTAATTTCATCTATGATATTTTTGGGAAGATAGAAATTATAGATATAAGTAGGAATGAAATAAAACGAATGTTAGAAGTTTTATTAATTCAAGAAATATGATAATGAAAAAGATATTCTTAATCGGGTCAATACTTCTGTTTCTAAGTTGTACAAGTATTTTTCTCTATAAAACTGGAGATCTTCAAAATAGAGAAGCGGCACTTCATAAAGCTCTTAGTAGTATTGATGAATTGATTCGTACTCATCAATTTAATAATGCAAAGAAAAGTATAGATAAATATATTCAGAATAATCCATCTCGCATGATAGGATATGAAAAATTGTTTTTCTTCTACAATGTTGCTGATATATCTTCTGATGACATAACAAAAGATAAAGAAAAATATCTGGCTTATATTGATAAAAACTTGTTACAGGATAGTCTTTCAATGCAAGTTAAATATCTGTTTATGAAAACTCTTGAAGACTCTTCAGTAGTTTCAATACTCGATTCACTGATCCATTATTACCCCAACTGCTCAGTTACAACCGATAATGCGCAGGAACAGGTCTTTGACTATGCGGTAATGAGAGACGACTCTGTTCGTGCCAAGGGATTGGAAGATTTTCTGGGAATATATCCTGATAATAAATGGACTCCTCTCGCATGGCGGTATTTGCTCTACTCGTATGACAACTTAGAAGTTGAAAAAAAAATGGATTCAACCTTGATGGCTGTTGAGCTGAGATACTCAAATGATCCCAAAATGCTCAATACTGTAGCTCGCTATTATTTGGATAAGAAGCAGAAGCTATCTGAATATGAAGATAAAATGAAAGTAATGATCGATTCGCTTAATAATGCTGAATGGGAAAATAGTTATTATTTCTATGGCGACAAATCCCGCATTGAGCAGTTGGCGACATATCGATTTACTCTTGCAGAGCTTATTTTTGAGCAAAACAAATATGATGAAGCTCTAAAAGTTTTGAACGAAATCCCGGAGGAACAGTTACTTGCACAGCATTTTTATCTCATTGGAAAGATTGAGGTGACTATCGAACAGGATGCAGCGGCTTTTGATCATTTGTTACAAGCAGTTATTATGGGTGATGAACGTAACAAGTGGACTCCCAAAGCCGATTCCCTGTTAAATGAATTATATGACGATCTGTCTGATGGCGGAAGAGCGTTTCGTCAGTTCGTGAACGTGTGGGCAAAATATAATGGACCTCTTTTTACAGATGTAACTGAACAAGCCGGTTTAGATTCCTATAAGAATAGCCGTATTGCCTGGGGCGATTATAACAACGACGGATTCGACGATATCCTTTTAAATGGAAATGTGCTCCTGAGAAATAATACTAACGGAACTTTTACTGATGTTAGTGAAATCTCAGGAATTTCTGCGGGAAGAACAAATGGAGGTCTTTGGGCTGATATTGATCGGGACGGATTCCTCGATTTCTATGCTACTTCATCCTCAAAGGAAAAGGAAAAAGAGGATAGATTATGGAAGAATAAAGGGGATGGCACGTTTGAAGATATTACATCACTCTCTCCAATTTCTGATACGCTCCAAACTGAAGGTGCTGGTTGGGGCGACATAAATGGCGACCTATATCCCGATCTGTATATTGCTAACTATGAGCATGGTGGAGAATATGACAAAGAACCGGACTTCCTTTTCTTGAATAATAGGAACGGAACTTTTACCAATGTTACGCTTTCCTACAATATCATCCCTCCATTTAAAGAAGACCAGGCAGGAAGAGGGGTGAACTGGGGAGATTACAACAATGATGGATTTCTCGATATCTTTGCTTCAAACTATCGGTTGGATAAGAATTTTCTTTGGAAAAACTTGAAGGGTAAGAAATTTGAAAATGTGGCTGAAAAAGTTGGCGTTGAAGGAAAATACGTTGATGGCTGGTATGGACACACAATTGGCAGCGAATGGGGCGATTTTGATAATGATGGAGATATGGACTTGATCTGTGCAAATTTAGCCCATCCAAGATATATAGAATTTTCCGATATGACACAGCTCTTTGTGAATGATATGAAAAAAAATCGATTCTTTGATATTAGAGAAAGTGCCGGCATTACCTATGATGAGTGCCACAGTGATCCCTCATGGGGAGATGTGAATGGCGATGGTTATCTCGATCTCTTCATAACCTCGATCTATCCAAATAGGAGGAGTTATCTCTATCTCAATAATGGAGATATGACTTTTACTGATATAACATATTTGGCTGGAGTTCGCACGTTCAACTCATGGGGAGCAGCATTTTCAGACTACGACAATGACGGAGATATCGACCTGCTTGTGTGCAGCGGTGAGGGAATACATCTTTTCAGAAATGAGAGTACTCCGGATAATTGGCTTAAGATTAAAATTGTTGATGAAAACGGTTCTACACCTTTGATTGGAACCCGGATTGAAGTAATTCAAAATGAGATGAAGCAGATCCGTGAGATCGAGGGTGGAAAAGGAACAACAAATCAGCACAGCATGACACAGTATTTTGGATTTCCGTCAAATGAGAATGTGTCTGTAAAAGTATCCTTTCTTGATGGAACTGAGCAAAAGCTACAAGAACAGAAAATAAATCAAACACTCACGATTCGTTATTCCAAATAATTACAATCTCTCGTTCCCAAAGCCCTCTTTGGGAACGCAAAGTAGATATAAATAAAGATCTTTCCCAAACAGGGGTTTAGGAACGAGGATAAAACAATTCAATACGCCGAAGAACTATAAAAAAATTGGTTCTTTAGTACTGTAACGCAAGATTCAAATCTTGTGTACTCAACATCAGTATTCTTTTCACACTACCTTGACAGGTCGGAATGTTGATTTACAATTACTAGTGTCATGTCAAGCTTCGATTGGAAATAGTAATTGAATTTTGACATTCCTTATATTGCCTTCTCCTCAGATAGGAGAAGGTTAGTTTACCCCGTGAAATCAGCTTGCTGAATATTTCACCGGGGGATGAGGTTTCAAACTTTGTTAAAATTCAATTTACGTCATTTAACTATTGACTTATCACTAGTACTTCATTCTTAAAATAACTGGACAAAAAGATATTGGAAAACTCATTTTGACTCCAAAAAATGAATAAGGAGCAAAAATGGGAAGACCAAGTAAGCGAGCAAAAATTGTTCTAACTAAAGCAGAAAAAGATATGC
>JAUWMT010000065.1 GCA_030613025.1 Candidatus Cloacimonadota bacterium
TTGATTAATTCATACAAAAACTCTCCCTCATAGCTCTTTAATTCAATCCTGCTTAATGGATTTTTGCGTTCTTGCATTATGCCTCCTCAGGTCTTTATTTATAATATAAGTCTACCCGAGGGGACATATGTCACTATCTCACCAAAACCATCTTCCCAATCTCGTAAAAATTATCCTCATCAATTTTATAAAAATATACTCCGTCAGGTACAGTGTTACCACTATCATCGGTACCATCCCAGGTGAAAGTATAGGTGTGAAGGTTACCTGAACGTGTTTCTATTCCATTTAGTATTTTTACCTTTTGTCCGATAATATTGTAGATAACTATTTCGGGATTTCCAATATTTTCCTTAGTAGAGAGAGAAAGCACTGTTGAGTATGAAAAGGGATTGGGTGAATTCCCAAATTGAAAGCCATTATCCAAAGGATGATCAGAAACTGAGGTAGGTTCTAAAACTCGAAAATCAGAAACAAGTGGAATATGGTCGGAGGCATTCGTTACATCATCTGCATTAAGCCCGTAAGCAGCAAGTGTGTCTGCATGCATCTCCGGTGTGAACATAACGAATTTTCTTTCTGAAGTAAGTACGTAATCACTGTATATCATGAAATCCAATCTTCCGGGATAATAGGAACTGTACTCCGAATACCATGTATAAAACATTGGGAGATCGGTTAATCTGGCACAGAGATCACCAAAGTCGGTTCCATCCCAATCAGGGGTGAAATCCGGACCAAATTGCGGATTAACAATATCACCTGTGAGCAAAGTTTCCAATTGTTGGGCATATCCGACAAGATTCAAATCGCCGGTTATTAAAATCGGAGTGTTTTCTTCAAGTGTAAGCACGCCTCCCTGTTCTTTAGCATCTCGAATAAATGCCATCATCTCATCGATTTCGAGTTGACGTGCTACATTATAACTTCCAAAGGAAAAATGAGCCACAAGAAATAAAAAATCCGAATCAACTTGTGGGCTCAAATCTATAAGGAAAGCAGCACTTTCATTGAGTTCATAGGATGCTGTAATCGGAAACCTACTCACTGCATAAATATCATCACCATATATTCCCTGGCAATACCACTGCTCACCAGTACCTGAAGGTAACATAGATTCAACAAGCTGCTTCACATCATTTGCAGTATGGTTATAGATCTCTTCAAATGCGATGATGTCCGGATCAATAGCTGACAGGATGCGGTCGAAGGTATCATAAAGGGAAGGATCAAAAATGTTATTTGACAGGACATTATAGGCAATAGCCCGAAAATCAGATGATGCAGATTTTTTTAATGAAGTTGAAATGATCGGAGGCAAGGTGGAATTATCAAAACTGTATGATACAATATCACCTACGTTAGGGAGATAGTCATTGCCCGGACCATTATCATGAAACACTATTCTAAAGGAATTCTGCGGAAATAATTCTTGCCCGAATAGAGAAATCGTTCTGTCAATCGCGATCTCAAATCTATCTGAAGTTACTGTAGGCGCAGTGACAAGTCCAATATACTGATGATATATTGTGTAGCGGTAAGTGTATGTTCCATAGCGATTTCCGAAAACCCATTTCACTTCTGCACCGATACCGTTTATATAAATCCCGGTGTTTGCATTATTATCTGTATCGAGATATAGTGTTATCTCGTTGTCGTCCTGCATGTTCAGCTCGTCCCCAATTTCAATATAGAAGAAAACAAATCTGTCATCATTCGCAGCTTTCAGTACACCAAAATCAATATCACCTGATTGCTGATCTCCTGATGCATCAGAATATAAAGGAGGGATCGAATCCCAGTCTGAGAAGTCACCATCCATCCAGATTCGTGCTGCCTGGTTGCCGGAATATTTTGAGGGCTCGCAACAAGCAGGTGAAGTAATACTTATAAAGAAAATCATTGAAATTAAAATTATCAAAAAAGTAGTATGTTTCATAGCGTCTCCAACAATTTTTCTAATATTAAGTACGAATAACGATGAAAACATGTCAAAGTTTAGTGAAATTTTCTTTCATCAAAATTTCTCAATATAATAAAAAAAGTGCCATACTTTGAGTACATTAGTATGACACTTTATATTTTCTGACATAACTTTATTTCAAGAAGTCTGTTGCATCCATAATAACAGCCGGTTGGAATTCATCAAAGTGTTGATTGTTGTAATCCATGCATGCATAAATCTTGTTGGATGCTTCATGGAGCAGGAGAAGATTTCCATCCATTAATTTAGGTTCAACATCAGTTGTCATGTCTTCACCCTCTACATACAGTTTAAATTTATTTGCTTCTGGTTTCATCCAGATTGCGTGTGTATTTGTTGGAAGTGCCCTTGGTATGTAAAGCACGAAAAACTCAGTATTTTTGAAATCGATCAATAGATAATGTGCACCTTCATCCCGAACATATAGAACCACATCATCCTTGCAGTAACTTCCTTTTATGCCATTAGCAATATAAATTCCTTTATCATAAAATCGATACGTTCCTTCATCATTTGTTCTCGCCCAAAGTTTGTCACCATCTACATTATAAATATCTGCAGAATTTAACGTATAAAGTAATACATTTTCCCAATCCGGAAACACGTACCAACAGGGATTTTCTTTGTCGTATAATAATAAATCATCACCATTATAAGTTGAAATCATATTGGAAGAAACTGATTTACCCTCAATATAGAAATGATATCGTTCTTCCTCAATTTTGAACCATATCGTTTTATTCGGTAAATCTAAACATTGGGGAATGAGCAGCTCATTATCAACAGGATTTTCGCTATATCTGAGAAGATGATATGCCTCGTCTTCAGGAACCCAGAGACATAGATCATCACCCACCCAGAATGTGGATGAGTTTTTGCTTACATTCTCTCCTTCGTAGAAGCAATAGTATGTTTTTAATCCATCTATTGATATACACGCGACACCATCGATAGCAAAATATCCAATAACATCCTGCAATTCATTTTCCGGGACCTTGTCAATTCCCTTCAATAGAAAATAAATGCTAACTTCAGGATCGTAAATTACCATCCTGCCTTCTCCGATATCCTCAACTGTCATTCTTTCTGAAATATCCTCTTCCTGCAATATCAAGCTGAAGGATTCTCTGTTATTATAAACTTTCCATTGCGCAGAAATCGTATTCTCATCTGCTGCAGATTCTTTTTTCTTTTTTGATTTTTTTGAGAAAAGTGCCATAATAAATCCTTTCCTGTTTTTTTAGAATTTTTATTGAATCAATAAATTATAATATTCATGTCAAATTAATCTATGATTATTTGCATTCAAAATATGGAATGATGCAAATTTTCAAATAAAATATTTGACATTGTCATGATTCCTTTTAAGTTTTCATTATAAATTTGTAATGAGTTCAAATATGAAAAATTTAAAAGATATTTTAGAATACGCGGGTATAAAGCCGACGATTGAACGGTTGAGCATACTCAGGTACCTGGACAGCAAACATGATCATCCCACAGCAGCAATGATCTTTAATGAGATTGAAACAAAAATCCCCACTATTTCGAAAACGACTGTTTATAATTCTCTAAAATTATTCATAGATAATGGGATTGTTACTCCTCTATATATTACCGGTTCGGAAGTTCGATACGACTTTGCCACAAAACCCCATCATCATTTTTTCTGCGAAAAATGTGGGAAAATTTATGACCTTATTATAGATTGTCCTTATATGAAAAAGACGAAGATTCAAGGGCATCAGATAAAACAAAGGCACGGCTATTTTCGTGGCATTTGCAAGAATTGCCTTGAAAAAGAAGAGAAGGCACAATCATAAGATGAATATTATTACAGGCATCGCACATGAAATCTGGTTTCTTCTTAAAGAAATGTCGCCTTACCTGCTTTTTGGGTTTTTGATAGCAGGAATTCTCAATATTGCTATTCCCCCCAAAAAAATCTACAAACATCTTTCCGGAAGATCTTTTTGGTCAAATGTAAAGGCATCTCTCTTTGGAATTCCACTGCCGCTTTGTTCGTGCGGCGTCATTCCGGTTGCTGCTTATCTAAGAAAAGAAGGTGCAGGAAAAGGAGCTACTATCTCCTTCCTTTCATCAACCCCCACAACGGGAGTGGACTCAATTCTTGCAACCTACTCGCTTCTTGGTCCTGTCTATGCAATTATCAGACCTGTCGCTGCCTTTTTCGCGGGAATTTTTGGTGGCACACTCACAAATATCATCGATAAAAGTGTAGATGATAATAACGTCCAAAATGAAGGATTTTCATGCAATCTCTGCAAAGAAACCGAGCCCCACTCTCATAAATTTCATGAAAAAGTAAAAGCAGTTCTCCGTTATGGTTTTTTTGATCTCATTGAAGATGTAGCCAAATGGATACTGATCGGAATTGTTATTGGAAGCATTATTTCTTTTCTTGTGCCGGATAATTTTGTAGAGCATTATTTTGGAAATCCGCTGTTTGCATATCCAATTATGCTCATTATTTCCATCCCGATGTATGTGTGCGCCACTGGCTCCATACCCATTGCTGCATCACTTATATTAAAAGGAATGACA
The DNA here is from genome assembly GCA_030613025.1 of Candidatus Cloacimonadota bacterium. GTDB lineage: Bacteria > Cloacimonadota > Cloacimonadia > JGIOTU-2 > JGIOTU-2 > Celaenobacter. The sequence continues at coordinate 4,550 of JAUWMT010000065.1, forward strand.
CCCGGTGCGGGCTTGATCTTTCTTATTGCAGGTCCTGCAACAAATGCTGCAACAATAAGTTTTGTAGGTGGAAAACTCGGCAAAAAGGCGATGATCTCATATCTTGTTTCTATCATAATGACGGGTCTGCTTTTCGGTCTTTTTATTGATCATATCTGGAATCTTTCCGGTAAAAATATTAACATTTTTACCAGCAGCATGAAGATGCTTCCCGCATGGATAAAAACAGCTTCAGCTATTCTGTTGATCCTACTCATCCTAAGAGCATTTTTACTAAAATTTTTTATGAACAAGAAAATAAATATTCAGGATGAAAATATGGAAAATATATATGAAGTGCCGGACATGAGCTGCAAGCATTGTGTCATTTCGATCAGAGATGCAGTTACAAAAGTAAATGGAGTAAAAAAAATTGACATCTCTCTTGTGGATAAATTAGTTAGAGTGAATGGTGAATATAGTAGAAATGAAGTTATTAACGCTATAAGAAATGCGGGCTATTCTATTGAAGAAAATCAATTACAGGAGGAAGCAAAATGAAAAAATATCAATGTAGCGTGTGTGGTTATATTTATGATCCCAAAGTCGGTGATCCCGATTCCGGCATCGCACCCGGAACTTCCTTTGAAGATATTCCAGACGACTGGGTCTGCCCGGTTTGCGGTGTTGGCAAAGATATGTTTGTAGAAATTTAGGAGTGATATGGGATTTCAAAAGATCAGAAAAGATGTATATTATGTAGGTGTTCAGGATTGGGACAGGCGCACTTTTGACGAACTCATCCCCCTGCCTGACGGAACAAGCTACAATGCCTATGTAATTCGCGGTAGTGAAAAGACTGCTTTGATCGATGCTGTTGATCCACCGAAAATCGAGGAACTTCTCACAAATTTAAGAAAACTTGGTATCTCTAAACTTGATTATGTAATCTCCAATCATGCCGAGCAGGATCATTCAGGCGGTATTCCCTTTGTGCTTGAAATGTATCCTGAAGCGGTTGTGGTAACAAACCCAAAATGTAAAATTTTCCTGCAAGACCTTCTAAATATTCCTGCGGAAAAATTCCTTGAGATCAAGCATGAGGATACACTTTCTCTTGGTAATAAGACTTTAAAATTTCTTCTTGCGGCATGGGTTCACTGGCCAGAGACAATGTTCACATATCTTAAAGAAGATAAGATCCTTTTTCCGGGTGATCTTTTCGGTTCTCACATGGCGTCCAGTGAATTGTTCGTGTGGGATGAAGCAAAAGTATATTTCGCTGCCAAACGTTACTTTGCCGAGATCATGATGCCCTTCAGAACCAATATTCAGAAGCATATGAACATGCTAAAAAATTACGACATCGAGATCATTGCACCAACCCATGGACAGCTTTATGATAATCCCGAATTTATCATCGAGCAGTATGAGGAATGGATATCAGATAAGGTTGATAACAAGGTGCTTATACCCTATATTTCTATGCACGGAAGTGTTGAAAAAATGGTGAATTATCTCACAGAAAAATTGATCGAGCATGAGATTGCTGTTATTCCATTTAACATGTCTGTTACTGATATTGGAGAATTCGCAATGGAACTCGTCGATGCTGCAACAGTTGTAGTCGGCTCGTCCACAGTACATGTCGGCCCACATCCAAAGATGATCTATGCGACCTATCTTACTAACATGCTCAGACCGAAGGCAAAATTTGCATCGATCATTGGCTCTTATGGCTGGGGTTCGAGAATGGTGGATATGATAAAAGAAATACTCAAGAATTTCAAAGGTGAATTACTGGAACCTGTCATAAGTAAAGGATATCCAAAAGAAGCTGATTTCAAAGCACTTGACGAGTTAGCAGAAAAAATTGCTATGAAGCATAAAAACTTATAATAATGGAGGAACGAAAATGAATATTTTTGATGTTACAGAAATCTATCAATTTGCAATCCAGATCGAAGAAAATGGTGAAAAATTCTACCGAGCCATGGTAGAAAAGTTTGATGACCCAAAAGTGAAAGCACTCTTTGACTTGCTTGCCGAAGAAGAAGTTTATCACGAAAATGTATTTAAAGAGATGCTGGCAAAGATCGAAGATTACAATCCTCGTGAAAGCTATCCCGGAGAATATTTCGACTATCTTCATGCCTATGCTGATAATCTTGTCTTCACATTGGATAAGATCGAGGAAGGCATTGACAGCGTAACCACCGTTGATGAAGCTCTTCAGTTCGCTATTGGCAAAGAACTCGATACCATTCTTTATTATCATGAAATGAGAAATGTCGTGCCGGAGCATCAGCAAAAATTGGTTGATGATATCATTAACGAGGAACGTAAACACGTGGTAAAGCTCACTGAAATGAAGCGTCAATTAAAGAAGTAAATACTATGGATATTGAGAAGTATTCTCAAAAAGAACCTTTTCATGACTGCTTTGATCGGCGGTTCTGCCACAAAGAAGACAAATTAGGAAAAAAATGCTGAACCACACGTCTTCACTTCGTTACGCCGATGCAGGCGAAACACACGAAATTAATAAAATAACGTTTAGAAGAATATTTTCTTTTAAAACCTGTTTTCGTGCTTTTAGTGCTTTTCGTGGTAAAAGTATTTACAAATAGGAGAAGCTATGACAAAACTCATGGAAATCTATAAATGTGAAATATGTGGAAATATCGTAGAAATGGTTCACGGTGGTGCAGGTCAGCTTGTTTGCTGCGGTGCACCAATGATAAAAATGACTGAAAACACAGTCGATGCTGCTGTCGAAAAACATATCCCTGTTATCGAAGAAATTGATGAAGGCATCAAAGTTAAGGTCGGCTCAGTTGTACATCCTATGATTGAGAAGCACTACATCGAGTGGATCGAAGTGCAGAATGGACCCTGGCTAAACCGCAAACACCTCACATACGATGATGAACCGGAAGCAGAATTCTATGTCAAAAATAATGACAGACTCGAAGTTCGCGCCTACTGTAATATCCACGGTTTGTGGAAAAAGGAATAATCCGGGGGTGATACGATCAGCAAAAAAATGACCGGTGCGCTTAATCTAATTGAGATAACGTCTGCGAACTTCTCATGCTTGACAAAGAACTTGGTATTCGAACATTTGTTACTCCAATAACAACGGGAGAATAATTTATGCGACATTGGCGATGTAAAGTTTGTGGGCACATTTTCCGGGGAACAGAACCCCCTAATGCTTGCCCTCACTGTAATGCTCCTCAGTACAAATTTCACACAATAATTGATGAAAACGAGCATGCTCATATCAACACTTCTCATAAGATATCCCACTCTGAAAAAGTTGAAATTCAGCCATTCTTCGGCAATTTTGACCATCTTGCTCCCTACATGTACACTATTCCAGTTGGTGAGAAATTGCATATTCATAACCATCCTATCGAAGAATTATTCTATGTGATCAAAGGAAGTGTTAAATTTAGCATTGGGGATCATATATTCATTGCACAATCTGGAGATGCATTGCAAGCAAAAAAAGATGTAACACATTCTATCGAGAACTGCGGCGATGAACCGGCAATTGTGCTTGCCGTGAAAGGTTCAAAACAGCTATTATAAACCCTCGAAAGTAACAAAAACAGAAAAAAATATAATTGGAGTTTACATGAAAAAGAAGTTAGTATTTATTTGTATAGTACTTATTGTTGGTATTTTTCTTATTATCGGTTGTGATCTTTGTAAATCAAACAATGATACTGAAGAAGAATATTTTTCCGTATTTGAGATCGAAGCTGATAGTTATTACGATCTTGGTTTTGCTATTGGACAGCAATTCGCAGAAAATATTCAGGAATTCTTCTTACTTGAAGCAGAACTTGCAGCAGCCTTAGAAACTATTGTATCTATTGATTCGGTTTATTTCTATGAAAACCTTCTCGCAAAAGCGGAAGAAAATTATCCAGACTATGTAAATGAGTTACATGGAACATCAGATGCCACGGGAATTGAATTTGATGCTTTAATGCGTTTGAACTTCTTTGGTGATATAATTGCCCTATATTATGGCTCTGTAGAAAACAATGCCATGGATATTCCAGAATCACTTTTCGGTTGCTCTACTGTAAGCTACAATTATAATGGAAATCAATATTTAGCACACAATGAAGATAGCTTTGCATCATTACACGATTTAATGGCTGTCGTAAAGGTAAGCATGCCCGATAAACCGGAATTCATTAATTTTTATTATCCAGGATTACTATACGGCATCGCACCTTCAATGAATGATGCAGGTTTGGCATTTTCAAATAACTTTGTGCAAAGTGCTGCTGGAGATCCTAACGGGGTTCCACACTTTTTTATCTTTCGTTCGCTTCTGGAAGCAGAAAGTGTAGATGAAGCTATTTCTATCCTTGAGAATACCGAGCCCTGTAATGCTCTACATGTGAACATTGCTTCCGGCATCGAGAACCGGGTTGTGTCGGTTGAGAAAGCAGAGACAACTGCGGTTGTGTATGAAGTGGAAGGTCTTTATGCGCACACCAATCATTTTATTCAAGATGCAATGCTCGGTTTTCCAACAGCGGATGATGATACAACTCATGAACGATACGATATATTAGCTGCTCTTATCGAAACATACAATGACCAACTTGAAAATGTGAATTGTGATGTATTGTATGATTTCCTTTGCAATGTTGCAGCAGAACCGGATACAACCGGTGGAGTAACCGGCGGAATGACAGTTGGAACTTCTATTTTCAATATGCAAACTGGAAACTGGGAATTATTCTTTAATAATCCCAATGACAACCTCTCACAAAATCTTCATTTCTAAAAATAATTATTATGGAGTTATAAATATGAAAGAACTCAAAGGTACAAAAACTGAAAAGAATCTACTCACTGCTTTTGCAGGTGAATCTCAGGCGCGTAACCGATATGACTTTTTTGCAAAACAGGCAAAGAAAGATGGCTATGAGCAGATATCGGGTATATTTACAGAAACTGCCCTGAATGAAAAAGAGCATGCCAAAAGATTATTCAAATTCCTAAAAGGCGGAGAAGTAGAAATTACTGCCTCATTTCCTGCCGGTAAGATAGGGACGACTGTAGAAAATCTTACTGAATCTGCCGCAGGCGAGCATTTCGAACATACGATCATGTATCCTGAATTTGCACAAATTGCTGAAGAAGAAGGATTCGATGAAATTGCTCTTGCTTTCCGAAATATCGGCAAAGCAGAATTTCAGCACGAAAAACGCTTTCTCGGACTGCTTGAGAACATCAAAAACGGAACTGTGTTCAAAAAGGATAAAGTGGTAAAGTGGAAATGCCGCAACTGCGGTTATGTTCATGAAGGTAAAGAGCCGCCGGAAATATGTCCTGCCTGTGCACATCCTAAAGCATACTTTGAAATATTATGTGAAAATTGGTAGTCTGACAGCTCGGATAAACCCCCCAAAAAAAGAATTCACGCAAAGACGCAAAGATGCAAAGGTATAAAAATTCAAATATAGAAAATTGATTTTCAATAGAGTTACCTTGTCACAAGCCTGCCGAGGCGTATCCTGATTTATCGGGTAAAGACTGGTCGAAGAGCTTGTGATAAGTAATTCGGAAAGCGAGAAATTTTTTCACGAATACTTGTTGGTAAGTTTTATTTTTAAGTGCCTAATTCTCTCACATTCCTAAAATCCGTCGATTTGTATTGAAGGGTTTTTTAATTTAATCTTTATACTTTTTCAGTTATAATTTAATAATATTTATGTTGTTGTCCCAATCGAAATCATCTTTTGTAAGAAAACCTAGCGTTGTTTACACTTTTTATGTTTTCTGTGTAAAGAGACCGTAACGTTTTAATTATCTATATGTCATTACGTTACAGTCTCTTTCCATCCCAGAAAATAATCACTTTCAGCTCTTATTTTTTGTAAACAACGCGTGAAATTCTCACAAACATATAATCTATTTTTTATCTTTTCTTCATATTTGTTATCTTTACCAGCTTATCAATCATACCATCCAATTCCTTGTGTCCGTTTGGAAATTTCCTTCTCATAATATCTATTGCTTTTTGCATATACCTTTCAGAAAGTTTATAATTCTCAATATCAAAATAAATCGTTGATAGATTACTGTATGAAGTAGCAAGATTAGGATGATCTTCATCTAGAACTTTTTCGTGAATTTTCAAAGCTTTCAATTCATACCTTAAAGCCTTTTCTAATTTTCCTATATCCCTATAAATCATTGCTAAATTATTGTATGAAGTAGCAAGAACAGGATGATCTTCATCCAGAACTTTTTCGTGAATTTTCAAAGCTTTCAATTCATACCTTAAAGCCTCTTCTAATTTTCCTATATCCCTATAAATCATTGCTAAATAACCGTATGAATTAGCAAGATCAGGATGATCTTCATCTAGAACTTTTTCGCGAATTTTCAAAGATTTCAATTGAAGCTTTAAAGCATCCTCTAATCTACCGAGATTAAGATTAATAATTGATAGTAAATTATATACGTCAGAAACTTGATTATTTTCTTCATCGAAGGTTGATAAAAGCAAGTTTAGACTATATAAACAGTAATCTTTTGCTACTTTATATTTTCCATTTTTATTATATATTCCACCTAATATATAATAGAACTTACTTTTTTCTTCTTTATTAATATTTATTCCATTATCAATTAATCCCTTTGCACATAGAATTTGTTTAAGAGCTTCTTGAAACTTCCCCATTTTTGTTAATACATCAACCAACCAAATAATTAATGCATACTTCTCATTTTTTTTATCCTCTTTATCTATTCTAATAGGTATTTGCTTTAATAGTTCATAATTCCACTTTCTCTCTAATAAAATGTATGCTTCATTATATCTATTGATTATTCGATATAAACAAATAATATAATCTAAGACTTCAATCATATTATTTTTAAAATTCATTTTTAACCAATCTATTAGTAACTCTATTTTATTGTAATAATAATTTTCTGTTGATAATGGTGAACACATTTGTTTTATACTTTGTTTTAATAAAATACGAAAATTATTATCATTAAATTCATAGACAAAAAAACTGTGATAATATCCTTTTATAATAGAGTTTGTTTTAGTTACTGAAGCTAATTCCTTAATATTTTCATTCTTAAATTCTAAAAAATCATATAGAGCATCTTCCCACTCATTTTGCTTTAAATTTTCTACATCAAAAATGTTAACTAAAGCTGAAGGTAAAAATGATTCTCCCATTGCTGCTGCAAACAAACAGCTTACAGCTAATATTTCTTTAAATTCGCAATTTTTAGGTACACGGGGTGGTTTCGTTATTTTATTAAGAATTACTTTAGATAAATTCGTACTAATATATTTTAATAAATCTTTATTATATTTAAATGAATTTTTTGTTTTATATTCAATTATATTTTCTTTTTGAAATTCTTCCCATAAAAAATTTATTGAATAAATATTTCCATTAGTAAAATGAAATATCTCTTTAGATATTTCATTATCCAATCCTACATTATTAAAATTTTTATCTATATCATGTAATGTAAAATACTTAATTTCTTTTTCATTAATATGTTCGGTTGTTATAAATGGGGTGTTTGATAATTTTTGGTTCAATAATTCCAAAAATGTATTATTACCATTATCGTCTGTTTTAGTTATAATAATACAATGAAAATTAGTTTTACTGTCATATGAATTCTTTATTATACATCCTATATCATGAAATATTTCTACTAATTCATTATCTGCTTTCTTGATAAGATTTTCAATATTATTTAATATCCATAAATTTGGTTTGCTACTTGAAGAAAATGAATGTTCCAATAATTGAAATATGCTATTCCAGTTTGTAGTTTCAATACTTTTTTTTCCTTCAAATTCTGTTATTACTGAGATAAAACTTGAAATTGAACCAGAGATTTTTGTTGGTATTATCCCAATAATATTACCAATTATTTTTAATAAATTTTTGTTCTTTTCAATTTTTTCTTTTTTTAAATTCCTATATTTATTTGTGTTAAAATTAATTATGATTTTTTCATATTCTTTCAGTTCTTTGTGATTTTTAATCACATATTCAATTAATGTTTTTTTTCCTGTCCCTTCTTTTCCTTTTATAATGCATACTTCAGGTCTATTATATGAAGGAATAATTCTTTCTCTTAACCATTCTTTAACTTCATCTTCGTATTTTTTCCGATGGATATAGAATAAAGGTTTCGTTTTTATAAAATTATTCATAACGATTCATCGTAATTTATTCTTAAAGAATTATATAAAACATATTATTTAATTTACACTCCTTATTTATTAGTGTAATCGAACTATTTTTCTAATTTTTTTAGTTTACTGTTTACACATCTGTTTCCGCTCAATTTCAGCAGTACTTCCAATCACCGCTCCGGTTCAGAATCTTTATTCTTAAAACATACCTATCTTGTCAAATTGTTTAAAATTTTTTGCTGAGCTTACTCACCAAATCATAGCTCAGTCTTTCGATTCCAGATCCCAATCGGAACGCAAAGAATTAATGTATATGATCGCAAAGATAAAGCTTCCTATTCCCAATATTGCGAAGAGTATGGATTGAAAAATTGAGAAAGGTTGTCCGAATAATGGACTTATTAATCCGCCAAGCAGCACAGAAAAACCTAGAAATCCCATTTTCATAAGAAGAATCCCTGAGAGCAGATAACCCAATTTTTGATCCTTGAACAGCTTAAGTGCGGTAAGTATCAGCAAGGGAATGAAGAAGGAGAGATCGAACACAAAGATTGAATTTCCTTCAGGTTGTACCTTATCGATCATTGAAGGAATGATAATTTTCAGCCAGGTAACTATAAATAAAACAGCCAATAAGAATAGAAAAACAGCGATGGATTTTTTTGGTATATGTTGGGTGCGTATTTCAATAAAATAATCCAGATCAAATGAACTAAATAAAATGATCAGACTGAATAAAGAGAGACTGAAGATCGCAATATAGCATAGAAAAAACATATTATACACTCTATCAAATGCATAAAGACCGTACGCATAAAGTAGGTATCCCAAAAGTGCAGCCCAAACGAGATAGATCTTCTCCGATGAGTTGCGGAGTTTTAATAGTACGATAAGGAGCAATATGGAAACCACCAGAGAAACAACATCCTGGCTGAGGGTTCCTGAAAATAATCTGTCGGGAACGAAGGGGCGATAGATACGCATATTTAAAATACTGTAGAGCGAGACTATAAAAGTTACAATGACTATAAAATATGTTAATATTTCGAGTGTCTTAATGTATTTATTTTTCAGCACGAAGTACCTCCGAATAAATCATATAAAACTAACTTATTTAAGCATTCGTTTCGTCAAGAAAAACGATTTCAATATTTTGTTGTGCGAATATTCAATCACAAAAATTTATTTAATTAAATGAGCTTACTCTAAAAAAGGTTATGATTAGAAATATGTGAGAAAATAATCAAATATTTGGAAACCGATCCCAGTTAAATGAATACAAATTTAACGGGACAAGTGAATCGGTTAAAGTCCGCTATCTTCCTATTAAGGGGCTGTCCCATAACCTCAATAATATTTACAATAAATATGGTATTAGTTATCT
>JAUWMT010000020.1 GCA_030613025.1 Candidatus Cloacimonadota bacterium
AATTTATTGCATGAAATCATTAAATTATAGTAAATTTCTTATCACAAAACTGTAACTCCTGAAATAAAACATGAAAAAAAATTAATCTAAACAGAATATCATTAAATCCCTTTGGAAATTTCCTTATGGAATTTTCTAGGATAAAACATGTTAAACTTGACTAATATATCAATCAAAGAAAGCCTTATTCTTAATAAGAATTATTATGAAAAAAATAATAAAATATTTTCTTTTATGCTTAATTGTTTTTACTCCGATTCTCTGTTTCGCATGTGAATGGAAGGGCGTCTTGCCTTATATAAGTCCCGGAATTAGGTTCGGCTGGGATTTCGAGAAAAAATTCACATTCAGCACAAAGATCAGTATTGGGTTTATGTTCGAGGGTGGGTTTGCAAATATAACCTATGGCAGCAAATATCCGGTTTTTCAGGATGCATATGTTACTGATCCGAATTTTGAAAAATATGATTATCTTGATGTTCAGGCAGCATTTTCATTCAATCCTAAGGAGACTCTAACTTTATATACTGGGGGTGGTGCAGGTTTAATTTTTTATAAAGAAGATGGAGTAAACAAATCAGCTCCCCGAATCACAGTCTTTTCCGGATTTATCGTTTTCCCAACCCTTGATGTCATTTTTCTGCCGGGTCACGTGCGATATGATACGGGATTACAGATCGTACTTCCGTTACCTTTAACAAAACTTGATTTTATAGCTGGTGTATAACATACACTTTTACAATAATAAAATTCACACATTTTAAAGAGTTCTACAAAAATAGAACAAAATAATAAATAATTGGAAATACTGAATCAAATATGAAATTTCTAAAAAAATTCACAACACAAGATTTGCTCTACATTGCGATCTTCAGCGCATTGGGGCTGGCTATCAAGCCGCTCATAACCCCTATTGCCATAATGCTTACCCGGCTGCTCATGATCACCGGAGGTTCCCTCTTCGGTGGCTTATATATGATGTGGATCGTCCTTGCAATTGCAATGGTACGGAAGCCATGGACGGGATTTCTCGTGGGCTTTGTTCAGGGAATTGTTATGCTCGCACTTGGCTATGTCGGTACACACGGAGCACTCTCATTAATAACTTATACGCTGCCCGGTTTTACTGCAGATATTACAACATTTTTTATAAAGGATTTTTCCAAACCTCTTTCGCATATTATTTTGTGCATAACCGCGAATCTTGCAGGCACTTTGATAGTTTCAATCCTTATCTGGCAGCTTCCCATTATTCCGCTTTTGATCTCCTTGGGCTTGAGCTTCCTTTCCGGAATTATGGGCGGATTGCTCTCTTTTGTGATATTCAAACGTCTTCAATTTTTCGGTTTAGCTCAGAAATAATATGCCTTTACTCAGCGTTAAAAACATCTTTTTAAAGTATTCTCAAAACGAGCAATGGTTAATAAAGGATCTAAACTTCTGTGCAGAGAAGAGCGAAATCATCTTAATAAAAGGACCGAATGGAAGCGGAAAAACAAGCTTGCTTTCCATGCTATGCGGTGTCATTCCCAAAGCCATAAAAGGCATCACAGGTGGGCAGATTCTTATAGATGATATTGATATAAGCGTCCTGACATTACCAGAACTCTCACCTCTCATCAGTATGGTGTTTCAGGAGCCGGAAATTCAGTTGAGCTTTCCCCAGGTCGAGCAAGAGCTTGCTTTTGGTCCGGAAAATCTGAAAGTACCTATAACTGAAATCCGTATAAGAATTGAAAAAGTATCTGAATTACTGGGAATATCCAATCTACTCAAATCTGAAATTATAACACTATCCTATGGGCAGAAAATGCTTGTTGCTATTGCTTCTGTTTTTTCGCTTTCACCGGACATTATCTTGCTGGATGAGCCGGCTGACGGATTATCCGAGACATCTATCCAAAGTGTAAAAAAGTGTATTCAGCATTTTATGGAGGACAAATTAATAATCATTTCTTCAACAACTCATGCCTTTGACGACATTGCAGACAGGATCATAACCCTTTCATGAAACCGCTCTTTTCTTTAGGCAATCTTAGTTTTTCTTATAACGAGAATAAGCTTATCTTTGATAAACTCAACCTTGAAATTTTCAGGAATGAAGTCACCATAATTTCCGGAGAAAATGGAAGCGGGAAATCAACTATGTGCAAAATTCTCTATAAAATGCTGTCTTCATTTTCTGGTAGTATTCAATTCGAAGAAAAAGATTTCGCATCAATAGATCACTCATATATTGCCTCCAAAATAGTCTTTATTCAAGAGCAGGTTCAGGACAATCTGCTTGGCTCGACACCCGATGAAGATCTTGCGATCTGGCAGCATAAATTTCAAAAAAAGGATAGCAAAGATTTTCAGGAAGAGAGAACTCGCATTCTCGAAAGATTCGGATTGGATACAGTGCAGCACAAGCCACTTTGGGAATTCAGTGAAGGTCAGCAAAAGAGAGCTGTTCTGAGCGGTTTACTTCTGAATAAGCATAAGTTCTGGATTCTCGACGAGCCACTTTATGGACTTGATAATGAAGGTGTGAATATCTTGATCTCAATAATCGCTCAGCAGAAATTAGCCGGCGCAGGTGCACTCATCGTCACGCATAGAACGAAAGCATTTTCGCTTGTTGCCGATAAACTGCTTGAGATTTCAAACAGAAACATACATCAAATCGTGGGCTAAGAATGAACGCACGAACATATCTTGTCATCTCGATCATCATATCCTCTCTTTCCTTGATCATGCATCGTATCGAGTATCAGTTCATTTTGTTTGGAGTTTGCATTCTGCTTGTTTTTTTTCTGAATCCCTCTAAAAGAAGATTTGTACTCCTCTGGAAACGATTGCGTTTTCTGCTTATTCTTATCCTTTTTTTATTCGTGATGCAGCTCCTTTTCAGGCAAAGCGGCACAGTGCTTTTTCACTGGAAGTTCATCACAATTTATTCTGAAGGAGTTCTTATCGCTCTCATCGTGAGCATACGTCTGCTCATACTTTTGCTTGTTGTTTCGCTTCTTTTTGATATTCCTTTTTATAATTTTGTTCTTGCCCTGCGCTCATGGAAACTTCCCTACGAGATCTGCCTGATGATCGCCAGTACCTTTAGTTTTTTACGATTGTTCGAGAAACAATTTAGGATAATGAAGGATCAACTGAAAATTCGTGAGATCTCCTTTAGAAAAATTACTATTTCCAGAAAATCTAAGGCATTTTCTACCATTGTTTTTCCTGTCCTCGCTCAAGCGATGCACACCGTTCTATTCAGGGCGATTGCATTGGATTTAAAAGGATTCAGGTTGCATCCTACACGTACTAATTATATTTCTCATAAACTAAAATGGTTTGACTACTCGATCCAGATCATTGCTTTTTTGCTTTTTGTTTCTATTCTATACATGATCTTAGTTTAAAAAGTAATCAACCACGAAAATCACGAAAATACACGAAAAAAGAGCTTTATAAATTATGTTTTGGAAAAGTTTTCAGAAAATTAGACATAAATTCATCTTCACACTGATTAAGCAGATCGACGCTGATAAATTTTATGTTTATTGTTTTCATTATTTCAAAGTTTTCTTATCTGCGCGAATCATTCGCATCTGCGTGCTATTAAAAATATAATGGGACACAGATACACACTGATGTTGCAGATTAACGCTGAATATTTCTTTTGTTATTTATGTATTTTCTTAATCTGCGAAAATCTGTTCAATCTGCGTGATCTGTGTGCTATAATTTAAATATGAAAATTAAAGATATAGATTTAGTTATTTTCGATATGGACGGCACATTGCTGAAGTCTGATACTTATGCGGTTGTTGCAATCCAAAATGCACTGAAAGATGTGTATGAAAATCATAATATACTCAGGGAACTACCTTCACCTGAACTCATCTTGAGCAAGATCGGGCAGCCATCAGTACAATTTTATCTGGATCTATTGGATGAAGAGCACATGCACTTGATTGATGAACTTCACACTGGAATTCAGGATCATGAAGAAATAGCACTCAAGTCAGGTAAAGGAATGCTTTTCGAAGGAGCTAAAGAAACACTTGCTTATCTAAAGCAACAAGGTTATCGGATCGGACTGGAAAGCAACTGCTCGATGCGTTATTTCGACAATGTGAAAAGTGCTTTCGGTCTGGAAGAATATCTTGATATCTCACAATGTATTGGTGAAAAGGAAGGATTGGACAAAATTTCGATCATTTCAAATTTCATCAAAAAATTAAAGAGCAAAAAAGCAGTGGTGGTTGGTGACAGATATTATGATATTGAGTCCGGAAAAGCTAATAAATGTGTCACGGTCGGCTGCTTATACGGATATGGGAAAAAAGAAGAATTGGAGGATGCAGATTATTTGATCGAGGATATACGGGAGTTGAAAACACTATTATAAAAAAGAAGCTGAAGTCAAGTCTATATCGGACTTGACTTTACAGCCGACCTGTTACGGTGTAGTACCTTCAGGTACGGAAACGGAAGGCGGTTGAGTTAAGAACGATTTACGCAGGGCACAGTCAATCAATCCTTAAGTCAAGTCTCCGCCTCAGCGGATTCTTAACTCCTATGAAACTACATTCTAACTTATTCATAATAATATTCTGGTTACCAAGCCCCACAGCCTGTGTGAAAATGCAAATTCATTGTCATTTTTTAGTGTTTTCACACAGCTACCCAGCTTGGTAATCTTTTTCATCTTATTGGTAATCAATGTGTATCCAAGCAGGGGCTTGGATACAAGAGTACTGCATTATTTGTCATAGTTTCACCTTAATTGAACTATCAGCTTGCTGATAGCGGAGAGCTCAAGTCTTGACTATCTGCATCTGCGAGGGACTGCGTTCAAATAATTTTAACCCGCAAAGGTTTTTTTAGCCCTATGTTTCTCCAACCAGCCAAATTTTGGATTGATTATTTTTTCAAATTCTCCAACATAAGGTTTGATATCGATCACAGGAGTACCATCCAGCATATCTACATTTGTAAAAACAATTTTATTATCATGCACTTGTTTCACTTTGATAACAGTCATGCCAATGTGGTTTGGACGGTGTGGACTTCGAAGAGCAAATACTCCATGCTCCCTATCTTCCCATGAAGGATGTCCCTTCATATGTGTTTCAGTGCTTTTATGAAAATAGAAGAGGACGATAAGGTGAGAAAATCCTTCAATATCCATCATTGCCGGCTTGTATTTTTCGTCAATTTCAATGACTGCTTCAATATTGTCTCTCTGATATCCCTGACCGGGAACGTCCTCTATATTTTTGTAGGGGCTGTGAATTATTCCGATCGGTTCGATTTTTATTGACCGCATTTAAACATCCTTTCTGGTTTGACATACTTTTTTAGAAAATTCTGAATTAGTACAAGTTTTCTGAAAAAATCAAAAATAGAACTTACAGTGTTCGTTAAAAAACTTGACTGTAATTTTCTAATATAAAGTTATTTACTCATTAAACGCTGGAGGTTTATTTGTCAGTAAAGATCAGACTTAGAAGAATGGGTGCTCGTAATCAACCTTCCTACAGAGTGGTTGTTGTTGACTCCCGCAAGAAAAGAGATGGTGCATTCATCGAGAAAATTGGATATTACGATCCTAAACCGGAAGAATATCAGTATAAAATTGATCATGAACGAGCTTTGTATTGGCTTGAGCAAGGTGCGATTCCTTCAGATACAGTAAGAAGTCTCTTAAAAAAAGAGGGTATCTTAAGGAAATTTCACGAAAACAAGTATGGCAAAGCAACATCTGAGGTTGTATCAGAACAATCTGACGTAGCCAATGATAAAATAGATATGAACGCTGAAGACTCAGCAAAATAAGATCACCGCAGGAGGCGACCAATGAAAGAGTTAGTGGAATTCATTGCGAAAGCATTAGTTGATAACCCAGATGAAGTCAAAGTTACAGAAATATCCGGCGAACGGGTAACTCTTTATGAATTGAGAGTTGGCGAAGGCGAAGTTGGTAAAGTAATCGGCAAAGGCGGAAGAACTGCTAATGCTATGCGTACCATCCTGAATTCTGTTTCTACCAAGCATGGTAAAAGAGCAGAATTAGAAATCCTTGAATAACAATTTATGAATGGAAATTAACGATTTAATTTCCATCGGGGTTATTAAGAAAGTAATCGGGAATGGCGGAGTAGTTTCTGCTATTCCCGATACTTCTTTTCCAGAATATTATCTTACTATTCCTGAACTTTTCATCGTGTTCACTGATGAAACCGTTCGTTTCGAAGCAATTGACAACATCGAACTGAAAAATGGAAAATATCTCATCAAATTTATGAATATAAACTTAAAAGATGAAGCCCGGCAAATGATCAATGCACGTATTATGGTCGCGGAAGATATGCTTCCTCCATTGGAAGAGGACGAATATTATCCGGTTCAATTTATCGAATACGAGGTAATCACAAAAGAGGGAGAGGTGATTGGAAATGTTGCTGATATTCTCTCCACGGCAGGTCAGGAAATTTTAATAATACCAAAGGGAGACAAAGAAATCATGATTCCCCTCTGTGATTTTTTCATAGAAAATATTGATAAAAAAAATAAAAAAATTATTATAAATCCAATTGAAGGTTTACTCGATGCAAATTGATGTTCTGACACTTTTCCCGGAAATGTTCGATAGCCCTCTTTCGCATAGTATTGTAAAAAGAGCGATTGAAAGAAAAAAACTCTCGCTCGAACTTATTGATTTTCGTGAATTTTCGCAAGACAAGCACAAGCAGGTTGATGACTACCCATTTGGAGGGGCTCCGGGCATGGTTCTCAAACCCGAACCCATTTTTGAAGCTGTTGATTTCCTGAAAGAAAAAAGAAAAGAATTGTTGGAGAAATGTGAATTCCCACTTATTTATTTAACGCCACAGGGAGAGACATACACCCAGCAAATCGCTGAAGAACTAAGCAAAAAAAAATATCTTGCATTCTTATGCGGTCATTACAAAGATGTTGATTATCGCGTTCGTGAACATTTGGTAACACGAGAAATCTCGATTGGAAACTACGTTCTTTCCGGCGGTGAGCTTCCTGCAATGATAATTATTGATTCTCTTGCCCGTTTGCAGGAAGGTGTGCTTACCAATATTGAATCTGCATACAGTGACTCATTTCAGGGCAACACACTGGACGGTCCGTATTATACGCGTCCACGCGAATATCGAGGTTACAAAGTTCCTGATGTGTTACTCTCGGGTAATCATAAAATGATTGAGGAATGGCAAAAAAGTAAACGCAAAGAATTCACAGAAAAGGTGAAAGGAGCTCACGATGTATGATAATTTATTTCTTGGACTGGTTCATCATCCGGTTTATAATAAAAATAAAGAGATCGTCACAACTTCTCTAACCAATCTTGATATTCATGATATTGCAAGAACCTGTAAAACTTATGGCATCAAAAACTATTTTCTAATTAATCCCGAGCAATCACAGAAAGATATTTTCAATCGTTTAAAAGATTTTTGGCGAACAGGGCCCGGCAAACAATACAATATAAACCGTTTCGATGCTTTTAAACTCATAGAATTTGTGCCGGATATTGAAGCTGCAAAGCAATGGATAAGGGACAGATGCTCCCAGGATCCTATTCTTATTACTACTTCTGCAAGGTTAGTACCTGGAAGTGTTTCATACAAAGAAATGAGAAAAATAATAAATCGCTCATTCCCGAAACTCATTCTTTTTGGCACAGGATACGGTATGTCGGAAGAGCTGGTTAATTCGAGTAATTTTCATGTTTTTAGAATTGAAGGAGCCGGTCCTTACAATCATCTTTCTGTACGCAGTGCAATTGCTATAACACTTGACAGGTTAATCGGTGATTACGAATAAAGGCACTAATCTAAATAAAACCAAAAGCAATAAATAAATAAGTAATAACGAGGTTTTTATGGATATTTTATATAGAGTTGGCCAAGAACAGATGAACATGGAATTGCCGGATTTCAATACCGGTGATACAGTGAAAGTACACTACACGATCCGAGAGTTTGAAAAACCTCGTATTCAGATATTTCAAGGTATAGTGATCCAGAAAAAGGGTTCTGGAGTCAATAAAACGTTTACCGTTCGAAAAATCAGTCATGGTGTTTCAGTAGAGCGTATTTTCCCTCTTTTCTCACCATTGATCCAAGAAATCGAAATAGTACGTTATGGACGTGTCCGCCGCTCCAAGCTTTTCTATCTGAGAAAACTCCGAAGTAAAAGCACAAAGGTCAAACGAGGGAAAAAGCCGACACCAAAGAATAAAGTTAAAAATACAGACAGCGAACAAAAAGAGGCATAGCAACATAAGCATACAGAATCATTTCTGTTTTTCTTAACATTGTTCACTTCGAATTTAAATTTTTCATGTTCTTTTCATAGCTCTAAACTTTCTGAAAAATTATGTTTAAACGATTAGATTTCAGGAAAGAATATTGGCGATTCTTTGAACATCTGATGTTCCCTATCGCGATAGCCATCGGCTTCTTTGTAGTCTTTCAGCATTTCCACACTAAATACATCTCGCTTTTCAACGAATTCACAAAAATTTTTCTTTTCTATTTTGCATGTCTGAATATTCTGAAAATCTATTATAATCGTGGCAATTTTGCTTACATCAAAAAGATTTTCTTTGATCTTTGTGCCGTTGTAGTTTCCTTTATTTTTTATAACGATCTTATCGTTTTTCAGGTATATATTGTTCTTCGCCAGATAGTTCTTCTCATTGATATGCTTGCATCTACAAAACCGGCAGTGAATCTATTTTCACGCTTTAGAAACCATCCTTCAAAAGTTATTTTACTAAGTTTTGGGATGATAATTCTGCTGGGCACGACCTTTTTAAGCTTACCTCTTGCTTCATCAAATGGGGAAAGTATTGGACCGATCAATGCAGGATTTACTGCAACTTCAGCAACGTGTGTAACCGGCTTGATCGTTCTCGATACAGGTACTGATTTTTCATCTTTTGGACATGCGATAATACTCATATTAATGCAGATCGGTGGACTCGGTATAATGACTTTTTCCACAGCACTTATCATGCTTTTTGGAAAACAGATCAGTCTGCAGGGTCAATCGCTGCTGCAAGGAGTGCTCGGAGAAGCTTCAAAGGATAGTATGGTCAAACTGCTTCGGGCGATCATACTTACAACTTTTATTTTTGAAGTGATCGGAGCAATGGTACTGTTTCTAAAATTCCGCCCACTTGCTCATTTTGCTCCACTTGCCAATTTTGATCTTCTCGGGCATTGTATGTTCCATTCTGTTTCTGCCTTTTGTAATGCGGGATTCTGTCTATATCCTGACAGCTTCATGCAGTTTCAGGGAAGCTGGAGCGTAAATTTTGTTATCATGTCTCTGATAATCGTTGGTGGGATCGGTTTCACTGTTATGCTCGATGTGTATAAAAATGTGATCCAACGCAGACACATCCGTTTTTTATCATTACATTCAAAAGTTGTGATCGTCACTACGATTGCTTTGATCGTGATAGGAACTATTTTAATCTTTGCGTTTGAGTATAATAATCAATTAAATCAACTTCCAATGAAAAATAGTATTCTGGCATCCGCCTTCCAATCGGTCACGACACGAACCGCAGGATTTAACACTCTTGATATTTCAAATATGAGCTTTGCTTCAGTGATCCTGATGATAGTATTTATGTTTATTGGTGCCTCACCGGGTTCTACGGGCGGCGGTATAAAAACCACAAGCTTTGCAATTCTTGTTCTCTCAGTCTGGTCGATCATCAGACATAGAGAAGATGTGGAAGTGTTCCATTGCTCTGTCACTTCGGAAAATACCAGAAAAGTGATGTCTCTCATTACTATTTCCATCACGATTTTAGTTACCCTTATTATCGTGTTATGTGTTTCTGAAGCAAGCCAGGGATTCAGGTTTGAGCAGATCATATTTGAGGCATTTTCAGCTTTTGGAACTGTTGGACTCTCAATGGGTATCACTCCACACTTGACATCCATTGGTAAAATTGCAATTATTGCTTTAATGTATTTGGGGCGTGTTGGTCCTTTGACCATAGCGTTCGCTTTAAGTGAGAAAAAATTAAGTGTTCATTATCATTATCCTGATGAAAATATAGCTATCGGTTAAAGGATAGACTATTCGGAGGAACAATGGCTCAATTTGCTGTAATCGGTTTAGGAAGATTCGGTATAACCATCGCAGAAACTCTTGTAAAAAAGGGTGCTGAAGTCATTGCAATAGACAATGACGAAAAAAAGGTCGAAGAAGTCCGTGCTTTTGTAACTAACTCGGTGTGCTTAGATTCCACAGACGAGCAAGCGCTTCGTGCGATCGACATTGGCAATGTGGATGCAGTGGTTATCGCAATCGGTGAGAACATTGAAGTAAGCGTGCTGACTGCTGCAATCTTGAGAAAAATCGGTGTAGGAAAGATCCTGGCAAAGGTGGATAGCGAACTTCATGCACGAATTCTCACTATCATGGGAGTTCAACGCACGATTTTCCCAGAACAGTATGTAGGACGAGAGATCGCAAACCTTCTTATTTCACAACATGTTTTTACATATACTGAAATATCCAAAGAACATAGTGTGGTAGAGATTTCAGTTCCCTCATTCTTTGTAGAAAAAAGCTTAAAAGATCTCGATGTAAGAAATAAATATAATATCAGCATCATTGCAATAAAAAGCACAAAGCCCACTGTTGATGAACTGGGAAATAATATCCTTCTTGAAGACACAAATGTGCTTCCTTCCGCTGAGGATGTGCTTCACCAATCTGATAGAATAATTATCATAGGCAAAAATAATGATGTTGATGCCCTGGTTAAAATAGCTGAAAAGCGTAAGATGCAAGAATAATTTTTGGGAGTTCCCATGCATATAACATTTCAGAGCAAACTTCGTCTCATTGTTATTATTCTTCTAATTTTTCTTATCCTCAATGTTGGTTTCATCCTCTATAAATTAAATGATCCCCTCGTTCATGAGGTGATCAGAGATCGAATAATGACAGTCCAATACATCTTCCTGTTTATTGAATTGATCCTCGGTATTGTGCTTTTGTTCTACGTTCCAATGATACTGCAGGATTCTCTCAAACCTATTGAATCCGTCTTCGAGGAGCTAAAAAGAGGTAAGTTCGACATCTCAATTCCGGAAGAATATCATCACGGACCGGTTGCAACACTTATCAGCGAAACGAATACAATGATCACAAACCTGAAACAGTTTGATAAAGAGAAGAAAAGCAAGATCTTGGAGTACGCTCACCGGCTGAATGTCATTCTCGAGAATACGGATGATGGTATTATTATTACAAATGAAAAAAATGAGATCGTGATGATAGACAAACACGCTCAAAAACTTCTTGGCTTGGCTTCTGTAGAGAATGATCCCCCTCTTCTTGATTTCCACTATGAAGGTGAAGTGCTGAAATTCTTCCAGGAAGCTGTTTCTCAGAAAATGCTCGTTCCTGAGCGAAAAATTTACATCCCGAAAATAAAAAAACATGTAACTTTTCATGTGGGCATAATCCACAATGAAGAGGGAATTGTGACAGGAATGGTCTTTGTTATAACAGGCATTGACCTAAAAAAATTATATGAATCTCCCAGTACTGAAGATGGAAAATCAAGATCAGAAGGATAGATTTGACAG
The DNA here is from genome assembly GCA_030613025.1 of Candidatus Cloacimonadota bacterium. Classification (GTDB taxonomy): domain Bacteria; phylum Cloacimonadota; class Cloacimonadia; order JGIOTU-2; family JGIOTU-2; genus Celaenobacter. The sequence goes on from JAUWMT010000020.1 coordinate 11,649, forward strand.
AGAATTCACCTTTGCAGTTCGTACAGAAGAAAGCATAAGGATTGATAAATACTTAGCTAACCTGAACATAAACGAACTCTACTCGCGATCGTTTGTTGATCGTTTGCTGAAGCAAGGTTTTGTGACTCTTGACGGAAAAGTCGTTAAGAAAAGCGAACATGTTCACATAAATCAGCTCATACACATAAAAATCCCACCACCTACCCAAAAGGATATTTTACCGGAAAATATTGAGCTTTCTTTTGTATATGAAGACGAGCATCTTGCGATAATTGATAAACCGGCAGGCATGGTCGTACATCCTGCGCCCGGGCATTACCACGGCACTCTTGTCAATGCAATAATGTACCACCTGAAGCAGCTTTCATCCATTGATGACCCTCTACGACCGGGCATCGTACATCGGCTTGATAAGGATACATCCGGTTTGATAATCGTAGCAAAGAATGATCTTGTTCACGCAAAATTGAAGGAACTCTTTTTTAACCACCATATCCAAAAAATCTATATTGCCTACACTATGGGGAATCTCTCTGCTTCTGAAGGGACAATTCGTACATTCTACGGTCGAAATCCTGTAAACACCAGAAAAATGGCAGTTCTCGAAGAGGGCAAACTTGCAGTAACTCATTATGAAGTCATTGAAACATATCCTGGTCTTGATATAACAAAAATCATTTTAGAAACAGGAAGAACTCACCAGATTCGTGTCCATTTTTCCCATCTCGTACATCCTGTTTTGGGTGATACAATGTACTCGACTAAAAAGCAGATGATCAACCTTGTACCGGAAAGATCTAAGAAAATCATGAGGCATCTGTTATCAAACACACTAAGGCGACAGGCGCTTCATGCTCATCAATTGGAGTTCATTCATCCCATTACAAAAAAGACGATCTTTGTTACCAGTCCTATCCCCCAGGATATGGATAATGTTTTGAAAATTATGAGAAAAAGTTTTTACGGCTCAGTCATATAGTGTTATGTCATGGATGATTTGATGTATTTTTAACCACCCGTCTCCGCTGTGCTTCAGTCTCCGTTTCACTACGCACCGACAGGACGCCTTGGCAAGCAGAGATAGAACTGAGAAAGATCGATAAATCGGCATGATATGCAACAAAAAGGGATACTCAACATATAAATTATTTGTAACTCAACATTCCGAAGTTGAGAAAGCGCAAGATTAGAATCTTACGTTACTTCTTTAATTTAATTTTAACATTATTGTTATAAAATTATTATCGTAAAAATATTGCCAATATCTTCACCGAAACCAAGTTTTGTGAAAAAATTATTCAAGAAGGATATATGGATAAACAATTCTTCACTTCGAATAGAAAACAACTGTTTAAACTTTTGCCAGATAAGAGTCTTGCTATATTCTCGGCAATTGTTTCCGACGCAGGTAGTTTGCCTGTAGATTTCGAGCAAAATGCTAACTTTTTTTATCTGACAGGATTGAAAATTGCTAATGCTCAAATTTTGCTTCATAAAAATGGGAAGACAAATCTTAGTATTCTTTTTATAGAAAGAAATATTCCGGAAATGGAAGTATGGATCGGGAAGAAACTATCAAAAGAGGACGCAAAGGCAATTTCAGGAATTGACCAAATATTTTTCATTGATGAATTTCCAAGAATTCTTCAGATGTATGCGACTTCCAGTGAAGTCTGCTTTTATGATCATGTAGCGAATAAAATCGGTGCAAATTTAACAGATTCATTATTCCAACTTAAAGAGATCACAACCCATTATCCGGCACTCAAGATTCTACATCCCGGTCCCTTTATGACTACCCTCCGCTCTGTAAAAAAAGCAGATGAGATTGAAAATATGAAAAAAGCGATCAGTATCACAAATGATGCAATACTCAATCTCATTACTCACACAGAGCCCGGCATGATGGAATATGAGCTTGAAGCCCATTTCCGTTATGAATGTATTCGAAATAATGCAAAGCAACTTGCCTTCTCCCCCATTATTGCAAGTGGTAAAAATGCGACAATTCTCCATTATGAAAAGAATACTGGCAAAGTTGGTTCAGATGATCTTGTACTTGCTGATGTGGGAGCCAAGTGGAATGAATATTGTGCTGATATCACACGAACCTATCCTGCAAATGGAACATTTACCAAACGCCAAAAGGAAGTATATCAAGCTGTACTCGAAGTAAATAAAGCTATCATCAAAAAAGTGAAACCCGGTATTACATTACGGGATTTGCAGGAAGAGACCGTTAAATTGACAAAGAAGGCACTTAAAAAATTGAACCTTATCAAAAAAGATGAAGAGTATAAAAAATATTATATGCACTCGGTAAGTCATCAATTAGGGCTACAAGCTCATGATCTTGTTGATCATGCCAAGAAACTCGAAGCAGGATATGTTATCACGGTTGAACCCGGTATTTACATTCCTGAAGAGAAGATTGGTGTCCGTATCGAAGATGATATTCTTGTGACAAAAGACGGACATAAGAATCTTTCAAAAGATATACCAAAAGAGATCACTGACATCGAAAATATCATGAAAAAATAAGGAATATTATGAAAGAAATAGCAATTTATCCAGGTACATTTGACCCGATCACAAACGGACATATAGACATCATCGAACGTGCTGCAGAGATATTTGAAAAAGTTATTATTGGAGTTGCAGAGGAAACCTATAAAGAATGTTTGTTTACCCTGGAAGAGCGAGTTGAGCTTACAAGGGAAGGAACAAAACATATCCACAACGTGGAAGTCGAATCCTTTTCAGGACTCGCAGTTAATTATGTAATGAATAGAGACAGCTCCGTAATGATACGTGGACTTCGGGCGGTATCGGATTTTGAATATGAATTGCAGATCGCTCTTGCAAATAGAACACTTTCCGAAGAAGTGGAAACTGTATTTTTGATCCCTCAAATCAAGTATCTTTATCTCAGTTCAAGTTTGGTAAAACAGATACTCAGTGCGGGCGGATCGATCAATGGATATGTGCCGGAATCTATACGTGAAAAAATGGCAGAAAAATTCAAAGAAAAAGAATAATATGAGTTATAAAAAAACAATTCTAAACAATGGAATTACTGTCCTGTCCGAGCATATAGAACATGTACGCTCAATCTCTATTGGTGCGTGGATCAATGCCGGCTCCCGAGATGAGACAGTTCATAATCGTGGTATCGCTCATTTTCTTGAGCATATGCTATTTAAAGGCACTGAGTTCCGTTCAAAGATCGAGATCGCTAATTATCTGGAATCTCTCGGCGGATCGATCAATGCCTTTACAAGTAAAGAATATACATGTATTTATGCACGATGCTTAGAAGAAAATCTTGAACAGAGTGTTGATCTTATCTCTGATCTGCTTCTTCACTCCACATTTCCCGATGAAGAACTACAAAAAGAAAAAGAAGTGGTCATTGATGAAATAAATGACATTCAAGATACTCCGGGTGATTTGATTTTCGATCTTTTCTATGAAAATTCATTCCCGAACAATTCGCTTGGATACCCGATCGTAGGGTATAAAGAGGAAGTTGCTCGTTTTGAAAAAACTACTTGCACAGCTTTTATGTCCCAAAATTATAAGCCGGATCGTTTTATTATCTCCGCATCCGGTTATATTGACCATCAAAAGCTAGTTCGTTTCGTAGAGAAATATTTCAATTATGACAGATCTACCCTAACACCTCCAGACCGAGTGTTGAGTTCACCTCCATCAATAAAAAAATATAAGCATGTGTACACAAAAAATGCGAATCATCAATGCCATATTTGTATTGGAACTCGCACCTTTTCATATACTGATGAAGACCGATATATTCTTCTTACACTGAATGCAATTCTTTCCGGAGGCATGAGCTCCCGACTTTTTCAGAATATTCGAGAGAAACACGGGATTTCCTATGATATTGGATCATTTGTGGACTTCTTTCACAATACCGGCTGTATAGGTATTTATGCTGCCACAAACTCAAAAAACAGCAAGAAAAGTATTGAGTTAATCCGCAAAGAGATTCGGTCTATCATGGAAAAACCTGTTGAGAAAATAGAGCTTGAACGCATAAAAGCATTGCTCAAATCAAGCATATTGATCGGTCTTGAGAGTACTTCTGCACGTATGAACCAGCTTGCTAAGCAGTATATTTACATGAAAGAAATATATCCTATCGACAGACTGATCTCACAAATAGAAAATATCAAACCTGCGGATATACAGCGTGTAGCCCAAAGAATATTCGATAAAAAGAATTTGGTTACAACTATTCTGAAGGCATCAGAGAAAAAATAATACAGCACTGAGTAGATCATGGATATCGTCATAAACAACATCAATCGAATTGACGTTGTTAATGTGGTAATAGATAAAGTCAGTGTAGGAATTAATGGTGGAATTATAACTCAAATTTCCGAAAAACCATTAAAAGGGAATATCGCCATTAACGGCACTAATAAATATCTCGCACCAGCATTTTTCGATGCTCATTTCCATGTTGAAAGTACAAATCTAACGCCGGTTAATTTCGCTGAAGCTGTAATACCTAATGGTACTTCTGCTATCGTAGCAGATTGCCATGAGATCTGCAATGTTGCCGGCATGAAGGGTTTTCATTATTTCAGACAGGCATGTCATCAGGCTCGTATCAAGATATTTCTCACTGCTCCCTCCTGTGTGCCTGCAAGTCACTTTGGCACAAATGGAGCTACTCTTGGAGTTCCGGAAATAAAGGAGATGCTCTCTTATGACGATGTTGTTGCACTGGGAGAAATGATGAATTTCCCGGGTGTTATCAATCGAGACCCTGAAGTAATGGCAAAGATCAAAGTTACACATGACATGGGAAAGATCGTTAACGGTCATGCGCCTGGGCTTCGTGGAGAGGATTTGCGAAAATACATCTCAGTAGGTATTTATGATGACCACGAATCTCTAACTTTGCCGGAGATGAAAGAAAAATTATCTCTTGGTATGAAAATATTTCTGCGAGAAGGTTCGGCAGAAACCGTGCCTGATGATTGCTACTCTCTTCTCAAAACAGAAAGAAATTATGTAATGTTCTGTGCAGATGACAAATTGGTAACTGATATCCTAAAACAGGGACATATAAATTTCAACATCCGAAAAGCAGTGAAACTCGGTATAGATCCGGTTCGGGCAGTGAGAGCCGGTTCATATAATACTGCTCAGCATTATAATATGCAAGACCGCGGTTGTATTGAAGTGAATAAAATTGCTGATGTACTTATCCTCCCTGATCTTGTAACTTTTGAACCTGAAATGGTTATTTTAAACGGTGCTGTTGCATATCATAAAAACAAACCATCTCTCCCCGTACAAATTTATCCCGTTCCTGATTCGATTATGCACTCCATACAAACAAAACCAATTAAGGCAATTCCTACGATCCCTCAGAAATATTATGGGCATGTAATTGAAGTTGAAGACGGGACGGTCTATACTAAAAACCTTAAACAAGATGTGAAAGAAGAAATTTCAATCAAACAGGATATTCATAAATTAGTAATTGTTGAGCGCTATGGAAAAACAGGCAATATTTCTGCCTGTCATGTGCATGGTTTTGGCTTGAAAAAGGGAGCTCTTGGTTCCACTGTAGCCCACGATTGCCATAATATTATCGTAGTCGGCACCAATGATAAGGATATTTTGACCGCAGTTAATCAGCTTATTGGACACCAGGGCGGATTATGTGCGATAAACGGCGCAGATATTACATTTGATGAACTCCATGTAGGTGGTTTGATGAGCACAAAAGATCCTGTTGATACTGCTGAGAACCATGATCTTGTACACAATAAAGCAGCTGAATTCGGTTGTAAACTTCACTCCCCTATGAGTACACTTTCCTTCCTCGCATTAGAAGTCATTCCTGTACTGAAATTAAGCGATCAGGGATTGTTTGATGTGACGAATTTTGAGTTTGTTTGATGCTTTTTCACTACTTATGTTTATAAATTATTTAGCACACCCATTTTCATCAACCTTAATTATCCAACAATCTTGATGACCTTCATGATGAGAATAGGATCCAGATACACCTGCAACAATATATCCCCCATCAAATGTAGGCTTAATAGAGTTAGCTTCATCGAATCCTCTTTCATCTCCATAATCTTTATACCATAATTGATTACCATAAATATCAATTTTTAATATTAATAAATTATGAGAATGGCCCACAGAAAAATTAGATCGACCAGCAATCAAATAACCTTGATTATGTGCAACAGTTATATCATTACCATAATTATAATAACCGATAGAATATATACAGTCCCATTCATAGAAACCGGCATCATCAATCTTTAGCACTTTTATGTCTAGACCGATACCACGGTAATTATGCTGTGAGGTACCTACAATAACATAACCATTATCAATCGCTTGAATAATTGAATTCCCCTTCTCATAATCCTCACCCCCATAAGTTCTATACCATAGAATGTTACCAAATTCATCAAACTTTGCTATTAAAAAGTCAGAGCCCTGAACATCATATGAATAGGTTGTACCACATACTATAAAACTGCCATCTTCTAATTGTAATACTGAATTTCCATAATCATCACCTGTACCCCCAAAGGTAATATCCCATTCTTTATTCCCATTATTATCAATTTTTAATAACCAAAGATCAGTATTTTTTCTATCATCGTATTCGATCCAACCTGTTACTATATATCCATTATCAATAGTCTCTTTAATACTTTTACCAGTTGCGCTAAAATCAACACCAAATTGCTTCTCCCAAAGTAAATTACCCGCAGGATCAATTTTAATTACCCATGCATTTTTAGGATTCTGTTTATATTCATAGGTAAAACCAGTTACCACAAAACACCCATCCTCACTTTGAATTATCGAATACGCTTCACTCCATCCACTCTCACCAAAAGATTTATTCCAATCTACTTCACCAATATCGTTCATCCTTATTATCCAGAAATCATAATTCCATCTTCCTGCAACAACATACCCACCATCATCAATTTGGATTACCGAATGAGCTATGTCAGTATAATATCGCCTAAATATCACTCCGGGTATTATTTCAACTTTTTGGATTTTACTATAAGAAATCACGTCATCATTTTCATCTAAAGTTTGAACAAGCCAATAATATGTGATATCATCAAAAGTATCGTTAAGCACAGTTACCGTATCTTCCAAGCTGATTGAAGCATAAATCTCTAAAAAATATTCATCCTTTGAAATAATAAGATTGTAGCTATCCGCTTCATTAACCTTATTCCACATAAAATACAAATCAAAATCTTGAATAAATTTCTTCTCAAACATATATTCATCAGACGGATATATTAAATTTGGAGAACCAATGATTTGTGGTTCAATCTCAATTGTAATTCTTTCTGAATTTGCATAATAACCGGAATTATCAAATGCTCTTGCATAAATATCATGTTCGTTTTCATAAGTAAGATAACATAATTCTAATAAGCAATCATAAGGTTCAACATAGTCTTCACCAAGGAATACACTCATATCTATATAAAATTCAACTCTATCTATACCACTTTCATCAAAAGCTTCTGCTTGAATAATAATATTTTCAGTAATTATATCACCTTCCAATGGACTGATAATTGTAACTTCTGGTACTTTATAATCTTCATGATTAACAACTTTTTCACAACTAATTACACTGAAAAGCATAGTAATAGAAATTAATATACAATTAACATATTTTTTCATCATAAACTCCTTTTTAATAACTAAACAACCTCTCTCTCTTTAAATAAAACCTCTTATACTTTTTTTTCAATTCAATATTTTTCTCATCATTGAGATTGTAATCATTTTGAATAATTTCAAATGCCAATCTTCTCGCATCTTCCAAAATTGGTCTGTCGCGAACAATATTTGCAATACGAAATGCAGGCAGACCCGACTGCTTTGTACCGAAAAACTCACCAGGTCCCCGAAGCTCAAGATCGACTTCAGAAATGCGGAATCCGTCATTGGTCTCTTTCAATGTATTGAGACGTATCATTGCTCCTTCACTGATTGGTTCGTAGGCAACAAGCACGCAGTAAGATTTATGAGCACCTCTGCCGACGCGCCCTCTAAGCTGATGAAGTTGCGACAGTCCGAAACGCTCTGCATGCTCAATCATCATAATTGTCGCATTGGGTACATCAATTCCCACTTCAATAACTGTTGTAGAGACCAGCACATCTATCTTGTGCTCCTTAAAGGCATGCATGATCTCGTCTTTTTCCTGATTAGACATTCTTCCATGTAGAAGTCTCACATGATAATTCTTGAAGACACCATTCTGCAATTCTTTATAGGTGTTAGTCGCATCCGCCAGCTGGCGGATCGATTTTTCAGACTCCTCAATCAGCGGGCAAACTACATATACCTGACGTCCGGCTCTAAGTTGCTTGATGATAAAATCATAGACTTGTGATTTTTTATCAGAGGATATCCAATTTGTGTAAATTTCCTTTTTAAAAGGTGGCAACTCATCAATTATACTGACGTCAAGATCTCCATAAACGGTAAGTGCAAGAGAGCGAGGAATGGGTGTGGCGCTCATGATCAATTTGTCCGGTGTTTGTGCCTTTTGGGTTAATGAAAGCCGTTGCATAACCCCGAATCGGTGCTGTTCATCGATCACGATCATACCGAGTTTATGAAAATTAACATCTTCCTGAATAAGCGCGTGTGTGCCGATTACAATATTCACATCACCGCTTTCTGTGGCTGCTTTGATGTCTTTTTTTCCTGCATAAGTACCACCGAGTAAAAGCTCTACACGCAGTCCAAAATTTTCGAGGAATTCTTTCAATGAGAAATAGTGCTGGGTTGCGAGTATTTCTGTCGGCGCCATGATCGCTGCCTGAAAGCCATTTTCGATTGCCAGAAGCATCGCAAAGATCGATATGATCGTCTTTCCTGAACCTACATCCCCTTGCAACAGTCTATTCATCTGATGAGGAGACTTCATATCTTCTACGATCTCGTTAAGTACTCTTTTTTGAGCATGTGTCAGAGTAAAAGGAAGCGCTTTTTTCAATTTGGTGGTATAGGTTTTTTTCAGCTCCATAGAATAACCCGACGCTTTATGCCAGTTCACTTTCTTACGTGCAAGCATCAGCTCGAGGAAAAATAATTCCTCAAATACAAACCTTTTACGTGATGCAGCTATATCCTCATTAGAATCAGGAATATGTATCTTATGCAGAGCTTGGTTCAATGGTAAAAGGTGCTTGGTCTTTCTTATATGTGCCGGTAGGGTTTCATCAAGGAAAAGGTCTTGAGACAAAACAGTTCGAACTATTTTTCGTAATACTTTATTAGAGATTCCCTCGGTTAGATGATACAGAGGGAGAATATCCTGTTCGACCCAAAAACTTTTCTTTTCTTTATCTTGCACAATCTCAAAATCAGGATGGATCATACATAATTTACTATAGTAGTACTGAATTTTCCCAAGTATGTAAATCTCTTTACCAACTTCAAACTGTTTGATAAGCCATGGACTTGGACGGAACCACATTAAAGTAAGATAGCCAGTTCCGTCAGAAATAAATACACGGAACTGCTGCTTTTGAAATCTGTTCCCTTTTGTGTCAAAGCCGGTAATACGCCCTTTTACACTTACCATATCATTGATCTTCAGGTCTGCGATACGTTTGTCAGAAATTTTGTTCAGGTAATCTCTTGGAAAATAAAAGAGCAAGTCTTTAACAGTCTTTACACCTAATTTATTGAGAAGTTTTGCCCTTTTTGGACCGACTCCCGGAACAAATTGTATATTATCATGCAACTGGAATGCCACTTTTACTCCGATTGCACGTTAGCGGATTATTGCAAATTTTCCGTTCAGATAAGTCTTGTCCGATTTTGATGATAGTACATAGAAATATATTCCACTGGCAACATCCTTCCCATTGTTCTTACCATCCCAGAAGAATCTAAATTGATCTGACTCTTCAATTTCAGCTACCAATTCACCGGCAAGATCGTAGATGTACAGCATATTCTCCCCAGTCGGAAGTTTGGCGTACGGTCTGGACTCAAAATAGATACAGGAATGTTCAGCAGGTTTGAATGGATTTGGGTAGATCACCACATCGTCGATGCTGCCTGTTCCCTGCCCGTTATTGATCTGAGCTCCGATATTAAATACACACACTCCTTCAGCAGTTCCGACAAAGAGCTCGCCCGTATAAATATTATGTGCAAAAGAGAGTACTATATCACTGGGCAGGGATGAATTTTCAGTAGTAAAATTTGTAAAGTAATAATTATTCTCGTCAAGCATGGAGATACCGCCACCATTTGTAGCTATCCATTTTCGCCCATGCGGATCGACATAGACCTGATTAACCTGGCAGGATCTACCAGCTCCCATTCTTGATTCCGGATTACCTTCTTCATCATACCAGTAATAATCATAATTAACCCACTCGATGCCATTCCAGCGAAATATTTTCACATCTTCCACAAGACCGTTGGTATAGCGGAACCATTCCTGCCAATAATAATCAAACATATATAATCCATCCATACCACATGTCCATAAATATTTTCCTTCATCAGATTCCTGGTATGTGATGTTTAAGATCGGTCCCGCAAAGGCAGGGTCGTCGACTGGATATAGTAATTCCTCTGTAGTAGGAAAACCAGTACCAATTCTGTAGCGAAGTCCGCTATAGTATGCCCCGAGCCATAATTCGTTATAGGGCATAAAGGCAATGGATATTGGATCATGATTATCTTGGAATCCTACAAAACTATATAAACTATCATCATTCACTACGATCTTAATACTTATACTTTTATCCCCTATCCACATATTGCCGTATTCATCTCCCTGAACGAATGATACAGTATTTTCTTCTATGATGCCAGGCACATCACAGTTTGGACTATTCGTAATTGTTTGCCACAGCTCAGTTGATTCTCCGTAATCTGTGATACGGGTAATTCCTTTGTTCCAGTCGCTAATCCACATTCTTTTCCCAAGATCCTGAGTAATGCGAAAAGATTTATTGCCCACAAGTTTGCTGTTCGTTTTATTATATGTAGTCCACATATTATTAGAAAATACTGAAACCCCTTTCACACCCTGACGTGCTCCAAAACCTATAATACCGCTCGCTGTCCACAATCTCTGCTCATCATCAATAAAAGCATAGGATACAAAGTTAAATCCGATACAATTTCGCTTGATATTCTGCCATGAGGTATCATAAAGGGTTTTTCTGTAGATATCATTCCCCCAAGTTGAAACCCAGATTGTCTGTTCATCATCAAGAGTTATATCAGAAACCTGATCGACAAAATCGTTGTCCTCATCCCAATGCTGTTTGGTCCATTGTGTTCCGTTATAAGAATACTGACTTACACCGGCAGCATTGAGAAATTTTTGATTATCATCATCAAACCAGCCAAAAGCAACGAGGAATAAGGAATCTGTAACGGGCTGTATATCCTGAATATAATAACTCGGAAGACTAACATTGAAGACCTCATACTGAAAGATTTCTGCATCAATATCTTTTATGTAAGCAAATCCGTGTTCAGTCCCGAAATATATTCTTGAATTTTGATAGGATATAGTCTTTATCTTATCACTCGTGAGAGGGTAACCGGCAGTAGATGTATTGAGATGATGCCAGTTTTCGCTCTGGATCATATCATCATATACAATATCAGTATAATCGATTCCTGCATCTGTTGCAACCCAAACCCGGTTGTTATTATCAATAGCAATATTATTTACTCTATTATTGGAAAGCCAACGTGGAGAGATAAAGGTTTTCTTGAATATTGGTTTTCCACCTAACACGATCTCAAACATAGATAGTCCGTTCTCAGATGCAACGAATATGTATTCTCCATTATCATCGATATCATAGATAAAATAGCCATCTATGCCTTGATTTGATTGGTAGGGTTTGAGTAATTCTCCATCCTGATAACGAGAGATACCTTCCGTATAAGTTCCGAACCAATATTCATTGATCGCAGGAATATAATGCACAGACCATAGCTCATTTTTTTCAAGACCATCACCTTTTGTGATCGGTGTAAAGGTGCCGTGCTCTGTGTCATATATGCTTACCCCACCCCAGGATGCCGATATTACCGAGTCTCCTTTACAGGTTAGCTGATGTATATATGTTGTATTCGTAAAGACTTTCCAGTTAGCCAGCGATATTTCTTCTGCTTCGTAAGCAAAAGCAGAGAAAGAAATCAAACATAACAAACTTAGTATTAAAACTGTTTTTTTCATTTTTTCATGAACTCGCTTTTTATTATATTATAAAAAATTATTAATATTAACACGCCCATTCCAAGTAAAAGACTGAGCAGTATTTTCCTGTCAACTAATAGGAATCCCAGGGAGATAAGTCCGAAAAGAAGTGTGATGAAATATCCGATAAGCACAACTGATTTATAGCTCAATCCAATCTCAAGAAGTTTATGATGAAAATGGCTTTTGTCTGCCTGAAAAATGTGCTTGGTTGATTTTATTCTTCTAAATATTGTAAAAATTGTGTCAAAAAGCGGAACTGAAAGCACAATTATCGGAACAAGCATTGTAAGAGCTGTTGCTCCTTTATATTGGGCATTTCCAGCCACAGAAAGTGCAGCAATACAAAATCCCAAAAACAGACTCCCTGCATCGCCGAGAAATATTCTTGCAGGGTGGAAATTATATCTCAAAAAACCGATGCAGCTTCCTAAAATTGAAAAGCTGAAAAGTGCAACAAAATAATTTCCTGTACTCCAGCCGGCAACACCAAGAATGAGAGCTACGATTGCAATGATGCCTGTAGCAAGCCCGTCAAGCCCATCAATTAAATTGATTGCATTGACGACAAGCAGGAACCATAGAATGGTCAAAGGATAGGAGAAAATACCAGTTTGAATAGGATTTCCGAATGGATTGGTGAGCAGATCGATCTTAAAATTGAAAGATATCATGAGAAGAGCAATCCCGATCTCAACAAGCACTTTTACCCATGCAGGGAGATCGTAAATATCATCGAGAATACCGAGAACAACTATTAGAAAACCGCCTATAAACAAACCATATAAAAGATTATTTGCTTCCTGATACCGAAGCACAACCAAAATAGCTTGTATGATAACAATAGCGAGAAAAATTGCAATTCCACCGCTTTTAGGGGTTGAATTTTCGTGGATACTTCTATCTCTTGGGTGATCAATATTGCCGAATCTTCTTGAAACTGCAATATTTGCCGGTACCAAAAGATAAACAAGTATCAATGATCCTATAGTAACATAAATATTTATCATAGCTTTTTCTTTATCAATTTTTGATATAATTCTTCGTAGGATTCTACAAACCTATCAAGAGTATAGTATTCTAAAAATATCTTATAACTCTCGGCTCCGAATTTTTTTTGCGTCTGCGGGTCTTTTGAAAGAGATATAATTTTTTTTGTCAAATCTTGATGATCGCCAACCTCGACAAGGTAGCCATTTTTTTTCTCCTGTACCAATTCGTTATTCCCTTTTACATTTGAGACAATAAGAGGTTTTTTCATGCTCATCGCTTCGAGAATGGTTAAAGAAAGTCCCTCCCATCTTGAATAAAGCATTACAATATCAAAGAGATCGTACCATTCAGCTACATTTGATTTCCAGCCAACTAAATGGATTATATGTGAAGTCTTTGATTTATCTATTAATTTTTTAGCTTTCTCAAACAACTCTCCATCCCCAACGAATATGAATGAAATATTACTAAACTTTTTAACTACATTAATAGCAACTGAGATCAAATTTATAATATTTTTTGGCTTGGAGAACCTGCTCACAGAACCGATAATTACATCATCATCAGGAATGCCCAATTCTCCACGATTAATATGACTGATGGATTTAAGTTCCTGAATTCCATTATAAATTGTTATGATCTTATGTTTAGCGATAAATTTCTTATTGATAGACATTTCTCTTTCATGATCGTTCACGGATACTGCTTTATCACAAAAAATACCTGCTATTCTTTCCAGGTTTTGATAAAACAATATAATTATTTTTGATTGAAATGAATGGAATGGAAACCCATGTATTGTGTGAATGATGATCTTTACACCTGCCAGTTTTGCAGCAATTCTACCCATAAAGCCCGTTTTTGATGAGTGAGTATGCACAATATCGAATCGTTCTTTTCTGAAAAATTTATAGAATTGAATGAATATTGGGATGTCATGAAAATTAATTTTTTGAATAAGATTCGGGAATGCGACATGCCTGATATCCATCTCATTCAGCTTTCCTATCATTGGTCCATCAGGAGCAGAAATGACGGTAATATCATACGCAATTTTGTCAAGATGATCGAGCAGAGGGATCATCATATTCTGCACGCCTGAAAGAAGCGGCAGCAATTGAACATGACAGATCCTAAATTTTCTCATATAGATGTATCCAGAACCTTCACCAGTTTTTTAGTCAAATTTCTGCGCTCGTATGCTGAATAATTATTTTCTACAATTGGAAATATCTCATTAATAATACCAAGCTGTTTGTATTTTATCATTTCAACAATATTCTCTTTGATCTTCTGCACATCATCAGGTTTACAAATCAAGCCGGCTAAGAATTCTTTAATTAAATGGGCTGCTTCTCCATTTTTCGGGATCATTGCAAGAATTGGTCTTCTTGTTGCAAGATACTCAAAAAGTTTTGCAGGAATAACGATCTCGCTATCTCGCTTCGCAATAAACAGAAGTAGAAAATCACTTTTTAAAAGGCATCTCACTGATTCTCTGTGTGAAACTTGTGGGGTTAATATTATGTGCTTCATAATCTCTGAATGATAAAATAATTCCAGAATTGATTCAGGCAGATTTCCTATAAATTGGAATTTTACATCTTCAGGAAGCTGATGCACATCTTTCAACTCCGCTAATGCCTGAAGAAAATATTTTGGTGTACGTTCTCCATAAAAACCTCCGGTATAAGTAAATATGATATCTGCTGGGTGAGTTCTATTAATTTGGTCAAAATCTTTTTTATCATAACCATTGTATATTACGGAGAATTTCCGCTTCTCGATGCCCGGAAATATATTTTGAATCCTCTCTTTTGCCCGATGAGTATTGATAATAACAGAAAGCGCCCGATTGAGTACTTTTTTCTCCCATTTGTATGCATATCTTTCGTGCCAGAATGAAAAGTAGCTGGCATCCGGTCTTCCGCTGAAAAGATCACGGTAATCAACAATGAGAGGAATATCAAATTTCTTCGACAACATATATCCCACAATTGCTGAAGAGAATGGACCCACTGAACAGTATATTGCATCTATTGCCTGAGTTCGGCATATTTTCTTCCCTTTTCGAACAGCGAAGGGAATCCATCCAATTTTGGAATCTACAGGAAAAATATCCCTGAAAAATTGCTTTCTCTGACTGGAGGATTTAGTATAAATCGACTGATTATTGTGAGAAGTGCTTTGTTTTTCTATTTTGTAAAGTAGGCGCATTATATCGCATGAACCTGTCCTATGGACATCTAATTCTGAAATTTCTCTTTCAAGTGTTTTATCATAAGCGACATAGGCAATATCCTTCACTGTCAGCACAATAGGATTCCATCCATTTTCCGGAAGATATTTACAGAATTTTATCGAACGCTGCACTCCGGGACCGCCAAGTGGTGGAAAGAAATAGGAAATAAAAAGGATATTTTTTGAAGATTGATTCACTCTACCCTCATTTATCTTTATCATTTGGAAGCATTAAATACAATATAAGTTCAGGGTCATCAATACTAAAAATCTTGTATTGAGACATTACCATATACCTGTCATTTGTGATTTCATCGCTTTCATTGGTAATGAAATAATGATTTTCTAGGTCATTATCAAGATGATATGTAAAAGGCATATTATTTACCACTGCTAACGTACTTGTCGTCATCCCGACCATCATATACGGAGAAACTCTACCACGACGTTCCATATCCCTATCAATATCTTGCTTGATCAATAGAGCTGTGTTCATAAGAGAATATTTTTTATTCCTTAGATAATCCTCCATCTTCGAGATATTCCAAATATTAGAAAATACAATTAGAATAATTAATACACCTACAACACCTTTGAATTTTATTCCTTTCTTCAACATGTATCTTCCATATTTATCCGAAATATATGATGCATATTGTATTAGTTTTGGAATAAAATATAACAAAGGTATGAGCAATACAACAAAATACCGTTCTGCCTGTGGCGTAAAAAATCCTAAGAACAGGAAGCTTGATATTGTAAGTGATAGCATTATTGAATCTGAAATTTTGATATTTCTTTTTCTAATTGATTTATAAAGAACAATCAAAATGCTTATAAGCATCATTAGAAATAGTGCAAGATTATTTATTATGATATTATTAGTAAAAAATCTCAGATAATTCTTAATTATCAACAATGGATGCAATTGGCTGGAATTAACAGCTTTAGGATTAAAAATATACTTCAGTGGAATAGTAAAAATGTCATTAGTAATTTTATAATTTACGATAAACAGGATGGAAACAGTAACACAAACCATGACTATAAATGATATTATCAATCCCCTCACATTATATTTTTCGTTTGATTTATTGATAATATTCATTATAAGAAGATAAATAATCGGTGACAGGAAAAATATCAAGCCGGTTGTTTTAACACAGACACAAATCGCAATAACAAAACCGTGAATGACGTAGTAGATATATTTTTTCTTGAGTGTTTTTGCCCTGATCGCTTTAAAAAATATTAGCAAACTTACAAGACCTATTGTACTCATTGGTATATCAAAAAATGCAATTCGTCCTTGAATGTATAAGTAATAATTTGTTCCGGCTAATAATAAATACACAAATATAATTAATAGTTTTGTATTTAATTTAACTTTTGAATTAGTCCTGTATATAAAATATCCCAGCAAAAATATTAAGAGCG
This sequence comes from Candidatus Cloacimonadota bacterium, assembly GCA_030613025.1. Taxonomy (GTDB): domain Bacteria; phylum Cloacimonadota; class Cloacimonadia; order JGIOTU-2; family JGIOTU-2; genus Celaenobacter. The sequence continues at coordinate 28,621 of JAUWMT010000020.1, forward strand.
TTGATAATATCACTGATGGCAACCTTAGTGAGAATAAAGACAATCCAAATATTTTAAAACATAAATATTCTAGAATTGGCATAACGGGCCATAATAGAATATCATTTTTATCATTACACATCCAGTTATTTGAGAGATATTTATTTATTGAATTTCCTGATTTCCATCCCTCGTCGGTTATGTAAGCACCTTTTAATTTGGATATCGAAACATCCGGATCCGCTTCAATGTTTGTAAACCTTGTGATCATGATAAAGATCAAGCTCAATATGATCATGAATATCAACAAGATACGAATTATGTATTTTCTATTTAATTTTTTGACAGATTTCATTGAATAATTTATTTTGTTTTGCATATTTTACAGCAATTATAGCAATTATTATTAAAAACAGCACCTTAATAAATGTATGATAAACTTGATAATCTAATATAAAATTAATGGAAGAAATCGATATAAGAATAACAATTGAAAATACAACGTATCCAATTTTATAAGAGATCGGATAAATTTTTTCTGCGATAATAAAGTTGAAAATTACTATAAGTCCGAAAGCAAGTATTGAGGCAATACCGGCTCCGTATATACCGTACTTGGGAATCAATATGAAATTCAGCACAATATTGAGAATCGCTCCCAATCCAACTGCAAGCGCAATATTACCGGCTCTTTTTTTCACATAAAAACTCAGATTGATGATGTTGAAAATACCGTACAAATAGTTAGAAATCACACCAAAAAATACGATTTTTATCGCTTCATGATAGGATTTGTTGATAAATATTTTGAAAATTTCGGGAGAGAAAAGTATCACAAAGAATCCTACAATTCCTCCAAATATGACATAAGCATTAAATACTTTCTTGAAGGATTCCTTTGCATGCGAACAATCAGCAACTCTCATCACATAAGGGAAATACACCAAACTAACAATAGAATTAAGAAATGTGATGATCATACCGATACGATATCCGATCGCATAGATACCGACATCATATAATGAATGAACAGAAAGATAGGTGATCATATATCTGTCTGATACCTTGAGTATAAGCATCGCAAAAGTGCCGGGTATCATAATAAGTCCGAAAGATAACAGTTTTTTTACAATTGGGAAAGAAAATATTCTTTTCTCCGTGATCTGATCTGCAAAATCTTTCATGATAGAACCCATTACTCCAATTGCAACCAGTACAGCAAGCGCCGATGAAATCGTCATCAGGATAAATATTGTATCCAATGAAAATCTGGAAGCAATTGCAGCAACTACCAATAAAATCAATAAAAGAATATGCTTGAAGTTCCCGACAAGTATGTACTGTTTTGAGCGCTCCATCATATTCAGAATGCTAAGCACCATACCGTAAATAACATCAAAAAACAGGATCACACTTACCCAGATCATGATGTGTGTATAGTCTGGTGAGCGAAGAATAAGCTGAGAGAGTTCAACCCTTAATATGACGATCAGAAGTGAAAGAACTATTCCAATCCCGGTGATCGTTAAGAAAATCGAACTGATCAAAGTATAATGATATTCGGGAGTTTTCTTATGATAGAAATATGAAAATATCGCCTGCTGAAATCCAAGAAAATAGAGCAAGCTCGCAAAAGAAATAAATACTACAATATTTGTATAAACTGCATATTCCTGAGGTGCGAGAAAGTGTGTGAATACCGGCAGGAGTGCTAATAGAATAACTTTTTGCAGAAGATTTCCTGCTGTGTAGTGCAGAATTTTTTCTATATATTCCTTCATTGAGTAAGAACTCGTTTGTACATCTCTACAGTTTGTTGAGCGATTTTGTCCCAAAGGAAATTTTTTCTGATATGATCCCTCAGAGCAAAATTTTTCTTCTTTTCTAATGCTATTTTTGTGGCTTTTATGATTGAATGTATTGATGCCGGCTCCGCATACTCTACAAATTCCTCGAAATAATCTCTTGTTCCGCCATAAGGAGTTATAACCACATTTGCCCCAGCAAGCCCTGCCTCCAGAGCGGCTCTGCCCGGCGTTTCATAACGTGTAGGCAGGATGAAAGTATGGCACGCAGCATAAGCTGATTCGAACATCGGATCGTCATGCTTGAGCCAATCGATATGGGTTATGTTTTTTGATTTTTCGATTTCATCTCTGCACATAGCACCCTCTTCATTATTAAGAATATCAGCAATAATAACCGATGGATGATCGATCTTTTGCATAGCTCTGATGATGTTCAAACCATTTTTACGAACCGGTCCTAGATGCCCCACATATAAAATAAAATCCTTGAGCCCATATTTCTTCGCAAAAAGAGATGGGTCAGCATGAGCGAACCGTTCCTCGACACCATTGTGTATGACTTCGATCTTCTCTCTTTTTACACCAAGTGCTCCACATAGAAGATTTCCTTCATCACGAGTATTCGGCAGAACCATCTCTGCATTGTCACAAATATATTTCGTGAAAAAATAATCTGAATAGGTTCGTTTAAATAATTTCCTGAAAGGAGCTTCAAGCATTCTGTACAGGTGTATTTTTTGAGCAGAATGGTTACTATAAAAAATTGGATTCACTACGTATTTTACGCCATATAACTTTAAATTAATAGCAAGAGGGTAGGTATGAATGTTTGCATTGAAAATATGGATTAAATCATCATCAGTAAACTTCATATCATAATCCCACATGTCGAACAAGCGAACATCCACGCCAATTTTCTCAAGTTCATCTTTCAGGCACAGAATTTTATAAGTGGGTCCTCCCCGATTGATCATCAAAGTTTGGTAGCTTGCCAGGAAAATTCTCATTGTTTCTTCTTTGCTTTTCTTTGTTCGTAATTATTTAGCGAATCTCTCCAATGATACCTTCTCATGGATTTTTTCTCATTAAATCCGAGAGGTTGTCTTTTTGTAAAAGACAATTCATCAATCTTATAAGATTCATTTGAATGAATGACCGCAGAGCCCTTTTGAGAGTCAAGTAATCGAAAAATAACATCGTCCTCACCATCATCAGAAACTATTATCTCTCCATTGTTGAATTCATAAGAATAATTTTTATCGCTCCTTGTGCTCCACCATTTCATAAATTCGTGCATAGTTGGATTCCATGGTTTTTTGGTTTGAATGTATGCAAAGACCTCTTCCCATACATTCAACTTTTTGTGATGAGGATGATGATACAGAATGACAGGCATATTTCGAGAAAATTTATAATCTATAATTGATCGATAATAATTTGTCATTTCCTGGTTTGTGAAATGAGATCTTCGCAATCTCCCAACGCTTATTGGGTGAACTGGAATCTGCATAACAGATGAAAAATTATCATCAAAATATGGATAAAATGGAAGGTCATCGTAATCCAGTCCAAATTCTGATGAGTATTCAAAATTGAGATCCTCCAATGCTTTTCCGAGAGCTTCGTTCCACTCGCCAAAGGGAGCAGCAAAACCTTTTACATTGAGATCATACTGTTTCAACTTTTCTTGTGCACAAAGGATGTTATCACAATTTTCCTTATAAGAATCATAAACCTTATGCCGTTCACAATGAAGAGCGATCCCATGTTGAGTAAATGACGGATACACTTCAGAAAGCATCTTTCCATCATTTGTGTCAACAAACCAGGTAGCATTAATCCCATATTTTTCGCAAAGAGCATACAGGTTTTTTGCATCCTCTGCAGAGCAGAAATCCGTATCAATACGAAAGATAAAGGCATTTTTATTTCCTGATGGATAATACCATTTTTGGATGAGAGGTATATTCAACTTCAGAAAACATTGTTGTACCATCTGGAAAACAATCTCTCTGATCTTGCCTTTGCTCACCTTTGAGACAACTTCGGATGGAAGTTCCTTTCTGTCGGCATAGAAGCGTTTTCGAATTGAATTCTGTTCGAGGATCAGATCATTTATAGAAAATGGAAGAATTACTACATTTCCTGATTTTTCTGAATATTCATTAATATCAAGAGCTGCATCCAAACTCAGCAAGGTATTACGTTTGGGAATACTGAATTCAGTATAAAAATCGACAAGACCTACCTGCGAAAACAAAGAATTTTCTTTGGTGATTCTATATGATACATTTTTCATAAGAGAACCTATATCAAGAAGTGTAGGAAATGTATCTCTATCCACAATCACCAGTCCGTCCCCTGCGAAATACTTTGCCAGTAACTGTTTTTTGCTTTTCACGAATTCACGATTGGGAATTACAAGTGCATACTCTTCAAAATTACATGCTGATTCCTGTTCAATCTTCTCAAAGCAAAGTCCTTCCTGGGAAAGAATAATTTCCCAACCGGGATTTGGAACACATAGTCCGATCTTTATTTGCATAATGTCTTATATATGATATTCACTAAGGCATTTTCTCTTCTTTTCATTGAGAAGTTTTCTAAAATATGCCTGCGTGCCTTAGAACCTTTGTCAGATTGCATTGCTCTCTTGATTGCCTTTGCGGTTTCTTCCGGATCATTAAAAGGTACATAAAAACCATTCTCGCCAACTACTTCTGGAAGCGCTCCTCTATCGGTTACAACCGGAACACACTCGCATAACATCGCTTCAGCAAGAGAGATACCAAATCCTTCATGGGCTGAAACCTGCACATACACCTTTGCTTTTTGATAGAATTTGATAAGCTCATCCTCAGAAATAAATCCAGTGAAAACGATATTTGGGGAAGCTATTTTTTTTAAATGTTTATAAGTTTCATCATCATATTTTCCAATTACATAAAAGGGAATTTCCGGAAGAAATGATGCGGCTTTTACAAAAGGTTCAATTCCCTTTCTCAAAAGATTCGAATCCGAGATGTAGCCAACAGTTAATGCAATATCTTCTTTACGAATCTGTGGATCTGCTTTGAATTTAACAGTTTCCACTCCATTATAAATAAGCTGGGATGAATGAAGATCATAATATTGTTGCAGCTCTATCCTGCTTGCTTCAGATACTGAAAGAACAACATCAGCATGATGTATGATCCAGGATATTTTACTCCTTGAATATTTACCAAGAGTTCCACCATATGATATTTCAGGAACATGAGCGACTTCATATCCTCCGACTACGAGAATCGTTCTCTTCCTCAATATTTTAGCAAATAGGACTGTTACAAATGCCCGAAAATCTGCAAACCAGATAAATGCAATATCTGACCTTCGAAGATTCTTCGAGATAATGTTGAGTGTTTTAAGGGCATCTCGTACTGTTTTCTTAATTCCTATGAAGTTTGCTACTCTTATGTTGAAGTGTTTTCTTATAATCTCGATATCTCTAAGGACAAAAGCAACAGAGTAGGATGAAACAAAAAAAACTGTTATATCCCTCTTTTTCATTGGCTATATTATCGAATAATATTTGCGATTTTCTCAGCAATTGATTCCGGATCAAGATGAAAATATGCGTACACATCTTCACTGTTGCCGGAAATGCCGTAATGTGTTACACCAAAAGCATGCACATGCGCATCTAATTGGAACTGATTCATTTTTGCTGCGATGATCGAACCCATGCCGGTATTTACATTATGATCTTCATAAGTAAAAACATGTTTGCGTTTTGCAATTTTCTTCAGATCATCTTCCTGAATTTCAGATATGGATGAAATGTTCCAAACATCAATATAAATGCCTTGCTTTTTCAGGAGTTCATGGACTTTCAACGCTTTTTCAACCATTACTCCTGTTGCGATTAAAGCTGCATCTTTACCATCTCGAAGATGGTCTGCTGAGCCATATCGGAACACATAGTTCTTACCATAAAATTCATCTCCCTGCCCATCGGTAACAATTGCTGTGCCTGATCTACCAATTGGGACATAGAAATTACCAGACATTGAAGAGATAAATCGAATGATCTTATCTGTCTGATTTCCATCTGCTGGAATAATAATCCTGAAACCATACAAATTGCTCATTAGAGAGATGTAGTCAATACACTGATGGGTTTTGCCATCTTCGCCGACATTCAGTCCGACGTGTGTTGTCACGAGCTTCAAATTTGTTTTATTGATATCGTTCAATCGTTGCTGGTTGTAGGTTTCATCAACCCCGAACACACCAAAATCAGAGAAGAAGGTTATGATATTTTCTTTTGACATTACACCAGCTACCACTGCGGTATTATGTTCCTGAATACCTCCCTGATAAAATTTTGCAGGATTTTCCTTTGCAAATTGAGATGTTTTTACAGAACCTGCAAGATCACAATCAAAGACAGCAAACTGCACATCTTTGTTTTTATAAGCCAGATCAGCAAGTGCTTTTCCGTAGGCATTTCTGCAGGCAACGGGCTTTTCTTTTGAATAAAAGATACTTTCGCCCTTATTTATATGTGGATAATTCGGATGAAATATTTCGGGATCAAGAGGAACAAATCCTTCCCTCATTTTGATATATTTATCCAAATCGTTCTCTAATCCAAGCTCCTCGAGTGCTTTGCCACATTCATCATAAGTGAGAGCCTTTCCGTGAAACCCTTCATCATTTTCCATAAAAGATACACCGTGTCCCATTACAGTATGGGCTATGATCACAGTCGGATTATCACTGGCATTTGCTATATCCAATGCATCGAAAATTTCATTAAAATCATGCCCGTTTATCTCAACTACATCCCATCCGTCCGATTCATAATTAGCTCTGATATTCTGAGGCATCACATCATGAACGCTGCCGCTAATTTGCAGTTGATTATAGTCCACAAGCGCAGTGATGTTTGAGAGATCATACTTTTTTGCAAATCTGCGAGCTTCTGTTAACTGCCCTTTCTGCTGCTCCCCATCACCCATGCATACATAGACATTATAATTCAAACCTTTTTGTTTGCCTGCTAAAGCAAAACCAGCTCCTGCGGAGAGTCCCTGACCGAGGTTGCCTGTTGCCCATTCAATACCCGGCACATCGGGCTCTATATGACCTTCAAAGATGCTTCCAGCTTTTCTGAAATATGCAATTGCATCATTAATATTGAGAAATCCGAAATGCCCAAGAACAGAATAAATACCAGGTGCCGTATGCCCGTGACTTATCACAACTCTATCACGTTTTTCATTCTTTCGATTTTCAGGAGTAATATTTGCATATGCATAGATAGCGAGATACAGATCAAGTGATGACATTGAGCCGCCGGGATGTCCGCTCTTCGCAATGGTTGTCATCTTAATTATATCACCTTTACAGATTCGGCTTAATTCAGTTAGTTGATCAATTGAAAATCTCAAATTCATCATAATGTCAGTCCTTTAAGTATTATTTCTTTTTGGTATTCAATGATTTCTTTGATACCTTTTTCTGCATATTTGAGCATTTTTTGAAGTTGTTCAGAAGTAAAAGGTGTTTTTTCGCTAGTTCCCTGAACTTCAATATATTTACCGTTTTCATCCATTACAATGTTCATATCCACCTGTGCTGCCAGATCCTCATCATAAGCAAGATCCAGCAGAACATTATCCTGTACAACCCCCGCACTGATAGCTCCGATGAAATTATTGATCGGAAATTCTTTGAGCCACTTTCTTTCTCTCATGAATGAGCAGGCATCATATAATGCAATAAAACTACCGTTGATCGCAGCAGTCCGTGTCCCGCCATCTGCCTGTATGACGTCGCAATCCAATATTATTTGTTTGTCCGGTATCTGTGTTAAATCGAATACCGATCGAAGAGAACGTCCTATCAATCGCTGAATTTCCTGGCTTCTTCCTTTGATCTTTCCCTGATATCTGTCACGCAGAATTCTCTTGTTCGCACTTCGCGGGAGCATATCATATTCTGCAGTAAGCCACCCATGTTTAGCGCCACTTTCTCGTATAAATTTTGGTACTTTATGATCAATGGATGCTGTACAGATCACTTTGGTGTTCCCCATTTCAATAAGTACAGAACCTTCCGGGTCATGAAGATAATTTCTTGTAATTTTGATTTCGCGTAGTTGATCAGCTTTCCTATTATCACTTCTCTTGTAGCTCATGGGTTTCCTTTTCTTTTTCCTGTTTCTCTTCTTTATCTTTTTTGGATGATTCCACAATTTCCTTTATCAACTTCATAAAGGTTTGATCATCAATTTCATTTTTAGTTGTTTGAATTTCTTTTATCTCTTGTGCAAGTTCGCCTGGAATTTTCTTTTCCAGGGATAAGGTTAATGCAATTGAGCTATTCAGTTCTTTTTCGATATGGTTTGTTTGAATTCTTCCAGACAAAAATGCCACGATCTCCATTCCGAAAAGAATTGTTAGCCAGGTAAAATAAAGCCATATCATAAAAATCGGGAATGCACCGAGTGTGCCATATACAGATCGAACATTCGTAAAAGTGGCGATGTACCAGTCAAAACCACTCTTCCCGATTGACCATATTATGCTTGTAAACACAGCTCCAATAAGGGCATGGATCATTTTGGGATGCACTGGAGAAACAACTTCATAAAGTGTAAAAATTAGAAGTATCATACCTAGATAAGGAAGAAGTTTGATGAATATTCCAATCTGAATGATCTGGCTGATGAGGGGTACCGAAGCTGCTACAAGAAGTGCTGCGAGGACAATAAATCCTCCTACAATTGAAGCTATGAAACGCTCAAAATCCTGGAAAACAGAGCTCTTTTTCGGTTTCTGAGCTTGCTGAATTTTATCAAAAGTGTGCGAAATTGATTTGAACAAACAAAATGATGTTACAACAAGCAAAATGACACCGATAACATCGAGACTGGTTCTTCGTGCAAGCATCTCATTAAAAATTTCCCTCAATACTTCAGCTGATTTGGGTATGAAGGTCTCAAAAATAAAATTTAGAAATACATCCTTGATCTTAACGACAGTAATATTCGGAGTAAATAGAAATACTACCATGATAAACGGTATAAATGCTAAAAATGTTATGTACGACAGCCCTGTGGCTCGTAAAAATGCCTGATCGTCAGTAAAATTTGAATAGATTATTTTAAGATTTTGCCAGAATTTTATTAAACCCTTTTTCATACTCCTACTCGTATCGCAAAATTTTTATAGGATCTGATCTGCTCGCCTGCATAGCTGGAAAGAAACCTGCCACAAAACCAACTCCGACTGACAGAACAAGTGCGATAATTATCATATTTGGATTTGCTGATGTTGGTGAAGATAGAAATTTTTCTAAAGCCCGAAGAAGTGCCAATCCCATTATAACTCCTACAATCCCGCCCAGCAAACTCATAAAGGTTGTTTGAATCAAAAACTGAACGAGGATATCCTTTCTCTTCGCACCCACAGCCATTCGAACACCGATCTCTCGCAAACGTTCTTTTACCGAGGCAAGACTTATATTTGTGATTACAATACCGCCAACGATCAAAGATATACCTCCAACGATCATAAGAATCAGTTGTGTATCATTGGAACTCTTTTGAATATTTTCAAGTCTGTCACTGTTTGCCCGGACTTCAAAGATCTCTTCACCGTTGCGTAGAGCTTTTAGAAATTGATTTAATCGTTCCTGGGTTGGTTTCACCATGTCTGAAGAAGCAACCTGAAAGTTGATCTCGTTTATCGACTGGTCAGCAAATAGTTTTTTGAGCATTGTAGTAAGTGGAATGAAAGACTGACGATTAAGCCAATCCATGGGATTATGACCTCTCCAGCCGGCTATTTCCATCTTTTTCTCTTCCATTATTCCAATCACTTTAAATTGGCTATTTCTAATCGTGATGTTTTTACCAAGAGCATTTTCTTTGCCAAAAAGCGCATCCTTAACCCTAACTCCAATTGCAATAACCCGGTTTGCCTGCTCTATATCAAATTCCGTAATGAATCTTCCCTCTCCAATATGAAAATTATCTGCTTCCTGATATGCGGGGAAAACACCATTCACACGAGTTGAATAATTTTTATCCTTATACTTCATCTGAAGCCATTTCGAACTTTCCGGGCTGAAATTCAGAAGATCGGGAAAGTAATTTCTTATTAATCTCATATCTTTAAGCATCAGGCGCTGGTCATAGATTTGTGAGCGTTCATCGAGGTCAAAGGTCCACTTCGTATCGATTGAAAGCTTTAGCACACCGCCACGCTCTTCAAGCCATCGAATTGATTGTTCACGACCACCTTGAACAAGCGCAAGAACCGCAATGATGGACATCGTGCCAAGGATCACACCGAGCATTGTAATCAATGTACGTCCAACATTGTGAACCATATCAACGATACCGAGTTTTATATTATAAAATATGCTCATGAGTTTACGACTTTTCCATCACTTAACTTGATAACGCGCTGCGTCATTTTCGCTATATTATTGTCATGTGTTACAACGATGATAGTATGTCCCTGCTCATGCAGATCGGAGAAAATTTTCATTATACTGCCCCCTGAAGTGCTATCCAGGTTGCCGGTTGGCTCGTCAGCAAGAATGATGGATGGGTTATTCGCCAATGCTCTGGCAATGGCTGTTCGTTGTCTTTCTCCACCCGACAATTCCTGGGGTTTGTGTTTCAGGCGGTGGTCAAGTCCCACTCTTTCCAGAACTTCAGATGCCCGTTGTTTTCTCTCTTTCTTATGAACTCCGGCATACATTAGCGGCAGTTCAACATTTTCAAGTACATTCATGTTCGGCAAAAGATTGAAAACTTGAAAGACAAATCCGATCTTGTTATTGCGAATCTCTGCAAGCTTATTGTAACTAAGATCGCTTACCTTTTCGTGATCAAGGTAATATACACCTTCAGTTGGTGTATCGAGACATCCCAAAATATGAAGTAATGTGGATTTGCCGGAACCGGAAGGTCCCATAATTGCAGTATAGGTATTTTTTTCAATAGAAAGATCGATACCTGCGAGAGCGGGTACTTTTACCTTTCCCATCTGATAGATCTTCGAAATGTTCTCGATCTGTATAACTACGTTGTTATTCATTTTCTCCTTCTTATGCTCATAGTTCCGGAATTGTATATCTTCAAGTAATAGCTGCCGTCAAGATCAACTGCTTTATTAAGTTCCTGCATTAAATAAATATTTTTTAATAGCTTTTTATATACTTTTAAATGTGATTCAAATGGAAACCAGATATTTGCGATACATTTTGCTGCTTCTGAAAGAAATTTCTCAGTTTTTGATTTTGCCTTTTCCCATCTGTCTGCTTTGACTTTATTTGGAGTAAGGAAATAATAATCTATTAATGGATCGTAAGATTTATTGATTTTATAAATAGTATTATACAGATAATCTTCAAGATTTGGAATGTTGTATCGTCTTTTACCAACATCGAGCTGTAATTCGACAAAATGCTTGCGCACGTCTGCTTCGTAGATCCTGTGCGGCACTTCTTCGTAATCAAACCTGTATTTTCCATCAGTATGAAAGGGTTGGTGAAGATCGGCAATATAGTGAGAAATAACTCCGAATTCAAAAACAAGTATTTTTACAGAATTATCAAGAATATGTTTCAGATAATAGCTACAATTTGGATGATATATTAAAGAATCACGATTCCCAATCATATCCTCAATCAGCTCGATTTCTTTTATGATCTTCTTCACAACACTGCCGTAATGATAGCCGGATGGGTTTGGAGTGCAATTATAATAATGATTTGTCGTATCGCAGAACAACTTATCAGGAGCAATGATCCCGAGTTCGAAATATTCAGGATATACACTGATAAGTTCGTTGAAAAAGGATGACATTTTTGTCAGTGCCAGTTTGCATAGTTGTATATGAGTAGCGGGGTTCCAGATCCAATTCATAGTTTTTTATCTTCGCATTGCTCGATCCATTTCGCGTTCAGCATCCCGAGCTTTGATCTTATCGCGTTTTTCATAAGCTCGTTTACCTTTCGCAAGACCGAGAATTATTTTTGCTAATCCGTTTTCGTTTATAAACAGAGAAAGTGGGATCAGCGTATATCCTTTTTCGGTGATTTTTCTTTCTAACCTGTTAATTTCGTATTTGTGCATGAGTAATTTTCGAGACCGTTTAGGATTATAATCATAATTAAAACCTTTATCATATGGGCTTATATGAAGGCTTTCGAGCCAGAGTTCACCTTCTTTCACACGGGCATAACTGTCTGTGAAGTTCACTCTTCCTTCGCGTATGGATTTGATCTCATTTCCGGTAAGCACAATGCCCGTTTCATAGGTTTTCTCAATATAGTAATCCTTTGTTGCCTTTTTATTTTTGAACTCCATGATTATTTCTTATAATATTCAATGATTTCCTGCAGGATCCTTGTAAGAGAGACTTTGGGTTTATAATTGATATCCCTTCCGGCTTTTGAGAGGTCGGGAATTCTTCTTTGCATATCCTCAAAGCCCTCTTCGTATGCTTCTTCGTAAGGAATAAGTTTGATCTGGGATTTACTATTTGTGAGCTCTTTTACTTTTTTAGCGAGATCGTATATAGTAATTTCTTCACTTGTGCCGATGTTATATATTTGACCAATGCACTTCTCATTATCCATAAGTTTTACAATAGCTTCAACAATATCCCCTACATAGCCAAAACATCGTGATTGTTTGCCGTCTCCATAAACAGTGATGGGATGATCAAGTAGCGCTTGCTGCACAAAACGGGGAACGACCATTCCGTACTGACCTGATTGCCGCGGTCCCACTGTGTTGAACAAACGGGCTATAACAACCGGCAATTTCTTTTCATGCAGGTATGCCAATGCGAGAAACTCATCTATGGCTTTTGACTCTGCATAGGACCATCTTCGGATTGTTGTAGGACCATATACTCTCATCGCATCTTCTTTAAAAGGAAGCTCATCGGATTTTCCATATACTTCAGAGGTGGAAGCAATGAGTATCTTTTTCTTATATTTGTTCGCAATCTTTAAAAGAACCTCAGAGCCACCCACATTTGTCTCGATAGTTTGAACGGGATTATCAACAATGAACCGAACACCAACAGCAGCAGCAAGGTGGTATATCTGGTCACAACCTTTTACCAATTCGTCCATCAAATCTCTATTAAAAATCGTATCAATATGCACTTCAAGATTCTTGTGACGATAGATGTTTTTTATATTTGCTAATCGTCCGGTAGAAAGATTGTCTAATATCACTACATAATGTCCACTCTTCAGAAGGTACTCAGCAAGATATGATCCGATAAAACCCGAACCGCCGGTAATTAAAATTTTCATTACTTCTCCTTATTAAGTAAAAAATTAATAGTCTTATATAATCCATCCCTGAATGGAATTTCAACTTTATAATTAAGTAAATCTTCAGCTTTTATTATTGATGCCAAAGAATGTTTCACATCCCCGCTCCGATCTTCATCGAATTGTGGGCTAATATTCTTATGAAGATAATCATTTATCATTTTAACAAGCTCCAACAATGTAGTGCTGGTTTGACAAGCGATATTTATCACCTGCCCTGCAGCTTTGGGAGCTGTGCATGCAAGCAGATTTGCTTCAACAACATTCTTGACGTAAGTGAAGTCCCTTGATTTTGTACCGTCTCCATAAATTATGGGTTGTTTATCTTCTGCAATAAGTTTGATAAATTTTGGAATGACAGCGCTGTATTGCGAGAATGGATCCTGGTTAGGTCCAAATACATTGAAATAACGAAGGCAGACAGTTTCAAAATCATAAATTTTTGTATATATCTGGCAGTAACGTTCAGCAGTATATTTTGATAATGCATAAGGTGAAAGGGGTCGAATGAACATATCCTCTCTTTTGGGAAGTTCTTCACTATCACCATAAATTGAAGAAGATGAAGCATATACTATTCGTTTCACATCAAATTCTCGAGCGGCTTCCAGAATATTTAATGTTCCCAGAATATTAACATCATTCGTTGTTATAGGATCGTTAACAGAACGCGGAACCGAAGGGAGTGCACCTTGATGTAAGATATAATCAACTTCACGTACAGCATCCCTTACTGTATGAAAGCTGCGCAGATCACCTTCAATAAGCTCAAAGTTCTTTTCATTCTTGAAGCAAAAAACATTTTCTCTTTTCCCCGTAGAGAAGTTATCGAGAACACGAACTTCTTCTCCCCTGTTAAGAAGTTCTTGTACGATATTAGAGCCGATAAATCCAGCTCCACCAGTAACTAAATATTTCATTATGTACTCCATTATTAATAGTACTTTAAACAGGATATATTGCTTTCTTAGGCAAGTTTTTCACAATATTTGCGATTTTTGATATTTACCCAGCCAAGTAAAGATTTATATTATGAATACAAAATATGAATTTACTATAAAAAGGTTATGATTAGAAATATGTTAGAAAATTTTCAAATATTTGGAAACCGATCCCAGTTAAATGAATACAAATTTAACGGGACAAGTGAATCGGTTAAAGTCCGCTATCTTCCTATTAAGGGGCTGTCCCATAACCTCAATAATATTTACAATAAATATGGTATTAGTTATCT
>JAUWMT010000038.1 GCA_030613025.1 Candidatus Cloacimonadota bacterium
CGTTGCCTGCCCACCGGCAGTAGGAGATATCGACAGTGATGGAATACCTGAGATAATCTGTGCCGCACATGATCATAATCTTTATGTGCTGAAGCCGGACGGGACTATTATGGATGGCTGGCCGCAACTTGCTTATAATGGCGATGCCAATTACTGGGACACGTCACCTGTTCTTGCAGACCTGACCGGGGATGGTTTCTCGGAAATAATTGTTCCTGCTTCTGGTTCATACGAAATTCCCGAAATAACGGGATTATATATTTACAAATATGATGGATCTATTATGTCTGGCTGGCCAAGAAACTTTCCGGATCTAAACATGTGTCCGCCATCTATCGCTGATATAGACAACAATGGAATATTAGAAATAATATGTGGTTGTCATAATACCTATCAATCTAATAATACAATATTTATTTATAATGTTGATGGTTCATATTTTTCTAATGCACCTTATTATAGCATAGGGAGCGTGTATGGGCCTATCATCATAGGGAATATTGATTTATCAGCAGAAAAAGAAATAATATTTGATTCAAATTTGTCAACTACTAATCCTTTAACTGGACACATTGAGGGAAGACATTATAATGGAGATAACATCGTCGGTTTTCCTCTTAGACCTAGAGGGTCTACAATGGGTAATTCTGCAGTATTTGGAGATATAAATAATGATTGTGTTTTAGATTTAATCACTTTTTCTATGTATGCATCAGTAGATAGTTTATGGATTTACGCATACGATCTCGAAGTTCCGTATGATCCGTTACAAATAGAGTGGAAAACCTACCAGTACGATTTTCAGCGGTTGGGACAATACCATCCGCCATATTCATTCGATCCACCAATTAATTTCAATGCTTCCGTAGATTCCCATGGAGTAAATCTAACCTGGGAACAACCTGTAAATCAAAGGAATTATGCGTATTCTATATTTAGAGATGACGCACTCCTCGCACGAACACCTTATACAAGCTACTGTGATTCTCTTGTTCAAAGCTATTCAACTTATGAATATTATATAAAGTCTGTCTATGAGCAGGGATTCAGTCCTCCATCAGATATTATCGAAATTACGACAGATTCAATATCTGTAGATAATAAAATTCCAATAACATTATCATTATCAGCATATCCCAACCCCTTCTCCACCTCAACCACCATTTCGTTTGCGGGAAAAATAAATCCACACGAATTATCTCAAATTAGGATTTATAATGTAAAAGGTCAGTTGGTTAGAGAACTTCTCCCAGTCGCCCCATCTCCCGGTCACCCCGTCTCTGTTACCTGGGATGGGAGAGATGAAAAGGGGAAAGAAGTGAAAAGCGGTGTGTATTTCTGTACATTTCAAAACGGGAATGAACAGTATGTGCAAAAGGTTGTGTTAATGAGGTAGTATCTTATTAGATTCTCTAAAAAAATTAAAGGACTGGAGAAATTCGATGATTTTGCAAAAATTAAGAACTAAGATGATCAATAATTGGATACTGTATTTTGTAATTACCTTTGTTCTTCTTTGTATAGCCGCAATGACCATAAGTAATCTTACATTGCTTCTCTTACGTGCAGATGAATTCTTTACTTGGTGGAAAGCAATCATATATGGCTTTTTAGTTTCAGCATTTGCCACGGTATATGTATTTAAAATAAAAAAGATAAAATCATAATTCACGTGTAAATTCTATTCTGTATGATTTCGTAGAACTCAATAAACTTTACAAAATTTCGACCGCGCAGCAATGACAGTACGAGGTTTTTTATATGAAGAAAGTAGTTTTTAGTATTGTATTTTTACTTGTATTCGTATCTTTTCTGCTTGCAGATTATTACGATGGAACAGAGGGATTGTATGGAGAGGAGCTCAAAACCGCATTATATAATATCATCAAAGGGCATACCACCTATACTTATGCCGATCTCAGAGATTATATACTTCCAAACACGGATGAAGATCCGGATAGTTCCAACAATGTTATTTTGATTTACACAGTGCGTTCCCAGAGCAAAGATTCTTTTGGAGGTCTGCCAGGCGAGTGGAATCGCGAGCATGTGTGGGCAAAATCACATGGAGATTTCGGCACCACTATTCCCTGTGGCACAGATGCACATCATATCCGCCCTTGTGATGTTGGGGTGAACTCAATACGCGGGAATAAGGATTTTGATAATGGTGGAACTGCAGTGTATGGCTATTATGGAGATTATGCAGGCAATACGGACAGCGATTCCTTTGAACCACGCGACGAGGTAAAGGGAGATGTCGCACGCATGATCATGTACATGGCAGTCCGCTATGAAGGAGAGAATGGCGAACCCGACCTGGAAATGGTTGATTATATCCCCTCTTCACCGGACGGACAGCCCTATCATGCAAAACTGAGCACGCTCATTCAGTGGCATCTCGATGATACGGTTGATTCCTTTGAAATGACAAGAAATGAAAAAATTTATACAAACTGGCAGCACAACCGCAATCCCTTTATTGATCATCCTGAATTTGTGGAAAGAATATGGTGTTACAGTATCGATGAGCCCGTTCCTGGAATATCTCAATTTACGGCTTCACCCAACCCCTTCTCAACCTCGACCACAATACACTTCAATATAACCACCCGGCTTCACTCCGCTACGCCGTGGCAGGCAGAGAACACCGGTACCGGTCTACGTTACACTACGCCCAGGCAAGCAGAGATAAAAATTTATAATGTTAAAGGACAGCTAGTAAGAGAATTAAAAATTAAAAATTCAAAATTAAAAATTAATGAAGCAGTTTGGAATGGGAAAAACGAGCAGGGGAAAGAAGTGAAAAGTGGTGTGTATTTTTGTGTAGTAAAGACACAGAATGAGCAGGCAGTAAAGAAGATCATAATTCTCAGATAAGAGAATTCATACATATAAAAAGGGCGAAATCATAATGACTTCGCCCTAAATTTATGGGGAAATATTTCTTATTTCAGTAAGATCAATTTCTTTATTTCAGATTGATAGGAATCGGTTTCCAGTCTGTAGAAGTACACGCCGTTTGGAATTTCATTTCCGCTATTGTCTTTGCCAATCCACATGAAAGTGTTTTCGCCGACTTTTGGATTGTCGATATTGTATGATGCGACAAGCTGTCCAAGAAGGTTATACACCTTAAGCTGAGGATTCAGAACCTGTGTGTTTGGAAGTCCAAAGGAAATACTGGTTTGGTTTGCTACAGGATTTGGAAAATTCTGGGTTATAAAGTACTTATGTAATTGTGGCTCGCTTCCAACACCGACTGTCGGGTAGCAGTCAACAAAACCGGTTCTTTCAAGATTAAAGCGGTAAATTCCGCACAGAATATCTCCATCGCCAAAGGGTGTTTTGTAATCAATGATCCACATTCCTGCATTGGTGCCTACTGCGATGTCATAATCTCCATCGCCATCCACATCTGCGATCTGGGGAGAAGATTTTATGTCGTGATTGAAATAGATCGGGAATTCGGATGTCGGGTTGCCATTCATATCAATGCTGTATAGATATTTGTCATTACAGCCGAAGACAATGTCATAGATGCCGTTTCCATCAAGGTCTGCGACCGCAGGCGTGGATTCTATACCACCAGGCACATTATAGGGGAATCCTGCAAGATCATTTCCGTTCCAATCAATCACATAGAGCTTATTGCTGAGTGTTCCTACGATGATGACAAGGTCGTCAATCACAGTGGAGTTATTCGGATTGATCACGACCGGTGAGGTTCGAATATCTCCGGAGAGCGTGTATTCGTGCTGTACTGAGCCATCAGAATTAAGGATATATAGATGACCATTCGAAGCACCGATCACGATCTTGTATTCTTCATTGAATTTGACGATAGTTGCAGAACAGCGCGGAGTGCCGGAAAGAGTTGTGGACCAAACGGTCGAGCCGGAAGTATCTATACAATATAGAACGCCATTATTACAGGGCACGAGTATTTCTTTTGCCCCATCTCCATCAAGATCTTCCACTGCAACGCCTACCCCGCTATACATGAAGTTGGGAAGCGTAACAGGGAAATTCGGATATATTGTTCCGGTTTGGTCGATGACATAGAGATTTTTTGTAATTGTCTGAACAATAATTTCTTTAACACCATCACCGTTAAGGTCAGCAACGACAGGAGTACAGAGCAGGTTGCTGTCGGTCGTATAATCAAAAACAATACTTCCGTCAGGATTGAGTGCAACAACTTTATTAGCGCGTGAAGCAGCAACGATTTCAAGCTCTTCATCTCCATCAAGATTTGCAAGTGCGACCGAGCCGTAGATTTGATTATCTGTGTTATAAGGGAAGCCGCTGAGTTCTGTACCGCTCATATTATAGAGATGAATATTACCATTCTTATCTCCGCATGCAAGCTCGAGATCATTGTCGGCATTGTCTATATCTGCGATAGCGGGTGAGCCGGGCACACCGTTTGTTATCAATGCTGGCCAGCCCGCAAGATTGAGTGTTACTTCGATATCAAAAGCGAGGTCTGCGTAATAGCCGCTGTTACTGGTCACATGCAAAGTGAAAGGAATAGTGCACACGCCGATGCCTTCATCGAATTCAACTTCAAAAGGATCAGCAAGATTTATCTGAATAGTTCCGGGTGGGATGTCAGGGTAAGTTCCAGTCGGATCGGTCACAGTAGCACGTGGGTCGGTGCATTCAAGGGTTGCGACAACTGTTGTAGCAGTTGAAAAGCTCTGTCTGTTCGTAAGACGGATGCGTATCTGTACAGTTTCGCCGGGATTGATCTGTCCGTCTCCATCACCTGATGTTTCTGTAAAATTCATTTCATCAAACTCTATGAATGGATAAATGCCGCCCTGAATGTTCATGATGGCATTATCTACAGAAGTGAATCCCGAAGGCATACCGCTGGGAAGCGTGTACCAACCATTATAGGATCCTCCCCATCCAAGGTTCAAATGGTAGGTGTCGTCGCCGGAGTTATAGCCGTCCACATTGATAGCATGGCCCGCACCGGAACCGGATATGCCAATCTCGCACGGTTTTGCCTGCATCATATCCTGCTGCATCTGTGAATAAAAGTTTGATTGAGATGAATAATAATGTGTCGCAGTGTCATAATCATATTTATACAGAAGCGCAGTTCGTACATCTGAGCAATATGCGCCCGAGCCGTCTGAAGAATATTTCATCTCGACAGAGAAGCCGCATGCTACGGAAACAACGGCTTTCATTTCGTTGTTGAGAGGTGTATTGGTTACATAATAAGTACGAAGTTCATCCAACAGAATATTCAGCTCGGGGAAAGATGGAAAGTCAAGGGTAGCATGATCATTATCAACGTAAATAGGTGGAGAAGTAAAATTAGAAACATAATCATCAGAGTCGTCAAAAAAGGCATTACCTATATATCTGTGATAATCGATGATCATACCCATTGCAGTGGCAACGCAGCCGGTAACACTTCTTCCGCCATGCTGAGGATCCAGCGGACAATACATATTCCACGGATAGCCCTGATTCCATTGCTGCTCAATCCATCCGCCCGTTGTTGTAGAACCGGCAGCAGGATAAATGTCTCTATCCTTGGTCTCGGCGATGAAATAATTCAGATCTTTGCTTTCATACTTATCCCAGAGAAGATTGTTTTGAGCGATGACATCAGGGGATGTGTAGGGAATTGCTTCATTACGAAGGGTAAGATCAAGCTGTACAAAATGATGACCGATCGTCCATTCGCCATCTTCTACTTCCTCGAAATTATTCAAAAATGAATATCCGAGAATCGGAACGATATCTGTATCGGTGGTTACTATAATGAATCCCTGTGGATTAAGATGATACACATAGGCAAGGTTCGTGTTGTCATTTCCTTTTAGTTCGTAGAAATCCGTGATGATAAAGTCATTTTTATCTTCGATCTGCAATTTCAGCTTTGCGGTTTGTTCAGCCAGTTGAAATGTAACCGGCATCGCAGAAAGTGTAACTGCAAAGAGTACTATAAAAATACTCAATAAAAAAATTTTCTTTTTCATTGTTGGCCTCCATTCTTTTATATAATTTAAGTTCATAGGGGTATTTATGTCAAACTTTTTGGGTGTGTTTGCTCTGGGTTTGTCAGGTTATTTGATTTTTCACAAGCAGTTTATAATAATTCTGCAACTCTGATTTACCAACATTTCCTTTGGGTATTTCTGTAATTTCACATTCCAGAATAAAGCCATAGAGTGTGACTTTTATAATATCGCCTACGTGGACTTTTTTTGAGGGCTTCACATCCGAACCATTAAGAATAACAAGCCCTTTGTCGCATGCCTTTTTTGCGATAGAGCGGTGTTTCACTATGCAGAGTTTATCTAATAATACATCTATTCTCATGATTATTTTACAGTCAGTGTATCTGCAAGCTGATAGCCGTTTGCGACAAGTCCGCCAAAGTGAAAGATTGAAATATTGTTAAAACCAGACGCCATTGCAATGCGTATTTT
Source organism: Candidatus Cloacimonadota bacterium (assembly GCA_030613025.1). GTDB lineage: Bacteria > Cloacimonadota > Cloacimonadia > JGIOTU-2 > JGIOTU-2 > Celaenobacter. Next base: position 6,459 of record JAUWMT010000038.1, read on the forward strand.
GGATTGGATATCTTCCGATCTATATCGTTTCTGCTCGTCCCATGCACGTAGAGATATAGCAATTTTTGGAGAGTTCACCTTGCTGAGATTTTTCTCCAGCAGATCTTTGAATGAAGCATCGGATTTTGTATACATCATCAGGTGAACATAATCGAGTTCTTTAAACTGAAGCCACTCTTCCCAGTTTTGATAAAAACAGTATTTTGCTTCGTGATTATCGGGCTTGGCAGTTACAGCAAAATCCACATCCGGTTTGAGAAATTTTATTTTAGCGCCGGTTTCCCGAATAAAATCCGAGATCACCTTTTGTTTCCATTCAGTATAATTATTCGTATAATTATTTTCTGACACATCTTCAATGAAGTGCTCAAGGGCAAGTGAATTGTAGGTATATTCACCACCCGGATAGCGAATATAATCAAGGACAATTCCGTCAATGCCATAGTTTGCAACCACATCAAGAATGACATCCTGTGTATATCGTTGCACTTCAGGAATGCCCGGGTCGAGGTATGCTCCTTCACCTCCATTGTGGCTCATCATCGGCTCGTTGCTATTGGTTCTGCATATCCATTCTGGATGAGTGAAATAAACATGGTCTTTCGGTAGTTTGTGTGTGTAAATTGGAGTGACAACAAAGGTAGTCATCCATGCATATACTTTTATGTTGAAATTTTGTGCAGTTTGAAGAAGAAACGCGAGGGGATCAAAGCCGTCAATGGTCACGAAATAGGAGATCGGTTCCGGATTTGGAAAGGTCCGGTCATATCGGTTTGGCTTGTACAGGGCATCTCCGCGGTAGCGTATCTCAACAAAAATGACATCAAAATCGTGCTCGGCAGCAGTCTTCACCACCTTCACAATTTTCTGCGGAGTATTGATGTCCCATGCAGTTGCCCACAGACTTCTCGTCTCTGACTGCAGAAGGGCAGTTCCTGCAATGATAAGCAATATCAAAAGTATGAAAAATCTATTGAATTTCATTTTCTGGTTTTTCCTGAACCTCTGTTACTGTGCTTTTACATGCCCCATCATAGAAATGGGTTTTCAGCCGGTCATTTACAGCCACATTTTTGATGGTATTTAGGATTCGCTCTCCTTTTATCGTCAATGTATAGCCACTTTTTAATATTTTTAATGGATTGAGCTCCTCAAGTTTTGCGCTGAGATCAATGAATCTGTCGTGCATTTTTGTGTAATTATTACTCATTGCATACCGCATTTGAGCACCGAGATTATTCATGAGCTTGTTGTTTTTATCAATGCAGGAATTTTTTAATGATTGCAAAAATTTTATCTTCATTTCCTCAAGACCGAAGCGAATATCCACAAGATAATTCATAGAATTTTTCAGGCGCACGTGCAGGTCATCTAACTGCTGAGAGTAATTCATAAGCACGTTTTCAGGATGTCTTCGTTCCAAACGATAAGAGAGCTCCCTGCATCGAGACGAACATTCGTACACTCTATTGTTGAGAATACTTTGCATCCGGTCTGCATAGGATTCCAGGTTGCTTAAGAGCGCAGTTCTTTCCGGAACAACAAGTTCTGCAGCAGCCGAAGGAGTGGGCGCCCGCAGGTCTGCAACAAAATCTGCGATAGTGAAATCAGTCTCGTGACCAACTGCAGAAATTATCGGAATCTTTGATGCAAATATTTCACGTGCAACGATCTCCTCATTAAAGGGGCAGAGGTCTTCGATGGAGCCACCGCCGCGTCCAACGATTATGACATCCACATTTTTTCGTTTATTGAATTCTCTTATTCCTTCAACGATCTCTCCCGCCGCACTATCTCCCTGCACTCGCGCAGGATAGAGCAGAATGGATGCGGGAAATCTTCGCGAAAGAACATTCTTCATATCCTGAATTGCAGCGCCTGTCGGCGAGGTTATGATTCCAATTCGGGTTGGATATTCAGGAATGGATTTTTTATGAAATTCGTCAAAAAGTCCTTCTTCTTCGAGCTTTTCCTTCAATTTTCGAAATGCGATCTCAAGCTCCCCGATACCGAGAGGACGCATCTGGTTCACATATAGTTGATACTGTCCGCTCCGCTCATATACCTTGATCTGCCCGTAACATATCACCTCCATTCCGTTTTCCGGCTCGAAGCGCAGGTAATTATTGAACTGTCGGAAAAAGACGCATAACAAACTGCTATCCTCATCCTTCAACGTGAAATACATGTGCCCGGATGATTGTTTCTTGTAATTTGAGATTTCGCCCTTAATCCATTTGGGGGTAATGGAGGTTTCGAGAATATTTTTGATATGAGAAGTGATCTCGGACACAGTAAAGATATTCTCATCCGCAAGTTGCGAACTTTTCTTAGGTTGATCCGGGGTTTCATGACCGAATAAATTCATGTTTGGTAAAAGTCCGATTCGTTGAAAAATTGTCAAATTTAGCAAAGTGTTAAAGAATGAATTACAGTTTTAGTCCATCAGTATGTGAAATCACTTGAAGATTTTCCAGCTTGGAAGAATTATTATAGAGCAAGAAAATATTTGACAGAAAAAGACAATTTCGGTGTTTTTAATCTTTTTGTATGTTAATGGATAAATTTAGTATTTACGTTTATAGAAAATGTTTAGTGATTCATTTCTGATACCCGACAAGTGGACTTAGGAAATTTTGAAATTAAAATAATGAATAAAATATATGTTAACAAACCTTTTTTAAGGTGGGCTGGAAGTAAGAAACAACTACTTCCAACAATATCAGAATACTGGTGTTCAGAACATAAGCGCTACATTGAACCTTTTGCAGGTTCTGCAGCTTTGTTTTTCAAATTGAATCCAAAATCTGCGATTCTCGGAGATATTAACCAAGAATTAATAATTACTTATTCTTGCATTAAGAACGATCCATTAAAAGTCTCTGAATATTTAATTATGTATCCTAATTCCCCAAAAGAATATTATAGAATTAGAGATCTAAATCTAGAATCATTAAATGTTTTTGAAAGAGCTGCAATATTTATTTACCTTAATCGCTATTGCTTTAACGGATTATATAGAACAAATCGAAAAGGAAAATTTAACGTACCTTATGGTGGAGATAAATCAGGACAATTACCATCAAAAGAGCAGTTGAGATTCTATTCTCATATTCTAAGAAATACTAAATTTGTTTTAGGAGACTTCGAAAAAACTTTATCTTTATCAAAGATAGGAGATTTCATTTATCTTGACCCCCCATATAGCGTTAAATCTATTAGGATTTTTAAAGAATATCATTCAAAAATCTTTTCAAATTTAGATATTGAAAGACTAAGACTTTGGATCAAACATCTAACTGTAAATGGAATTGAATTTTTACTTAGCTATGCTAATAGTGATGAAGGGAACTATTTAAAAAAAGACTTCGAATATAAGGTAGTAAATACTAAACGACATATTGCTGGATTTTCAAGCAACCGGCGCATTGCGGAAGAAATACTAATTTCAAACAAGTCTCTTATAAATTAAGGAGCTAAAATGAAGTTAAAAAGAAAACAAAACAAGGCTGAAAAAAATTATAGGACAAACGTTCCAGAAATTATTCCAAAAGGAACATTGCTCCATCTAGAAATTGATCAGCTTAAACCAAGTCCTAATAACCCAAGGGGATTATTTGATGAAGAACCTTTAAAAGATTTAAAAGAAAGCATAAGAGTACACAGTGTTCTTGTACCACTTATTGTTTATAAGCTTCCCGCACAAGAGATTTATTCAATAATCGACGGAGAAAGAAGGTATAGATGTTGCAAAGAACTAAAAGAGGAAAATGTTAATATTAAAATCCCTGTGAATATTGTCGAAACACCCGATTCTATGTCCTCCGTAATATATATGTTTAACATCCATAGCTTTAGAGAATCTTGGGAACTTATGCCTACAGCACTTAGCCTAAAAAAGATTATTGAAGATTTAGAAATTAAGGATGATAAAGAATTAAATCAAATCACTGGACTGAGTATTCCACAAATAAAAAGATGTAAAACTATTCTTAACTTTCCAGAAAAATATCAAAAACTATCCCTAGAACCTGATGTTAAAAAACGGATTCCGTCAAACTTTTGGATTGAATTATATCCTGTTCTTGAAATTGCGAAGAAACAAATACCTGATATCTACAATGAATTAGGGAGAGATGGCATCACGGATAAAATGGTTGAAAAATATAAGGCAAAAAATATTAAAAGTGTTATTCATTTTAGAAGGATTCTTGAGGCTTTTGAGGTAAATGAAGAAAACACCGAACTTGTAGCTGATCGTTTGGGGGAATATATACTAACACCAGAATTAGAAACACGGGTTGCCTTTGACAGTTTAACTGGTGATACTCGTAGAACTAGGCGAGTTATTGCTGCTTGCGATAAATTTATTGATGATATAACAAAATCTAAAATTGTTCATACAATAGATGACAAGGCTGATTTAATTATAAAGTTACAGGAAGTTTTAAAGTTCGCGAGTAATTTGATTGAAACCCTTAAAGGAGAAGATGCTCCTGAACAAGAATCTGAATTATAAACACTTTACTTTTCTATGTTAAAAATATTGCGTATTTCATTCAGAATATTGACAGAGTTTCATACCTATAAACCACAAAAATTAACGCTGAAGATTTTTTTTAACTGGCTCAAACAATTTCCGCGACATCTTCATTCCCATTTATTGACCTTAGTTAACCAGATTATTTATATCTCAGAGAAAGAAGCAAAGCATTATTTAGTCGATTTGAATAAAGAAATTTTAAACAGACTATCGGCAGCTAATATTAATCCTAACCAAATAATCTATATACAAATTGATGATGCCGGTAGTAGCAGCCCAGTTATGTTAAACCTATTGAGAGATGCTGCTAATCTAATTAGAAGAGGATGTATTCTAATAGATTCTCGAAACACAAAGTGTCTCTTAGAGAAAACTTCAGGAATTACTCAAAGCGCTATAATTTATGTGGATGATTTTTCGGGTAGTGGAAGACAATTTAAAAAAAACCATAAATGGGTTTCTGATTTTATTCGTGGTTCATTTTCTGAATTTTTTCTTGCACCTTGCATTTGTGAAGAAGCATATCAAAATATTAAAGATATTGGTGTTGAGCCTGTGTGTTCAATTCTTCACCTGAAGAAAGAGCGACCACTTCATAATGAATCCGGCGAAAAATTTGCTAAAGATAGAGAAATGATTTTGAATATATCACGGAAATTAAATCCGAAATATCCATTTGGTTTTGAAAATTTGGCCACTATGGTTATTTTTTATCGTAATTCTCCTAATTCAACACCCTTAATATTAAGAGGAAATCTTGGCCAAATACCACATTTCGGTATTTTCCCAAGACATGATGATCTGCCAGTACAATAACTATCAGCCAACAGAGGAATCAGCTTGAACAAAATAGTGTCTGGGTTAATTGTAAGTTTGGTCAGCAAATAAAGTTTCGTAAGTGTTACAGCTCAATTTATTTGCATATTCACAGCAAATTTAAAATTAAGCACAATTCTGACTTCACAAACTTGACTTAAAAACAATACATTATTAGCAGTGAAGCATGAAGAAAATCGCAGTGGCAATGAGCGGCGGATTGGACAGCACATTTGCTGCGATCAAGCTGAAAGAGCAGGGCTATGACATTTTTGGTATTACGCTGCAAATGTTCTGTCGTCAACATCCGGCGGATGAAGCTGGTCATCTCGATCAGTTTCGGGAAGTAATAGGGCTCTGTGAAAAAATTGGAATTCCGCATGTGCTCGTTCGTGCAGAGGATTTCTTTGCATCAACAATAATACAAAATTTCTGCACAGAATACATGAGCGGTCGAACGCCCAATCCATGTGTGCTGTGCAACAAGGAAATAAAATTCGGGCTTTTGCTGAATGAAGCTCTTGCTCGGGGTGCAACGCATATCGCCACCGGGCATTATGCATCCATCGAATTTGATGAAGAAACAAAGCGCTATCTGCTCAAATGTGGGAAGGATGTCGCGAAAGACCAATCATACTTTTTATGGAGATTGAATCAATACCAACTCGCACATACGATCTTTCCGCTTGCCGAGGAATCTAAAGAGAAGATCAGGAGGAAAATTGCTCAGTATGATCTGAAAGTTGAGGACAAGCCGGAAAGCCAGGAAATTTGCTTCATCCCAAGCGATGATTATAAGGCATTTCTTAAAAATAAATTTTCCGGAAAAATTCAACCCGGGAATATTATCGATGTGAACGGAAATGTATTGGGCGAGCATAACGGATTTCCTTTTTACACCATCGGACAGCGTAAAGGTTTGGGAATTTCTGCACCGCAGCCGCTTTATGTGCTTGAAATTAGATCGAAAACAAATGAGATAGTTGTTGGTCCCAAAGAAAAATTATATCAGAAAGCTTTGAGCGCGAGGGAATGCAACTGGATCAGATTTGAGAAATTGAAAGAATCCTTGAGGGCAAAGGCAAAAGTGCGCTACAACACAACTGAAAAAAGCTGTACTATATTTCCTGAACCTAATGGGATAAAAGTTATGTTTGACAAACCGCAGATGAGCATAACGCCAGGGCAGTCAGTGGTATTTTATGATGGTGAGTATGTGCTTGGAGGAGGAATTATTGAAAGGGCTATTGATGAATAATAAATACAAATTTCGAACATGTGTAGTTGCTGAAAAGTTATATAGATTATTGATAGGATCGGTGAATTTAATCAAATAATTCTTCGAGGCTCTGCCACGGAGATAGTCAATTTTAAGAATTTTCTTTATTTTCTAAATCCTAATTTCAAATTACAAATAAAATGCTAAAATCCAAATGTCAAAATACGCCTTATTCCCCCTTTCATTCATCATTGATGGAAAAATTAATTCAAGTTAGCAGGTTATATTTCAACAAATTTTTTCGTATTTTTTGATATTTGTTTTATTCTCTTTCTCTGTGCTCTCTGCCTGCCGAGTCGTAGTGAAACGAAGACTGGTGTTCTCTGCATGCCACGGCGTAATGAAATGAAGACGGGTGGTGATTCTTTTTTTATTTTGTTTTAACTGAGGTATGTGATCATGAATTTTTTATTATATAGTCCTCTCCGAAGAATTTTCTTTTTAGATATTTCTTTAGCGGGGTTTTGAATAACTTCCTCGATGCTGGAAACATACACAATATTCCGATAAGGTCGGTGATAAGTCCGGGAGTGATTAGGAGCGCTGCACCAAACAAAATGATCGCTCCGTCAAGAAGGCGTTCTGCAGGGAAAGTGCTTTGGGCAAGGTCCTTCTTGATCGCATCTATAACACCCAAACCCTGTGCTCTCGCAAGATATGCACCGCCTAAGCCGGTAATGAAAATAATGGCAACCATGCGCCAGAATCCGATCAAAGAACCGACCTTTATAAGCAGTGAAAGCTCAATAAGGGGAACAAGGGTAAAAATAAGAAAAAGATAAAAAACAGTTCGTTTTCGCATGGGAATAATTAGTTTGTTATAATTTTTTTTGTGAATAATTCAAGTTTCGCTCGAGTATAACCATCTGAATAAATCATATTATGCTTAACCAAGCTGGGGCTTGGTAAAGAGGGCATGACGGTTGGGTTTGGTAAAGAGAATATGTACGTCTGCTGGCTGAGGATAAAAGGTATAGCATGGTTCTCTTTACCAATTCGGTTGGGATTTAAGTAATAATTAACCAAACTGATGCTTTTACATTCATTTATATTATTTTCCTGCATCTCTATACATTCTTAAAAAGGGTTTAAAGAGTGAAGTTAATCAACTTTTTCATTCGTGTTATTTCGAGTTATTTCGTGGTTACATATTTTCCGGTTTATCCGAGTTAGATCTGATAAGAAGGGAAAGTGGAATGAGAACCGCATAGCCAAAAACGAGAAGTATCGTTCCAAAGGTCGTTGTTGAATTCACAATGAGGAATCCCACGATTATCGCAACAATCGCTGCAATGAAAAGTAAAATATTGATCTTTCCGAATTTAAAGCGTTCGATCTTATCTGATTTTTTCTGTGCCATTAAAACTCCTTATTTTAAATCATAAATATATGTAAATATTGAATAGTACCAAATTTTTTCTCTAAAACAATGTTATGCATTTTTCTGAGTTGAGTTATTCTAATTGTTCTAATACTTCCAGAGATTTGCTAACAGCTTCTTCATTATTATTCTCATCAATGGAGCGTTGCAGAAATTCTTTTGCTTTATCTGTCATGCCGTTTTCCAAGAATATCAATCCAAGATGATAACATATCACAGAATCGTCCACATCACTTTCAATAAGAAGCTTCATTGCCTCCAATGCCTCTTTGTAGTATCCGAGCTTATAATACACCCAACCAAGACTATCCCAGATATAGATGTTGTCAGGTGCTAGCTCCACCGCCTTTTCAAGCATCGTCCGTGCTTCTTCCAAACGGATGTCATGCTCGGTCAATGAGTATCCGAGCCAGTTCAGAATATCTGCATTTTTGGGGAAAAATTGCACACCCTGCTCCAGCGTTGCGATCTCCCGCTCAAATAGTCCTTGCTCATTATAGAACTGCGCCACATTGAGGTAGAGATCAAGATTTGTGCTGTCCTGCTCAAGAGCTTGTGAAAAATATTCCTGTGCCATTTCAATATTATCATTGCCTGCATAATACTGTCCTAGCCATCGCGCGCTTGACATTTCTTTATTCGGACGCATTTCGAGAAGCATATATACGGAATCGGTAGAAGCTCCGGTTTGCAGCTTTGCCCAGGAGATCAACACTATTGGATAATTATCTATACAGTACTTCATCTCGGTTTCAGCAATGTATTTTCTGCTCAAATCGAGGGAATCCATTTTAGCATAGTTGTATGCCAGCAGCGCTTTCAGGGTGCAGGAAAGAGTGTCCGCCTGATTTGATTCTGCATAATCAAGAAGTGTATGAAAGAGAGAAACATCCCCCGTCTCGCTCACAATGAAGGGAATAATATTCAAATGAGGAAGAAGAAAGCGTTCATCACTGATCTTGCCAAAGTACTCATTCGCCTGCCCGTAATTTTGGAGTTGTATCTCGGAAACTGCCATCATTTCGTAAAGCTCCTGCAGGCGGTCGGGTTCCATGCTTTCCTTTTCTTCGAGCAATGATTCGCCATATTCGAGAGCTTCAGGGAATTTCTCTGCTTTATAAGCAGAAAAGAAGAACATCCTTTTTTGCACGGAATCCATTAACTCAAGAGGAAAATAGTCCGAAAGCTCCAGTACTTTTTCGAACTGCTGGGTGAAATAATAAGAGAGAAGAAGCTGCTGCATGGAGATTGTTGTAACTTCTTGGAGGTTTTCAAGAAGGTATTCCAGTTGTTCTATCGCTTTGTAGAACTCCTTGTTGTTATAATAGAAATCACCAAGCCAGGCATATACCTGAGAGAAGTTCGGATCAAGTGCGAGAATCCTATGTAATGTCATTTCAAGCATCACATTATCTTGCAGACGCGAGTATTCCAGTGCGATCTGATACAAAAGATCGGGATCATTAGTATCTGTTTCAGCCCGATGAAGATATTGCATTGCGCCGGTTCCATCCTCTTGCTTCAGTGCAACCCTGTATAATTCCAGGAATAGTGACCCATTATCTTCAATTTGTTGCAGTCCATCCATAAGGATATCTTTTGCTTTTACTGCATCACCCACAGCGAGGTAGCTTTCTGCAAGCATTATGTACACTTCTTTTAGTATGATACCCGTTGTTAGAACATCTTCGGCAAAAGTAATGAGCCGCTCGTCATTCTTAAGATAGTAGAGTACGTTCAGCCGCTCGACGATAACCTCTTTCGAGTTCGGGTCAATTTGATAGGCGATCTCAAGAAGTGAGTCCGCAGTGGCATATTGTCCCTGATCTATAGCAATTTCTGCAAGGGAGTAATAGTAAAGCGGATTTGAGGTATAAGCAAGGGAGCAAAGAAATAAAAAGCCGCTCAACAAAATAAGCGGCTTGAGTATATGTTTTCTTGTCATATTATAGTTGTGCAAAATATCCGATTGATATTGAGCGGTCAGGATTTTTGTATTGGTTGCCGAGGAAGTCGCGGAAGTTAATCTGTATTCGAATATTTTGGGCAATATTGAGAAGAATCGCAGCATTCAGATATCCGTTTCCCTTTCCGAAACTATAAGTTTCTTCCTCTCCGCCCTCGCCATTATCATTGAAAGCAAAATCGTATTCGACAAGCAATGTAATGTGCTGATTGAAACTCTTATCGAGTCCAACAAAAAAGTTCAGATTGTCGTCATTATCATCCCATTCTGTACTATAGCTGACTCCGCCATGTAAACCAAGATTTCCAAGAAAATGAAAATTTCTGCTTATCACTGCATAAAAGCCCTTTGATTTTATCGCAAAACGGTTTATTTCTGTGCCGTCACTAAGTGAATCTGTATAGGTGCCGAAACCACGCGAATCAAACCCGATAGCAATTGCAGGTAGTGTCGGAGATTCATCAAAAATGCGGTATTTCACGAACACGCCCGGGTAGGAATCCCATTCCGGAATGGAGTCTCCAATTATGTACTCTCCGCCGTATTGGATGCCGAACATAAGCTTGGGCAGTACTCCCACGCCGGCGCCGAATGAAACGCCCCCCTTATCGAAAATGCTAATGGGGAATTTTACTTCACCTTTTTGAAGTATTCCTGCGGTAGGGCAGTCAATGAGCTCTGTCATCTCCAGTGCAAAAAGTGCCTGGCTGATGAAGAGAACAATAATTATTATTCCAAAAATCTTTTTCATGCAACCTCCGTATTTATGGATATGAAAAGAATTTACATGCTTTAGTGTCAATGTTTTGAGGAATTGAGCATTTATATTGAGTTCTTTCTAAATTTAAACATATCTATATAATGAGATAAAAGAGTCTGAATATCCAATATCGAACACGGAATATCCAACATCCATTTATCGAGATGTGTCACAATGACGGTGGAGATATTTTCGTTTCTATTGCTCATTATTCTTTTTTGCTGTATCAATGCTTTTAAAAAGTATTGATATCAACTCATCTGTCTCTTGTAATAAAGGGGACAATTTTTCTGAAGGCTTGATTAATTTTGCCTTTGCTATTATCTTCAACCAAACTTCAGTTTCTCTTAATTCTTTTAAAGCTATTTTCAATTTATGTATAAAATCAGCTCTTGATTCAGCACTTTGAGCTTCTCCATAATTTGGAGCTGGCGATGTACCACTTTTTAATATTTGAAATGAGACCTGTTTACCTGCTTTTGTTTCTGGTAATTTTTCAGAAACTTTTATAATCCTCACGGCATAATCAATAAAACGTTCCTGCAAATCGAACTTATTTTGATTAATCTCTTTTTTCTTATCCTTCATTATTGGTTTTTCCGTGTTGGATATTGGATATTGTTTCTAATTTACATAATCAATTCTCAAAAGAGCCCTTCGTATTAAGTTGATATCGGTCTTCCCAATAGCGTAATCCCCTTGGCATATCATAGGAATTCAGCTTATTTTCCACAAGATCTTTTCTCCATCCGATCTGTGCCAGTGTATAATGCTCGTTGTTTGAAGCTTTACCAAGCAGGATCAGGCGCATGAGGATATGCTCGAGGGCTTGCGGATTGTAACCTGCTCGCGCCGTATAGAGCAGTGCAAGCTTGTCTGCTTCTTCTTCATATTCTTCAAGCCGTCCCTGATAGATAGTTTCATAGATAGAGAGAGCAATATCTTCCAGTTCAGCTTCCACATCATCATACTTTTCATCATGTCCATATAAGCTATCTGCAAGCATATCGAGTTCTGCAAAGGAGTCTTCTGCAATGATCTGAACTTTTCTCTTTTCCAATTCCTCCATTCCGTGATAATGAGAAACATGCCCGATCTCATGAGCGAGGACAGCAGCGAGTTCCGCTTCATTATCAATAGCTTCCAGCATTCCGGTGGTAATGAAGACGATTCCACCCGGGCACGAGTAGGCATTCGGCACATTGATATTCAGAATAAAAAATCTGTAAGGAATATCATAAGAATCGCTTGCCTGCGCGACGAGGAGTCCAACATAATTCACGTAATCCTGAAGTGCCTTATTGTGGTATAATCCGAGTTCTGCGATTTTATTTGCGATGGCAAGACCCATTGCTTCTTCAGAGAACGTGAAGAATTGAGGAGCATCAAAAAGGGGAAGTTTTACGTTTTTGCGAATTTTCTTCAGGTTTATTGAGCGGTACGTGTCATCCCTAAATTGCTCGAAGCCATAAGGGCTGATGTGATAACTTAAAAATTCATCAATAAAATCAACTTTCTCATCGATCTTTTTTGAGAATTTCCCGCTCATTGCTTTTATTCCTGCGGTCATGCCGATCTGTGAAATTTCCGTTATCGCTTTCTGGGAGCCCATCTGAGCAAACAGATCTTCTGATTCTTTCTTGCCCTCTGTGATTTTGCTCGAGATATAGCCGGTCAGCGTGTCCGCCTTTACTTTGAGCCATGCGTCATTGTCTTCAAGTATTGTTACTAAATAACCTTCCGGCAGGGTCGCAAGAGGTGGATAATAGGAACCGGGTCCGCTTCGGAGATATGCCTGCTCACGCTTGATGGTGGCATTTCCCATTGCAAAAAGGTGTAGAATTATCACAAAGAGACCGAGTAAAACCACAACAAAAAAAAGATAAGGTTTCTTTTTCATTATTTTACCTCCAGGGTAAAAACGCCATCCCAATCTTTGGGGATTTCGTGTTTAAATTTTCTGCATCGCTCCAGCATAACGCCGGACGCTTTATCATTGATGGGATTTTTAGAAAGTCTTTCAAAAATGTCAATAGCTTTATTCCATTCTGCCTTTTTATAATATGAAAGGGCTTTTGCATAATCCTCGATCCAGGCGTTCTTCAGAACCGCTTCTTCAATGTTATCATCAATAAGCTCATACACGGAAGTTGGTTCTGTTTTCCCTTTGACGCGAAGGCGATCAAGCTCCCGGCAGAGAAATTTCTCTTTGATCAGGTCATAAGTGGATTCGCTGAGCATGATCTGGGTTTTATATATCTTGTTCACTCCTTCAAGCCGCGCTGCAAGGTTCACGTTATCGCCGATCGCAGTGTAGTCCATTCTGCTTTTTGAGCCGATATTTCCTGCAACGATCTGACCGGAGTTCACCCCGATCCTTGTATGAATATGAAAGTTATCCGCAGCATCAAATTCCCGCTTTTCCTGCTGAAGTTTCTGACAGTATTTTCTGTGTTCAAGAGCGGCTCGACACGCCATTAATGCATGATCCTTTTTGGGAATAGGTGCACCGAAGATCGCCATGATACCGTCGCCTGTATATTTGTCGAGAAGTCCGTTATTCTCCAGCACGATACCGGTGATCTTATCAAAATATTCATTGAGTAAACCCACTAATTCTTTGGGGGTTTTACCTTCTGAAAAGGTTGTAAAGTTTGCAATGTCCGTGAATAGTACAGTTGCGGTAATGCTGTCACCGCCGATCTTTACAGAATCCGGATCAACAAGCAATGTGTCTATTACATCAGGATGAAGATAGCGGGTGAAGACCTTTTTGATATCCCGCTTGGAACGCCCTTCCATAATGTAGCTGATCGTTGCGCTGTATCCGTAAGAAAGCACAAAACCGATGAGCGGCATGGAAAGGTTGAGCAGGATCCTGTCTGCTTTCCATAAAAGTAGTGTGATGCCAACAACATATGCAATAACAAGCAGCATAAGCGGATTTGCGATCTTTGGCTTAAGCCGCATGAAAATAATAAAAGTTATAAAAGCAACAAGAATGATATGAAGGAAATTTATCCAGCCGGGAACGATTTTCACAAAATCTTTATTCAAAAAATTGCTTAAAGTTGTTGCCCATATTTCCATGCCCGGATAGGGATTGATAAAAGGAGTGGGGCGAAGGTCGGAGAGTCCGGATGCAGTTGCGCCGAGGATGATGTATTTATCTTTGAAAGTATTGTCAGGAAGCGAAGGTTCTCCGCCTGTCTGCATGGCGAGAGCTGACTGGAATACTGCAGCAAAAGGATAATATTTGAAAACTCCATCTTTGCCGCCTGATCCGTACCAGTTAATGAAGTATTTATCATTTTGGGTTACCGGAATAGAGAGCCCATTTGTGATAACGGCATTATTTCGAACAATGATATTTTTTCCTTCACGTCCCATAATATAACCGCTGTAAGCAACCTGCGGGTAATAGTTTTCTTTGTAAGAATAAACGAGAGGAACTCGCCGAATGATCCCGTCATCATCGGGACGAATGTTAAGAAATCCGAGTGATTTTGTAGCTTGCAGAAGCATATCTATGGGTATGATACCGCCTTTGAACTTTTGTGAATAGAGAGGACTTTGCATCTGAGGATCGATAGAGAAGGATGAAATATCCGGAGTGATATCGGTTTCATTCATTGTAAATTCAGCGCCGAGAATGACGTTCCCAGCCCGATTAATAGATTGTGCAAAGGCGCCATCGGTTTCGCTGGCATCGGTTTCTGCACGGTCAATATCAGGATCATCGAACATCATATCAAAAATAATTGCTTTCGCGCCGACTGCTGCAAAATAGTTAACAGCAATGCCGTAAAAATTACGAGGCCATTTCCACAAAACACCAAAGTTTTCAAAATAATTCAGACTGGTATTATCAATTGCAACAAGGACTACATTGGAATCTGCTCGCTCAGGGATCGGGAATTTGCGAAAGCGGTAATCAACAGTTTTCCATTCTAATTGTTTTCCAATATCTGTTTCGTGAAAGAGAGACACGAGAATTGCAATGATGAAAGCAATTATGAGCCCGACATACCATCGTTTATATATCTTGCTGAAAAGATGCCCAAAAGTTGATTTTTTGTCTGTAGCGCTTTTTTTCATGATGTTACCCATCAGTTAATAAATTTTACACAATAAGAAGACATACTTCTTTTTATGCAACATTTTTATTAATTAAAGAAACTATTCGGTGTGACCGTATAATATCCTGCCAAACTATATGATGGCGTCGTATAAAAACGGCATAAACTATACGATGGTATCGTATAAATATTGACATAAACAATAAAGAGCTTCATTAAATATACTATGGAAAACATATTATATCAATATAATCCCTGGTGGGAAACGGAGTTAATCTTAAAAGGTGTCAAGCACAGAGATATCTATTTAAACAAATTGAAGAAATATATGGATAGTAATGTAATTATTTTATTAAGGGAGCAGATAGGAGCATGAGCTGATACTGTCCCAAATTCCAAGGAGAAATTTAGTGAAAGCAAGAAGAACTTACGGTTTGTGTTTATTTACGATTGCAGTCATGGTGGGAGTATTGCAGGGAGCTACACTGCCTTGTACCGAAGAGATCGCATCACATGAGGGTTTGTATCCGGCGGATCCTATGGTAAAAATCTGTGCTCTTCCCATTGACAGGGATGTGGACGAAGTGCTGGCGGGAATCAGTGCGGATGTGTCCAGGGATACAGGTATTGAAGAGCAATACATTACTTATTACTGGCAGCCCCTGACCAACGTCATCTGCATGGGGGAGAAGACTACCGATCGTCCTATCCTGGTGGATCTTTATGTGCCTGGTTTTTTTACGAATGAACTTATTGCCTCCATGATGACCAGCCTCGCCGCAGCAATAGAAGAACACGTTGGCATCGATCGGGAATGGGTGTTCATACAGGCGCACTTTCCCAACCAGGGTCAGGTCTACTTATCCGGGGAAATACAGGTCTGGGATGATTACAAGGGTCAGGAGAACGCCGCCGAGTACTCCAGCGAGTAGGAACAACTGGTTAATGAAACTCGTTCCCGCGCCGTGGTAGTCGGCGCCAGGCTGTTCGAAACAGTCTCCTGAGAAAGAGGTGTCTACCAGAACAACGTCTTCAATTCGCAAACATCGACTGTTCGAGATCTCTCTCCGGTACGATCACCCAGATGTCCTCACTTGCGCTCCGGTCAGATGAGAAGATGATTTCAAGATGCTGCAAGCAGGTAAGTTTAAATAAAATAGGAAAAATATTAAACATTTCTCCAGACACTTCTAAAAGATATTTGTCATATTTTGAAAAGACCTATCTCATCCATCTCATATCACGATATGGAACTACAAACGAGCGGATATTATCGCCAAAAAAAGTCTATGTCTGTGATCTGGGAATCAAGTACCTCTTCATTGGTGAGCGAGATCTGGGAAGTTATTTCGAAAATTATATATATATGAATATCAGAAATAGAAGAGACATTTATTATCTTCATCAAAATGGTGTTGAGATTGATTTTATTCCTTCTGATAAAATACTCATCGAATCCAAGTACAACAGTGAAATGAATGAAGGGCAGAATAAACATTTTAAATCATATCCGGCAGATAAACGAGTCTTAATTAATGTCTTTCGGCAATTAGATAAGTTAAGTGAAATAACCTCTTAAATTTATCTTTGAGAATTTACTATTCCTCTTCAACTTTTTCGGCTTTGAAAATCCCATTGGGTTGAATGAATGACATTCCGGTTACCTGTTCTTTTTCGATATGGAATTTCGCAAAATAATTTTTGAGATCCCCGATTTGAAATTCATTTTCGGTATAGGGATGGAGCTCATACGCCGGTTGCCCGGGATATGTGAGTATTAGTGAACCGGATTTATTCAGCTCAACGCTAACCGCAACTCCGCCCATTTCGTATTTCCCAACGAACCGAATGAGATATTCCGGGTCATAAAGCTCTAAGGGAGGAAGTTTTACAAATTCAATAGGAGCAACAGAAGATTCCAGCGAAGAAGAAAATTTATGAATGTCTCCCTGAATATTTGCATGAAATTCTATGAGGGTATTTGACTCGGCAGGAACGCCTTCTGTGGGTTTGAAAACATCATAATGCCAGTGTTCAAGAGGACTTGCAAAAGAGTGATAGACCATATAAAGCTGGGTGCCGTCATTGTCGATTTCAACTTTTCCATAACCAGGATTTTCATATGTGCCGACGTATGCATTAAGGTCGTGGGACGGCTTTGTTCCTTCTACTCGAGGAATTTCTCCTGCCTCGTCTTCCAGTTCCGAAAGACTCATCAGCTTAGCCAAGCTTCTTTCATGCCAATCCACCGGTTCCAGATCGAGCAGGTAATCTATAATATAACAGTTAAGAACGCTCGGATAACCCGAACCACTTTGATTTACCATTATTACAACGCCCAGATTGTCATCGGGCAGTAGGGAAACAATTGTGGAAAACCCATCTATATTGCCGCCATGTTGAACAAAAGGGTGTCCTCTATACGTAAGGATAAACCAGCCAAGTCCATAGTTTCGGTAGGTAAGTTCTTCATTTGAGCTTTTCCCGGGAATGAACATGTGGGGCGTAAGGATCGTTTCCAATGTTCCTTCCATCATGAGCTGGGTGTCATCGACTTTTCCTTTTTTTAGCAGCATCTTTATCCATTGAGCCATATCGGTTGAAGTAGAGTTTATTGAGCCGGCAGGTCCGATCTCAGAAATATTTCTGAAGGAAATTTCTTCCGGCTCGGCTGTTGGGCTTCCATTATAGGGAAGCGCAAAATCATCACTGGTTTGAGAGACATCTACAGAAAAATTAGTTGAGTTCATTCCAAGTGGATTGAAAATTCTTTCCTGCACGACATCTTCCCATGTACTGTTTGAAAGCCGCCCGACCATTAAGCCGGCAGTCATTAGCATTAGATTCTGATATTGAAAAGTGTATCGGAAGGGCTCATTTGGTTCGAGGTAGCGCAATCTTTCATACAGTTCTTCGCGGGTGAAATAGGAGCCATACCACATCATGTCATGGCGTGGCAGCCCGGAGCGGTGAGTAAGAAGATCGATAGCTGTCATCTGCTCGGTGGCAAAATCATCATACATTTTAAAATCAGGCATGTAGGTTTTTATCGGGGTATTCCAATCAATGATCCCTTCATCGACAAGCAGTCCTACAGAAAATGCAGTAAAAGCTTTTGTGGATGAGCCAATTGCAAGAAGCGTATTGGATGTCATGGGTTTGTTATTTTCAAGATCGCTATAGCCGAATCCTTCAGTCATAAGGATTTCTTCGTCTTTGACGATGGATACTGCAACGCCGGGCACGTTCCATTGAGAAAGTGTTGTATCTATGAATGTGCGAATGCTTTGAAGAATTTCTTCAAGATGTGCTGATTCCCGCTCCTTTTCTTTAATGGATTTTTTATGTAAAATAAAAGGAAAGGTAGCATTATTTTGCGTGAAATCACCTTCAATTGTGTTCATGCCTTCTGATAATGTGCCGTCAAATTGAGGATCTCCAGGTACATCAACTATATCAAAACGAATAAGCTTATCTTCAATTGAAACAATGTTCAAGGGCAGATCAAACGCCTGCTGTAGAGGGATATCGATCGTACCTTCAAGGGTCTTTTCATGTATGATAAAGTCAACAATGATCTCCAATTCCTGTCCGGGTATTGAGATCGAACCTTCCCAGGTGCCTTCATAGGAAGTGATCGGATCCGTCTTCATTTCATTACGCCGTGACAGGTCTGCTTGCAAAAGGGGAGTGATGAACAGTGCAAGCATTAAAACCAACATAATTTTCTTTTTCATAGATACTCCTTTTTTGTCATTCTCGAAACCTGATTTATCAGGTTGAAGAATCTATTAACTTATTTTATTGTCTCTAATTAGAGATTCTTCGCGGAGTTTATACTGAGTGAAACGAATGTATTCAGAATGACAACTATTTTTTTCATTTTCACACTTCTTTTTATTTAAAATTTCTGAGTGATCCACAAATAACTTCTCTCATCTCTTCCATTTCTTGCCTTTTATATTTCTTTCATAACATTTTTTAGGCTACCTGCCATTATTTTTAATCATGATTGAATTAGTACTCATACTTTCCACCGCCTGTGAAACCAGAACCACTGGTTAGGATATTTTTTCACCCAGTTTTCGAGCTTAGAAGTGAATAGCTGAGTGTATTTTTCCACTTCTTCATCAAGGGATGTTGTTACCTTTGGATAAATGGGCTTTTCAAACTGCATCACAAAAGTACCGTTATGCAGGCGGTAGCAAACTGCAAAAACTACAGGAACATGATATTTTAAGGCGATCTTTGCAGTTCCCGGATTGGTGGATGCGGGCATATTGAAGAACTGAGCCCTTACACCGCTTTTTCCTGCGCTCTGATCACCGAGCATTAATATTACTTTATTCTCTTTGATCGCGGTCACGATACCCCGAAGTGCGATCTTCATAGGAATGAGATGCACAAAATTTGATTCCCGCAGGTTATTCACAAAATCATCGAAGAAAGGATTTTTCTGTTTTTTTGCAACAGCATAAACTTTTTTTGTGAGATTCCCAAGAAGCTGCGCAGCTAATTCCCAATTGCCAAAATGTCCTGTAAAAACTATGCATCCTTTGTTATGAGAAAGCGCTTCGTTCAAATGCTCCAATCCTTTGAATTGTATTAATTGCTCAAAGGTTTCCAAACGCCTCGGAGAAAACCAGCAGAATTCTACAGCTACATATCCAAATGAGATATTGATCTCTCTGATCAGCTCATAAATTTCCTTTTCAGATTTTGTCGGATATGCTTCTTTCAATTGTCTTTTCACGACAGCACATCGCACTTTTACTATACGAAAGTTAAGCAGACCAAGTGTACGACCGATACGCCGTGCTGCAGAAAGAGAGAAGAGATTTATTACCCGGAATAGAGTCCGGAAGAGCAGTGTCTCGATGTAATAATGGAACATTATAATATTTTTTTCAGATGATCTTTTGCGCTCAAATCCACGAGGATGAGATTTACACTCGCATCAACGAACATGCTTTCTGCTAGTTTATCCGGATAGGAGTCGGCTATATAAACATTTTTTATCTCGGCATTAACGATCATTTTTGCACAGATGGAACAGGGCTGGTGCGTGCAGTATATAGTACCGCCTTTGACAGACACACCGTTGACCGCCGCCTGAATGATCGCATTTTGTTCGGCGTGTATTCCGCGGCATAATTCATGACGCTCACCGGCAGGCACATTCATTTTTGTTCTCAGGCATCCAACATCCTCGCAGTGGGGAACCCCTTTCGGCGCACCGTTATATCCTGTAGAAAGTATCTGATTTTCACGCACTATTATTGCACCTACTTTTCTACGAAGGCAGGTGGAGCGAGATGCAACGAGTTCGGCAATTTTCATAAAATATTCATTCCATAATGGTCTGGCATTCTTCATTTTACTCCTTGGGAATATTTAGCCACGAAATCACACGAAAATTCACAAAAAATATAATATATTAGCAAACCAACTTTAATATTGGTTGCATTAAGATAATTAATGATTTGGGCTTGATGACTAAGATTTAATTTTTCTTCTGCTTTTAGTTCCCATATAATTTTCTTCTCAATAAGAATATCGGCAAAATATTCACCAACCTTTTTACATTTATAATATACTACTATTGGATATTCCTTTTCAGCTTGAAAACCGTTGTTAATTAATTCAATAATTAAAGCATTTTGATTCACCCTGTTAAGTAACTCTATTAGATTTATATTGAAATTTATTCTTCCATTCATGTCATATAAAAATCCAATACACTTTGTTTGTATTATACTTAACAGTGTAAACTTTTTCTAAAAACCCATATCCTAATTCATTCTCCCGATACATCGGGATAAAGGCACATTCTATAATTTTATAACATTCTTCTTTGAATAGAATATTTCTTTTCGTGTGATTTTGTGTGGTTTTGTGGCTCATTTTATATCATTTCTTTTAATAATGTCTACTATCTTTTCAAAAATCTCTTCAGGTTTTATATCCATCATACATTTGAAATGAGCTTTGGGACAGAGGTTATTTCCATGAAGAGTGCAGGGGCTGCAATCAAGATCAAGAGTGAGCACTTCTGCATTTGGATTAAGAGGAGCGAAACCAAGTTTCGGATGAGTCGGTCCAAAAATTGCTATTTGAGGAATTTCAAAGGCAACAGCAATATGCATAGGTCCGCAGTCTCCACTGATGAAAAGGTCTGAATGTTTGATGATCACTGCTGATTCTATCAAAGTTGTCCTGCCTCCAAGATTTAGAATTTTGTTTTCAGATAAAGCAGCAAGTTCCGTTGTCAAATTTTTCTCTTGCGTAGTTCCGATAAGCACAATTCTGATATCGGAATGATCTAAAAGATGTAGAATTATCTCTTTATAATATTTTGTTGGATATTGCTTTGTATGCCATGACGCGCCCGGGGACATCGTTACGATCCTTTTTTTATCAGAAGGTAAAAAAGATGAAGCTATCACTTTCTCATTATCCGGAAGAAAAAAGTCGGGCTTCTTTTCGTCCAGTGAAAGGTTGAAATTTTCCAGCACCGAAGCATAGAGATCCACAGTAGAAGAAATCGGTTTCAGATCATGATCTTTTAGCAATTTTTTTCTGTAGCTATGTTTCTTTTTATAAGTAAAGGTTTTCCCAGGTACAAAACGTTTGATCAGAGCGGAACGTAATTTGTCATGTAGGTCTATAATGTGTGAATAGTGCTCTTTTTGCAAACGAATTATAAGCTGAAGCATAGATTCGTTCTCGGCATCAAAGCTGATAAGGGTATCAATAAATGGATTATATTCCAGAATAGGAGCAAACTGTTTTTTAGTGAGAAAGTGGATTTCGGCATTTGGGAAATGTGTACGAAAAGCACGAATTATCGGAGTGGTGAGCAGCACATCTCCGAGAGAACTGAACCGAATAAAAAGCACTTTCATAAAGAAAAGTTTAATAAGTACACCGCAACTCCTGTCAATTTTTGCACATTGAAAACCTTTTTGCTTGACAGCGCGGAGGGCAAAAAATTAAGGGAAATTGAAGTTAATCAAATCAGGAGTTCTATGGAAAGTTCTTTTTTTATGTTTATCATAGTAATTGTAATATTTGTTTCTCAGCAGAACAAGAAAAAGAAATTATTTCGATACTTTATAAGAAAAAAAACAAAGGGCAGGTTACCAATGGATATATCTTTATTAAAAAATATTACAGGCAGAGAGGTCAAAATTTATTTTCTTTCAATTGATTCTATGTCGAGCTCAGAAACGGGAATGATCAAATCAGTCAATGAGGACTGGGTATTACTCGAAAATAAGAAAGGAAAAGATATTCTTATCAGTAATGATAAGATAATCAAGATCAATACAAAATAACACACCTCCCGGCTAAAGCCGTAGGGGTTGTCTCACAACCATCTTTTCAGGCATGAGTTATTCATATAATTTATATAGAATTGAAACAGTTATGATAATTAGAAGGAATTGATAGCTTCAAAGCTAATTTTTGCGTCAGGAGACGGTAAATACGTTTAAAAAA